>CAZNMS010000177.1:0-15862 GCA_964573505.1 uncultured Planctomycetaceae bacterium | reverse complement strand
ATTGTAAGAACAAATCCCCGTCCGACAGCAGGCTGTCGGACGGAAAGCGGCAGCAGGGCTGCCGCAGTCCGAAAGAAGTCAGTCCGAAAGAAGTGGCGCGGTTAGCGGAACTGCAGCATGCCGGGTTCGCTGGGGGCGGTGATGTCTCTTCTCGGTGGCCATGTTTCGGTCGCGATCAGCGGGAGCGTGCGGGTCATTTGAATTCCCCAACTGGTTGAGGCGGTTGGAGGCGTGCCGGTTAGCTCTTGATGAGGGATCGCCATTTCGAGCCGCCAGCGCTTTTCGTCGGCGTCGACTGCGACGAACAACTGCGGGTTCCATTGCTCGTCTTCCCAGCATTGCTCGGCCACTTGCCCGCGCTGATCAATGTGAATGAGGTAGCTCGTCGCCATGTCGCGATTCACATCGAGCGAGAAGGTCAGCCGATCAAAGCCCGTTAGATCGGCGTCGTGTCGTCGACCGGCGTAGATCGGGCCGTCTGTTGGCAGGCCCTCAACGCGCGGCATGTTCGCAGCGACGTACAGAAACTGACTGTCATAAGTCAGCAGCACGAACGGGTAGCTGCCGTTGAATTCGGTCGGAGTTCGCGCATCAGCGACGAGACGAATTTCTTTGGCCGTTCGCCAACAGTCGTCGCTCAAGACGCCGTCGAGCTTCGGACGTGAATTCGCTCGCAAGCAATTCGCGAACTGAGTCGGCGGCTGCTCCGATGAAGCTTGAGAGAGCAGCATCTCTTTCGAGATCAGTCCCGAGAGCGGGCTCGTCGGGGCGTCTTGTGCGAGCTGAGTGATGACCGCGTGCATGCCGCTGCGACGCAATGCTGACGCTAAGGGGAACTGCACCTGCGGCGTCTCGAAGAGCGGGCGATTGCGTTGCCGGATGAGCCGAGCCAACTGCACTGCTTGCCGCAGCCAAACTTGCTCCGTCTGCTGTCGCCATTGATTCGCGTCTTGAGACGGCATCGTCGACAGCGTCGTGACGTCGTTCTTCAGATCGGGCATTGTTGCTCGCGCGACGGCGAGCGGGTCATCCAGTTGCTGCCCGGATGCCTCAACTAACAGCTTCAACTTGTTGAGCAGCGCGTAGCGATCCGTCGTCACTTGCCCGGCTTGCAAGCTGACATTGCGCGATCGCTGCCAACTCATTTCTTCGCTGCTCCAAAACCGCAGCAGCCACAACATCGCTTCCGCCGCTGCCGGCTCTTCGGGATAGCGGTTGATGATTTCGATCTGCACGGCTTCCGCGAGAGACCACTGCCCGCGTCGGCGATGATCGTCCGCCAGTTGCACGAGTTGCAGAACCGCTTGCGACTTCGGCAGTCCTTGCAGTGCTCCGCGAAGCTCGGCCAATAGCTGAGCCGCGCGTTCCGGTTGATCTAAGTACCGATCAACGATGCCTCGAAAGTTGCGTTGCCGAGTCGCCAATTCGCGCTGCTTCTCAAGCTCTTGATCGTGCAGAGGGAGCAGAGCGCGTCTCGCATCCGAGTGCGCGGGCAGCGAGATCCCGGTCCAGAGTTCGCGCGAGGATGTCAGTTGAATGCCCGCGTCTTTGCTCTCCGAGGCATCGTTCGCCGCGCGCGTGAACTCGATGTTGAAGCACTCGCGTTGCGGCAGCCGTTGAATGGTCGGGAACAGCATCGAGCGGCCCGTCGCTGCGAACTCATGCACGATGCTCTGCATGCGCGGCAGTGACTCGAACGGGTCGACAGTGACCTTCGCGGCATCCTTCGAGTTGATCTGCACGCAGACTCGCTCGACGCGCCAGGCACTCAATCCGGCGAGTTGCTCATGCTCGGGATAGCGCGTCGGGTCAGCGGCTTCCGTGATCGCTCTGCGTGCCGCCGTGAAGACAAGCTTGCCGACCGCATCGTCTTCAGTCGGTTGATCAAGCAGGACAATGCTCGGACGCCACTGCCGCAACTTCGCGACAAAGTCCGAGATCACGATCTCGACCATGCGGCCTTCAGTGTGCTTCTGCCATTCCTCAGTGAGCCGATCAACGCTGCGATCAACTTCCGGCAAGCTCACCGGAAGACGCCATCCAACTTCCGCACTCTGACCGCCGACAGCGAGCATCGCATCGTTCGCGCGGCGTTCAAGCGGACCGGCAGCATCGCGGTCCTCATTCAGCGAGTCCCAGCGCGGGACAATGACGCTGACAGCGCGATAGCCATTCTCGGCGGCGTACTTTGTCAGTGCGTTGAATGGCACTCGCTCGGGCCGAGCATGCAGCGACAGCAATGCGGCGCGACGCGAGTCTCCGCGCACCGGGTGCCAACTGTCACCACCATCGTCGGTGCGCAAGATTGTCCCGAAGGCTCCGACCGCAAAGCCGACTCGCTCCGACTGAAAGGTCAGCGCATAGAGCGGCTGAGTTTGCCCCGTCGGCTGCGCGTTCCAATGACGGCCGCCATCTTGCGAGTGCCAAACGCGACCGCCGGGACTTCCCGCGATCCAAACATGAGCGTCATGCGTCGCGACCGCGCGGAAGTCCGAGAAGACTCCGACTTCAATCGGCAAGGCTTTCGGCGGAGCTTCCCAACTGACGCCGCCATTGCTGCTCTTGAGCACGAGCCCTCCGTCTCCGACCGCCCATGCATCGAGACCATCAGCGAAACGAACCGCGCGCACTCCTCTTAAACTGCGGCGGTCAGTGCGCGGCCGGAGCACTTCGAACTCATTCGACAGCGCGATGCGACCGCGTTCGCCGACGAGTATGCCGTGCTCGAACTCGCGGAAGTCGGCGCCGAGCCATCCGGGCATCGGATCGCCCTTTTGAGCTTCCCATGTTTCGCCGCCATCGGTCGTCATGAGGCAGCCGGTCGGAAAACCGGACGATGCTTCACCGACTGCGATGCCTTCATCGGCGCCAAAGAACTTGATGCATCGCAGTGGCGGGAAGTGGTCGGTGCTCTTCGGCTGATCGAGCACAATGCCTTTGCTCATGTTTCTGCCGAACGTCTTCGGCTTCGACGACTTCGCACTCAGATCAACCCAACTTCGTCCGCCGTCGGTCGTCTTGAGGATCACTCCATAGCCGAGCCCGGTGAATGCCTGCGTGCCGCTGCCGACGGCCCATCCAACTTGAGCGGTGACAAAGCAGACGCCGTGCAAAGCAGCGTCTGTCGGCGTCTTCTGCAGAGCCCAACTTTTTCCGCCATCCTCCGTGCGCCAAACAACTCCGCGATCGCCGACGGCCCATCCGTGACGAGTCCCAACAAACTGCACGGCATGCAGAGCAGCATCATCGCGCCAAGGATGCACGTCATCGTTCGCGCGCGCCTCGATCGCACCAGCAACGGCCGCGCAAGCAAGACAAAGACAGAGAGCAGCGACTCGGATCATCCTTGATCTCCTATGAATAACGCGGCGAGTCGCATCATCCGACAGCCTGCCGCAGCAGAGAACGGTCGTTGATTCCATTGCTCTGAGGCAACCCCGGTTCAGCCGCCCGCCGCTCATTGAGACTGCTCTTCTGCGGGGCGTGATTGGATCGACATCGCTGCTTGCGGACCGAGCGCGACTCGGCTGCATCTTGAGCCTCAACGGGGCGAGATTCGAAAGCCCACTTCGCATGCTTCATTGTCGACGCACGATCTCAATGCGCGATTGATCTCACATCATTTATGATGCAGAATCAGATGATGGAGATCAGACATGTCGACTAGCCAACCACTCTTTGAGAAACTCGAAAACCGTCGCCGTGAACTCGGGCTAAGCCAGTCCGCGTTAGCCGAGCGCTGCGGAGTCTCGCTGCCTACTGTTCATCGCGTTCTCTCGAGGCAAAGTTCGTCCGCCAGTTTCGAGAACACAGTGGCTATCGCTCGCGCCATGGGAATGGAGCTAGATGCCGTTCCCGTATTGCCTGCTGATGAGATCCTTGAACGGCAAGCGAGAAAAAAGGCTGAGCGGCTTGTTGGTATGGTTCAAGGCACATCCGCCCTTGAAGCTCAGGCCGTTTCCTCACGGCAGATTTCGCAGATGATTGCGAAGACGATTCACGAACTCCTAGCGGGATCTCGTCGTCGGCTATGGGCGGAATGATGGCCACTTCTTGGAAATCGATTCCCGGCGAAACGCCGATCGACATCTCTGGGCTGAATGTCGACGGTGTCCGCAATCGAAATGATCTTTCGATTGTGGAAGCTGAAAATGTCCGTAAGGCCATCGTGAAGTATCTGGGCGGCACTCTGTCGCGCCGCGTCGCGAAGTTTGATCTGTCTTGGATGCTGAAGCTTCATCGCGAGATGTTCGGTGAAGTGTGGAAGTGGGCCGGGGAGATTCGAACAACGGATCTCAATTTCGGCTCCCCTTGGCATCAGGTGTCGGGCCAACTCTTGAGTCTTTGTGACGACTTAGCTTTCTGGGAAGAACATTGGCCCGACGTGATTGAGCAAGCGGCTCATCTTCATCATCGCGCGGTCCAAATTCATCCGTTCTTAAATGGCAACGGACGCTGGTCGCGACTGCTCGCCAATATCTGGCTCAAGCTGCATCGATCGCCAATGACTGAATGGCCGGAAGACTCCATTGGCGGTGAGAGTGAGATTCGGGGCGACTACCTTGAGGCCATTCGTGCCGCAGATACTGGTAACTATGGTCCGCTGATCGAACTTCACCGCCGGTTTGCCGCCAAGTAGATGCATGCTGGCTTGCGACAATACGGAGCCTTTTAGTCGGCAGAACTCCCTGAAACTTGCCGATTTCACCGTGAAATTGTCGCATCAGAGCGGGCTGCCAATCCTCGATGCCATCAAGGACGTGACCGACAGAGCTACTTACCGCCCGCGATCTTCGGCAGCAGTTTGAGTAACTCGGCACGTTCGGCGGCGGGGATGTGCTCGTAGCCGACTGGCGGCGGATCGGCGCGGAACGCGGCTTCGAGTCGACCGATGAGGCGTTCTCGGCAGGACGGCGGCAGCGACTCGAAAAGCGGATGCAGAATGAGGTAGCTCAAGCGATGACGGAAGACTCGCGTCTGCAAATCGAACTGACGCAAGGACCGCTCTGAACTGCTTGTCGGAGCGTGCGACTCGAACCATTCACGATAGGCCGAACGCTTGATCGTTTCGGGATCGAGCGGCTTTGGCAGCGGGGGTTCGTCGGCGAAGACGAGATATCTCAAGAGCTTGTCTTCCGCGTCGGAGCGGCGATTGAAACGCGCTTCGAGTCCCACTCGCGCGATCAAGTTGAGGCCGTGCGTTTGATGAGTCAGCACGAGGTGCGCAATGACGTCGCTTGATGCCGTCGCGTACTCGTTGATCCGTGCGACGTCGGAGAGGTCGGTGAGCGATGCGCGAAAGTCGGGCTCGATCTTGTCGCGATCGTTGTCGGCGTTGCTCAGCAAGTTGCCGCGATGTCCGAAGCCCGGCGGCGTGCCGAGCACGAACCATCCGCCCCATCTCTTCTCGTAAGGCGTCTCGTGATTGATGACCGAGTAGCCCATCACCGGCTTGCCCGTCGCATCGGTTTGAAAGCCTCGGATCAAGAGGCCGGGAACTTCGAGCGTAGTGCGACCGGCATGACAGGCGAGACATTGATCCTTGCGTTGAAAGGCAAGCGGTGAGTTCCGCGGCGCCTCGGACGGTTGCGGCAGAGTGTAAAAATTAATGCCCTTCAGCGGATCGGTTGCGGTGATCTCAAGCTCAAGTGCTCCCGGCACCCATCCGACAGAGACTTCGTCGTTGAAGTAGATCGCACGCGGAGTCTTCGGGCCGATGCGTTCGGGGTTTCGTGCCGTCTTCGAATAGACGAGCAACTGCGAAGACAGCGGCACCTTCAACTCAGTGAGCAGCGAGCGGAGATAGCCCTGCGGGGTCTCGCCATTGAGCTTCGTCTCGCCGGAGTTCAGCCGCTGCTGCAAGCGACTGACAGCATCGTTCGTCGGCGACGAGAAGTAGTCGACGGGCTCGCGGCCATACGGGATGAAGTCGGTGATCTCGATGCGTTGCGGTTCGTCGGCCAACGCGAGTGCGAACGGCACAAGACCGACGAAGCACAATAAGCAGCAAAGCCGCAGCAAGACTCCGAAGCAGCGCGAGCGAGTCATCCGGTCCTCACTTCGTGCGGCGCTTGATCATGCGGATCTCATTGGCGGTCTCGTTGAAAGAGACGTCATCCATAAACGTGCGAATGAGAAGCAGGCCGCGACCGCTGACCTTTTGCAAGTTCGCGGGATCGCGAGGATCGGGCAGGATCTCGGGGTTGTAGCCGGGGCCTTCATCGCAAATGACCCACTCAGCCGATTCACGCGACATGCGCGTTTGAATGCGGACGCGGCGAGTGCAATAGGGCTCCTCGGTCGCTCGCTGCTTGACGAGCTTGCCGTAGTTGCCGTCGCGGTGCTCGCGCAGGGCCGAGTCGATTTCGAGATTGCCGTGCTCGATCGCGTTGACGAGCGCCTCTTGCAATGCCGTCGAGACGCGGACGATGTCATTGTCGTCGCAGACCTGCATCTGCCGAAGTTGCGCCTGCATGTGAGCGATCAACGGTCGAATCGCAGCCGTCTCGTTCTTGAGTTCGAAGTGCATCTCAACCGAGGTCAAGCTGTCGAGAATCGCTTGCTCGGCGCGCTTCGCCGACGACACCGACAACACTCCGCGCACCGTTTCTTCGAGATCACGAGCTACGTTCTTCTTCGGTACGTAGCTCGCCGCGCCGATCTGCAACGCTTTGACGGCGACCTCTTCACTGCCATGAGCGGTCATCACGATGACTGGCAGCGTGCGGTACTTGAGCTTGATCTGCTTCACGAGTTCGAGGCCATCAACTTCGGGCATGACCATATCGGTCACGACGAGATCGAGAGTACCGCCCGCAATCACTTCGAGCGCCTTCGCACCGTCTTCGGCATAAAGCACTTGAAACCCGGCCGACTCAAGCGGCTTACCCGCTAAGCGCCGATCAACGGCGGAATCGTCGACAATCAAGATGGTCGCCACTGTTGCCTCAACTTTGCTGCCCGCTCGCATTGACCACTTCAGACAGACAACCATCGCCCGCAGAGTGGTCTTGATGAGCGGCAGGATTGTTCAAGTCGAGTTTGTGAAACGCAATGCCTGACGTTGGCGCAGCGACGCGAGGTTGAGTGGAAGAATTCTGACAGCACCAAAATGCCGTCGCTTGATTTTCCGAGTCGAGCGACGCGCACATACCGAACTCATCGCTCAACGTGTCGCGATGAGAACTGCTCTCTATGCTCCGCCGGTTGCTTTGCACTTCATCCGAGAGGCTTGCTTGATGACTGGAATTCGACGACCGCTGACTCGTAGTCGCACTCGCTCATCCGAGGGCCCGCAGCGCGGGCTCACTCGCTATCCCGCTCCTTTTCCGACAGGACCGTTTCGCTCCGGCGGCGAGAACGAGCCATGGGAAATCGCCATCAACGGCGATCTCACGGACAAGCAAACGGATCTCGTGCAGCGGCTGATGGACGTGCCTCGCAAGAGCAGCGGCACAATCTTCTTCGATACCGGCGGAGGCAGCGCGTATGTCGGACTCGCACTCGCAGCGATCATTCGCTTGCGCGGCTTAAAGGCGACCGGAGTCGTTGTCAGCGAATGCTCGTCAGCGGCCATCGTCACCTTTGCCGCCTGCGAACGACGCTTCATCACTCCGCATGCAACGATGCTGTTTCATCCCATTCGTTGGTCGAGCGAAGAGGAAGTACGACTCGAAGAAGCTGCGGAATGGGCACGTCACTTTGGCGAACTCGAAAAGGGACTCGACGACTTGCTGGCGAAGATGCTGCCTCTGCCCGAGGCAACGATCGCGAAGTGGACTCGACCCGGAAAGTTCGTGTCGGCGCAAGAGATCGTCGACGCGGGGATCGCGCAGATGGTTGATCTCTTCTCGGGAGATTTGTGGTCGCAGATCGCGAGGCTGATGTGAGGCCGCATGTTGTCATCGTCGGCGGAGGACTGGCGGGACTCGCAGCAGCGACGGCATTGGCAACGCGCGATGTGCGCGTGACCGTGCTCGAATCGCGAGGTCGGCTCGGCGGTCGAGCAAGTTCGATCGTTGATCGCGAGACCGGGCAAACGATCGACAACTGCCAGCATGTCGTGATGGGCTGCTGCACCAATTTTTTTCATTGGTGCGAAACGATCGGCTGCCGAGATCTCCTCATCCCGCAAGACCGACTGTTCTTTGTCGGGCCGCCGACTGTTGCGACTAACTCGCGCGGACAAGACGCTGAAACGGCACGGCCTGCGATCGCAACGTTTGAAGCCAATCAGTGGTTCGCGCCGCTGCATCTCGCGCAGGCGATGAGCGGCTTTCAGTGGCTGACCGCTCGCGATCAGCAGCAATTGCAGCAAGCACTCGTGCGATTGGCATTGGCGCGCTGGGGCGAAGACGAATCGTTCGCGTATTGGCTCTCGCGGCAGGGGCAATCAGACGCCGTCATCGAATCGTTTTGGAAGCCGGTACTCGTCAGCGCGCTGAGCGAATCGTTTGAACGCATCGGTTTGAAGTATGCCCGCAAGGTGCTCGTCGACGGGTTCATCCGTCATCGCGACGGATGGCGCGTTTGGATTCCGCAAGTCCCATTGGACGAGATCTACGGGACGCGGTTAACCAATTGGCTGCACGAGCACGGTGTCGACTTGCGACTCAATGCCGGTGTCGCGCGCGTGCTCTCAAACGGAGAGAAATTGCTCGACCACTATCGCTCGCGACGTGCGCTCAACTCGGCTTACGCGACTGCTGATGCGGGCCTGCTCGCGACCGATGACGCGCTCTTCGTCGAGCACGCGTTGGCCGCCGGACTGATGCGAGTGCAAAGCGTCGAACTGCGAAACGGCGAGCAACTAACTACTGACGAGATTGTGTTAGCGGTGCCGCAGCAACTCGTCGGCGGAATCGTGCCGTCGGAATTGCAGTCGCATGACGTCATCCGTCGGCTCGATCAAATTGAGACCGCGCCGATCGGCAGCGTGCATTTGTGGCTCGATCGCTCGATCACGAACCTGCCGCATGCAGTGCTCGTGAACCGGCTCAGTCAGTGGCTCTTCGGACGCGGATCGACGGAGCGCGGCTTCTACTATCAAGTCGTGATCAGCGCGGCTTTCGATCTGACGAAGCTCACCGAACAAGAAGTGCTCGATCGAGTCATGAGCGAACTGCGCGAAGTTTGGCCGGAAGCAATTGAAGCAAAGCTTCTGCACGGGCGGCTGATCACCGAGCACAAAGCCGTCTTCTCGCCGCGCACCGGAGTCGACGCGCTGCGTCCGGTCGCTCAGTCGCCTATTCGCAATCTGCATTTCGCGGGCGATTGGACGAGCACCGGATGGCCCTCAACGATGGAGGGCGCGGTGCGCAGCGGCTACCTCGCCGCCGAAAGCGTGCTCCGCCGACTGGGCTGCGACGAACAATTACTACAGCCGGATCTGCCGCCCAATTGGCTCACGCGCTGGTTGGTATAGCGATCAAAGCACGGAGCTCGAATCGGTATCAAGCAAGCGGCAGAAGGCATTAGCCGGAAAGCAAGGCGCGACGAGCAATAAGCCCGTCGCGCCGGTATCAACTTCTGAGAGTGCGATATCACGCGACGCAGATCGCAGAAGTCATATCAGTCTTTGAGGTCGAACCTAATCTCGTTGGACTTTCCGGTTTCGATCTTCGCGGACAACTCGGATTTTGCCGGGTCATTGTATTTGGTGTTAATCAATGACTTCGTACCCATTCCGCTCGGGTCTTTATCATCCTTGACCTGCGAGAAGATCGCGACTTGCACATCGCCGACGGGCGCACCGTCATTTTCGATGGTCGTCGTCACCTTCTGAATCTTGCCGTCCTTGATTTCACCGCGAGCCGAGCGGCCTTTTGTCGGGTAGAAAATAATCTCCCCATTCTGCAACGGCTGTCCGTTGACCGTAACAGTGCCTGCGACCGGAGCGACAACAGGAGCGCCAGCCGGACGCCCGCCGCATCCGCCGAGAAAGCTGAGACAGAGTAAAGTAGCCAATAACGAATATGCCTTCATGAATTATCCTTTTGCGAAGCTGTCGCTTATTCGATGCCGGTGATTGGGTTTCCGTCCGCTTTGTCACCGAGATTTCGATAGACGGCGCCGTCAATATTCTCACTCAAGAATTGCACGCTTCCGTCGCCCAATGCGAAGTGAGCACCGCCGACATGCCGACTGCGGAAAATGATGCACTCGTTATGACTATCGTGATTCCATCCGCCAGTAACGTTGTAGAAATCGTTTCGATAGTTCATCGGATGCGCCATCGTCGCCCAGCTCTGATAGCCCCAGTCTTGCCATCGGCACCATCCGCCAACAACTTCGCCAATCATGATGACGTTGCTGAGGCCGTCCGTGACATCAGCTTCGCGAGCACTGTATCCGCTGCGGGAAAACATCCCCCGCACTTCGCCATTCTGTGGGATATAGCCAAACTGGCCGTATTGAGCTCCCGACACTCCCGGAATTGAACTGGCAGCATTCGGGTGCCCTCCTGATGAAATAGCATAATTGGTCTCTGCGAGGTTTACGCCGGCCCCATTATCGTTACCCGGGTTTACTCCGAGCGACAGAGGATCCGACGGACATTGCACTGCCGCGAGCGGCTTTTGCTTGAGAGTTAAATCGGTGCCCGAGAGGCCGGCACCAGTATTAAAATCGAGTTGCTCGTAAATTCCGAGCTGATCAATAAACGGCAGAATTTTGGTCGTCCAACTGTGATAAATACGAGGCGACCCCTGACAGCAAGTCTGCTGAGTCGGGAATGAGCGATTTGTTTCGAGGTAAGTGTGAAATGCAAGCCCTAATTGTTTCAGGTTATTCTTGCACTGACTGCGACGCGCTGCCTCACGAGCTTGCTGCACAGCCGGAAGTAGGAGTGCGACAAGAACGGCGATAATCGCAATAACAACCAATAACTCAATCAGCGTGAACCCTCGACTCTTCAGCGTTTTCGGCGATGAAAACATGACGCTCTCCATTGTTGTTAATAGAAAAGGCTCAAATGCGAGGTGCTTGCATGCTCGCGTTGCCCGAAGAAATGAGAGGCTATTGGCGTTCTCCGGTGTATTCAAACTGTCGCCGCGCGGCACTCTGACCGCGTTTGCGGGATGTCGCAAGGATGCCTATCGAGTTCGCTCGGCGTTTCATCACGTTGAGAACGAACTGGCGAGCCGAGTTTGGGGCGGAGATTCGCCGTATTTGCACGACGAAATTGAGTATTTTTCTGGACGGCGGACATGCGGGAGTGAGCGTAGCGGTGCAACGTGCGAGTGATTGACGTATGAAGCGGCTTCCTGCTGGGCTTCGTCCGGCAATGAGTTCCGGTCTCCATTGGGAACATGATGTTTGAGATTCCGCCGTTTCGCAGTCTTCCGCTTCTTGATGGCGGGCATCGTCAGACGCTGACGGCGACCTTCTGGCGGGGGACCGGTGACGGTCGCACGGGGCGACGACATGCCGTGCGACTGCTCGATGGAGATCAGCTCATTTTGCATGACGACTGCCCGGCGAACTGGAGCCCGACTTCTCCGGCAGTGCTGCTTTTGCACGGACTCGCCGGCAGTCATCAGAGCGCGTACCTCGTGCGGATTGCTCAGCGACTCAGAGACTGCGGCGTGCGTACTTTTCGTCTCGATCATCGCGGTTGCGGAGCAGGAGTCGATCTCGCAAAGCAACCGTATCACGCGGGCCGCTCGGACGATGTTTATGAAGCGCTATGCCAGATGCAGTTACTGTGTCCCGGCTCGTTGTTGGGGGCAGTCGGGTTCTCACTGAGCGGCAACATCCTGTTGAAGATGCTCGGCGAGACCGAGCACCGCTCCATTCTGCCGCGCGAGTTGATGTGTGCTGTTGCGGTGAATCCGCCGATCGACCTTGAAGGCAGCGCACAGCGATTAGCGTTGCCCGGCAACCGCATCTACGACCGGCACTTTGTGAAGTTGCTCGTTGCCGATGTCGCTCGACGAGTGCAGAAGCACGCCGATGCGCCGCGTCCGCTGTATCAATCACCGCCGCAATGCCTGCGTGAGTTCGATGATCTCTATACCGCGCCGGTCGCGGGCTTTGAGGGAGTCCCCGATTACTACGCGCGATGTTCCGCGAAGCAGTTTGTGCCGAGCATCATGACGCCGACTTTGATTCTGACGGCGAGCGATGATCCGCTCGTGCCGAGCAGCGCGTTCGAAGAGTTGACGTGCTCAAGCTCTGTGACGGTGCATATCGCGCCGGGCGGCGGGCATCTCGGCTACCTCGCGAAACGCGGGCGCGATCCTGATTGCCGATGGATGGATTGGCGCGTGATCGAGTGGCTGACGGCCCATCTGCGACCGTGAGATACGGGGCAATCGGCATCGTCGAAATGGTGCTGAGTGCGACTTGATTGAATGGTTTGTTTGCTCTGCGCCGTCCGTTACAAACCGCCCCCGCTCGCCGCCCCCGGCGATAGGAAGTTGCCTATCTCGCTGGCTCGGGGGCTCATTGAATCGACTTCACAGCGGAGATCGTCCGCGCGGATACAAGATGAGCCGACCTGCGAAACTCGCCCTTGTTGATGGAACCGTATTCGAAGGCCGTGCATTTGGTGCTGATGGCGAGGTCTACGGAGAGGTGTGCTTCAACACGAGCCTCACCGGCTATCAAGAGATCCTCACCGACCCGTCCTACTGCGGGCAGATCGTGACGATGACTTACCCGCTGATCGGGAACTACGGAGTCAATCTCGACGACGTCGAAAGCAAGGGACTCTCGCTCCGAGGTTTTGTCGTCAAAGAGTTGTGTCAGCACGAAAGCAACTATCGCTCCCAGAAGTCGCTTGATCGCTATCTCGCAGAGGCGGGCGTCATCGGACTGGAAGGGATCGATACGCGAGCCCTCGTTCGCCGCATCCGCAAGCTCGGTGCGATGACCGGCGTGCTCTCGACGATTGATCTCGATAACGAGTCACTGGTGGCGAAGGCTCGCAAGAGTCCCGACCTCGTCGGACTCGATCTTGTCCGTGAAGTGATGCCGACGGATGCCGTGAATTGGTCGACGGGATTAGACGGGCTCGTGCGAGACCCGATCGTTCCGGGCTACGAAGGCATTCACGATTTGAATCCGACAGACAAGCTGCATGTCGTCGCGATTGATTACGGGATGAAGTGGAACATCTCGCGGCACCTGCGACAGCTCGGTTGCAAAGTTACTGTCGTGCCCGGCACATGGAGTGCGGCTCAGATTCTGGAGTTGAAGCCGACGGGAGTGTTCCTCTCGAACGGCCCCGGCGATCCGCGTCCGCTCGACTACGCGATCGCGACGATTCAAGGACTGCTCGGCAAGGTGCCGGTCTTCGGTATCTGTCTCGGCCATCAACTGATGGGTCTCGCGTGCGGAGCCGAGATTTACAAACTGCGTTTCGGACATCGCGGCGCCAATCAACCGGTGCTGAATAAGGTCAGTGGTCGCGTCGAGATCACTTCGCAAAATCACGGCTTCGCGCTGAAGTCCGAGACGATGCCGGCCAATGTCGAAGTCACGCATATCAACCTCAACGACCAAACGGTTGAGGGCATTCGGCATCGAGAGTTCCCGGCCTTCGCGGTGCAGTATCACCCCGAAGCCTCTGCCGGTCCGCATGACAGTCACTACCTCTTCGGGCAGTTCCGCGAACTGATGCTGAAGTCGTAAAAGTAGCTTGGGATTCCATCCCGAGCGGCGGCGGGCAAACAGCAGCTTCGTACTCGTTGCGCCGTCGTCAAAAGCGAGCGTCGGCGCTGCGTAGCATGGACTTCCAGTCTTGCTGTCTTCGCTTTTGTAATGGCCGTGTCGTCGTCAGAAGCGAGTCTCACCGTGAACGCGGACCGAGTGTTGCGAGCAACCGCGCCGCTGCGTTCGAGAGACGCATCGCGGCAGTCGCATCAAGCTGCGATGAATCTTCAATGAGCCCGCAAAAACATGAGTTGTTCGAATGCGGGTATGCCCCAACAATCAGCATCGTCGATTCAATCAGAGCAATGCCCGGCGACGAATCGGTCGGGATCGAATCTCGACATCCCTTTCTTTTGGACCTTAGCGCGATGCGTCATCGCTTACTCCAACTCGCCTGCCTGCTGATCTTCGGAGCGACTTCGCTGCCGGGGTCTGCGGGTCTGCACTGGCTGTTGGGGCTTGAGCATCATCACGCTCAGCAAGCGACAGCGGCGGTTCAGAAGTCGGTCGAGGCTCATCAGCACGCCGGTTGCAAGCATCACCATCATCACGCGTCGGACGAGTCATTGCCGACGCATGATTCGCGGCATTCGAGCGACGATTGCTCGCTCTGCGACTTCTTCTCGCGACCGCTGAGCAATGCGGTCGCAATGTTCGAGGTGAGCGTTGATGTCGCTCCCATTTCGGTGCCACTCGCTACGGAAGTGGTGCTGTCCGTTGACCCGTTGGCGACGCCGCCAGCGCGCGGTCCTCCGAGCCTGAGCTAGGAGTCGGTCTCAGTAGCATGGACTTCCAGTCCTTGCTGTTTTTGAGATGTTCGCGTTCGTAGACGATTGCCATTCAGCACGGGCTAGCGGCCCATGCGACGACGCTCGAACAGACTCCTAAGAGCATGTCTGAGGAGGTCACACATTGTCGTGGTTCGCCCTGTGAACCAACGTCTGACGTCGACAACCTCCGTCGTTCATGTCGCTTGAATGCGTTAGTTCGCGGAGCGAACCACGACTATCGCCGACGTCGCCCAGTTCGCGACTAAGCATCACAGCACAGTTTGCGTGAGTCACTCAGCCCCGATCCCAGTGCGGCTCAGACTCGCGATCTCATTCGCTTGAATCATTCCTCGCGCCAGTGCTGCGTCCCGTTTAGGGGATGCGCCGCGTGTATTTCGGAGTACATCTTCATGAATCGTTTTCATTCCCGTCGTGGTTTTACGTTGATCGAATTGCTCGTCGTGATTGCGATCATCGCCGTGCTTGTTGCTCTCTTGCTGCCGGCGGTGCAGCAGGCGCGCGAGGCTGCTCGACGTTCGCAGTGTAAGAATAATCTCAAGCAGTTCGGGGTCGCATTCAGTGCTTATCACGAGACCTACAACTGCTTGCCGAGCGGATGGATCGGAGTCGATCCGGTCACTCGAGCACAGTCGGCGCATGCCGGTCTCAGCGGCGCCGGATGGGGGTTGATGCTGTTGCCGTTCATGGAGCAAACGACTCTCTATGAGACCTTCAATCCGAATGTCGGAATTCACGATCCGGTCAATCAGCCGGTCATTCGCACGCCGTTGGCGGCGCACTTGTGCCCGTCGGATCCGCATCCCGCCGTATGGACCATCAACGACGAAGGCACGGGAGCGGCACTCGCTCAGCTCGCG
Organism: uncultured Planctomycetaceae bacterium; assembly: GCA_964573505.1. Lineage (GTDB taxonomy): Bacteria > Planctomycetota > Planctomycetia > Planctomycetales > Planctomycetaceae > AM-0621. Next base: position 558 of record CAZNMS010000177.1, on the reverse strand, counting down.
ACATCGAACTATGTCGCCTCGTTCGGCACCGTTGAGTTGGACGGTTGCGAGAACTCACCGGGAACAGCCCCGGTTCTCATCACCGGGCAATGCGTGAGTGACGGGGTCTTTTACCACAACAGCAGAGTCAGCATGCGAGACATCACAGACGGGTCGAGCAATACCGTCTTCCTCGGTGAGCGACGGACCGACGTTTCGCAAAGTTGGTTCTCAACATGGGCCGGCTCAGTGCCCGAAGGTGAAGAGTCCTTTGTCCGCATCCTCGGGATTTTGGATCACACTCCGAACCATAGTGATACGCACCTTGATGACTTCAGCAGCCAGCATGTCGGCGGGACTCATTTCTTGCTGGGCGACGGACAAGTGCGGTTCGTGACCGAGAACGTTGATGAGATCACGTACAAAGCGATCGGCACCATCAACGGCAGCGAAGTGTTCGGCGAGTTCTAGAGAGGCTCTGCCTCAGACCCGTAGGTCAGCCTCTCCGAGGCTGACTCTTTTGCGCGGCGCCGTCGGCCGTGAGTCGCCGGTTCGAACAACACAACCGACTCTGCACAA
>CAZNMS010000176.1:14817-15880 GCA_964573505.1 uncultured Planctomycetaceae bacterium | reverse complement strand
TCTTCGACGGACTACAAGTCCGTCGTACCGGTATGAACCTATCTGCCGCTCGCCTTACATCCGGCTCTTCAACCGCGCATAGCGCGACAGTGCCATCAGCGGGAACGAAATCCGATAGAGGTGATACTTCAGATAAAACACCTTCGGGAACCCGGTGCCGGTCCACCACGGTTCGTCCCAAGTGCCGTCTTCCTGCTGAGTATCGAGCAGATATTGGATGCCTCGACGCACGGAATCTGAGTCGCCTTCTCCGGCGGAGATAAGACCCAACAACGCCCATGCGGTTTGCGAAGCGGTCGTCGGACCTTTGCCTTTGAGTGACGGATCGTCGTAGCTGCGAGGAGTCTCGCCCCATCCGCCATTCGGCTGCTGCACCGACTTCAGCCAATTCGCAGCTTTGCGAATGCGCGCGTCGGTCAATGAGATGCCGATCCGCGTCAGGCCGACGAGACATTGCCATGTGCCATAGAGGTAGTTGACGCCCCAGCGTCCGTACCAACAGTGCTCGCGATCTTGCTCGCTCCAGATGTAATTTAAAGCACGCTTCAACGCCGGATGATCCGCCGGGACGTTGAGGTACGAGAACATCTCCAACATGCGCGACGTTAAGTCGGCGGAACTCGGGTCGATCATTGCGTTGTGATCAGCGAACGGCACCTGCGTGAAAAGCTCGCGAGTGTTGTCCTTATCGAACGCGCCCCAGCCTCCGTCAGACGACTGCATCTCCATGATCCAGCGCGCGCCGCGATGAATGGCGCCGAGAATGGGCTTCATCGTCTCGACCTGAGTTGCTGCGAGCACATCGCCCTTTGCATTTCGCGCGGCCAGCACAGCGCTCACATCGCGATCGGCTTCGTGAGGACTCCACTCGTCGAGCAGAAAATCGGCATCCCATTCGAGCTTCGTCGGCAAGCAGCGAGCTAACGCCATGACGACCATGCAGGTGTCGTCGACGTCCGGGTAGAAGTCATTGTTGAACTCGAAGTACCAACCGGACGGTTCGCACTTCGCGCCGCGCATCGCCCAGTCTCCTGAACGACGACACTCCTTCGCGAGCAGCCAT
>CAZNMS010000176.1:0-14807 GCA_964573505.1 uncultured Planctomycetaceae bacterium | reverse complement strand
GCAGCCATTCGACCGCGCGTTCCATCGTCGGATGATCGGGTCTGAGTCCGGCATCTCGCAGTGCAATCGTCGCGATCGCGGTGTCCCAAACGGGCGACTTGCACGGCTGCAAGTGGTCGGCATCAGAGTCCGAAACGATCAACGCTTTCAGCTCGGACATCTGCGACTGCACTTCGGGCGAGTCTTCGGCATAGCCCAAACAACGCAGCGAAATGATGCTCCAAATGATCGGCGGGAAGATCGCGCCGAGCCCGTCGCTGTCTTCGAACCGCGCGAGCATCCACTCGGTCGCCAATCGCAGCGAGCGTTTGCGGAAGGGCCGAATGTGACACTTCTCAAGCAGCTTCAACCCGAAGTCGATCGTGTTGAAGACGCCGTGCCAATTGATCAATCGCTTCTTCTTCAGAGCATCGAGCGTCTCGGCCGGCGGCATCGCCATCGGCAGTTGATCGGGCGAATTCACGAAGAGTTCCGGCACGCACCAATCATTGGGCAGCTTGCGCACGGGACGAAACGCCCACATGATCGCCAGTGGGACAAGAATCGTGCGCGACCATGCCGACATCTCGTAGATGTTGAACGGAGCCCACTTCGGGAGCAGCATCAACTCGGGCGGCACAGCCGGGCATTGGTCGTAAGTGATCTGCCCGAGCAGCGCGAAATAGAACCGCGTGAAGGAGTTCATCTTCTCGGCACCGCCTGCGGCCAGAATGGCTTCGCGGGCGCGGACCATTTGCTCTTCGTCAGCTCGATGCCCGGCGATCTTCATGGCCCAATAGGCTTTGACCGACGCGCTCATCTCAAGCGGCCCGCCGGGATAGATCGCCCATCCGCCGGACGAGAGTTGCTGTCGCTCGATGTAGAGCGCCGCACGACGCACCGCTTCCGAATCTCCCTGCCCCATCCATGTGAGCAACAGGATGTATTCCGACTCGAGAATCGTGTCGCCTTCGAGTTCGCCGACCCAATAGCCGTCCGCATGCTGTTGCTTGATGAGCCAATCTCGGGTGCGACCAATGGCCTCATAGAGCGGCGTATCTTCGAGATTCCCCGGCGCGACTCCCAGTTCGCTCGGCAACGCATCGGCTAGCGCCGCAGATGCGAATGCGGAATCGTCAAAGCGTCGCTGCGCTCCCAGCCAACCAGAACTCATGAGCGGTCACCTTCCTTGTTGCGGTCTATCGTTGAGGCCCTTGTCGGAATCATTACAGCGTCAGAATCATTACAGCGAGCGGCAGTTGAAAACCTACCGGCGAATTGTTGTACGACGGACTTGCAGTCCGTCGAGCTTCGTCGTCGACGGACGACAAGTCCGTCGTACCGGAATGAAGTCATCTGCCGTTCGGGTTCAGCAGCTCGGCGAGCGATCGACGTCGGTTCGCACTGCAAACCTCAGCGAGGTCACTTGAATCCGAAGATCGTGAGATCTTTCTCGACGTTTGTGGTCGCCTTTCGCTCCGCGAAAGTGCGTCTTCGAACGCGTCTGAGTCAGGGATGCGAAATTTTCTAATCACCCTAAACCGAACCCGCTCTTGCGGGTAGCGAAAGGCGACCATTGCAACCTCGCCCGTCAAATGAGTGCCAGAACGACGCGTTGCGCGATGTTAGGACGGCTTCGCGAAACGCCACAACGGCAAGTCGAATGAGCCTTCGAACGCGTGCTCGTTCTCCTGCAAGACTGCTGAAAGCTCGCGTTGACGCATTTTTTCAATCCGCGCTACAAGCCTGCTGAATGAGGCAGTGCGAGTGCTCGCCATCGACAGATGCAGAACCGATAGCAATCCGACTGACGCAAGGATGCGTGATGAAGAACTTGATCCGTCAGGCCGCAAGGCAATTCAAATCGTGGCGCCTCCGCCGTATCGTCAAGAAGCAACTCGGAACGGCTTATCCCGAGAGCGTCAAACTCGCTGACAGCCCGCATCGGCTCTATGTCGATCCGCATGATCGCCGCGCCTACAACATTTTGATCGCGGGACCGCTGCGTAACCGAGTGCCCCGCGTGCAGCCTTTTTGGCGCGAAGCCTGCTCGATGACGACGCCGCAAATGGCCGTCGATGTCGGAGTGAATTACGGCGAGTGTCTCTTCGGCCCGAACTACAGCGCGACGACCGAAGTACACGGTTTCGAAGCCAATCCCGCGCTCATTCCTTTCATCGAGCGATCGCGTGCCGAGCATCCCGATGCGAGCCGCATTCAAGTGCATCTCGGACTGATGGCCGCCGAGCCCGGACCGTCGGCGACGTTCTACATCGACCGTGAATGGAGCGGCGGGTCGAGTGCTGTTGCCGGCCTTCGTCCGTCTGAGCCGGGTCGCTTTGAAGCCATGCAAGTTCCCGTCTCGTCGATCGACGCGACGATCGGAACGCGCCCCGCTCAGTTCGGCTCGCTCGTCTTCAAGATTGATGTTGAGGGCTACGAGTTCCGCGTCTTGCAGGGCATGACTCAGACGCTTGCCTCTGCCACATGGTCGCTCGGTTTGTTGGAGTTCGACCCGGATCTGATGCGACAAGCGGGCGACGATCTCGAGCAGTATTGGCAGTTCCTCTCGTCACGTTTCCGCATCTATGCCTTCGACGGCGGCCGCATCGCGCGCGAGGTCGATCACGATTGGTGGGCGAGCACCACTCAGCCTAGCAAGCGCGACGTGCATACTGACTTAATCGTCGTCGGCGGTCAGCCAAACGAAGCCGTCGAGCACTTCTTAGCGCGCTGGACGCTCACGCGAGTCGCAGCCCGAGCGGCCTAAGGATCGTCGAGAAACAACTTCCCTCTCGCCCCTCGCCCCTCCCGCCTCAACGGACCCTCTCGCATGAAGCGAATTCTGCTCGTCTTCGGTACTCGCCCCGAGGCCATCAAGATGTGCCCGATGGCTCAAACTCTGCGCGAGCATCCCGACTTCGAGCCGGTAGTTTGCGTGACAGCTCAGCATCGTCAGATGCTCGATCAGATCTTGGAGTTGTTCGCCATCAAGCCCGAGTACGACCTCAACTTGATGCAGCCGGGACAGACACTCGCCGGGCTAACTTCGAAGATCATCGACTCGCTAACGCCAGTGCTGAAGGCGGTGCGTCCCGATGCCATTCTCGTGCAGGGCGATACGACAACGACGTTCGCGTCGGGCTTAGCCGCGTTCTACGAGAACGTGCCGATCGGGCATCTCGAAGCGGGACTTCGAACCGGTGACATCCGCGCTCCGTTTCCCGAAGAGATGAATCGCGTGCTGACAACGCGCATCGCCAGTTGGCACTTCGCCGCGACCGAGCGCAACCGGCAGACGCTCGTTGCCGAAGGCGTGCCGAGCGACAAAGTCTTTGTGACGGGGAACTCGGTCATCGACGCGCTGCTGCAAGTGCGAGATCGCATTGATCGCGGTCAGTGCAGCGCCGAGACGACATCGCTGATGGCGCGATTCCATCAGCCGTATGTGCTCGTCACGGGTCATCGGCGCGAGAGTTTCGGCACCGGCTTTGAATCAATCTGCCGAGCGATCCGAGCATTAGCACTCGCGCATCCTGAGCTTGATGTCGTCTACCCGGTGCATCTCAACCCGAACGTGCAAGAACCGGTGCGCCGCATCTTGAGCGACGTGCCGAACGTGAAGCTCATCGATCCGCTGAGCTACGAGCCCTTCGTCGCGCTGATGTGCCGATCGAAGTTCATCCTGACGGACTCCGGCGGAGTTCAAGAAGAAGCTCCGTCGCTCGGCAAACCCGTGCTCGTCATGCGCGACAAGACCGAGCGGCAAGAGGGACTCGACGGCGGAGTGCGACTCGTCGGCACGGATGAAGCAAAGATCTTGTCCGAGTCCGAACGGCTCCTCACCGACGCCGCGCACTACCGGCAAATGGCAGAGGCCATAAATCCCTACGGCGACGGTCAAACATGCCCGCGCATCGCGGGGTTGCTGAAGATGTTGCTGGGCGAGTGAGGTTGTGCGGCGTCGTTATTCGCGCAAGCAGCCGATCGCCGTAGCCGAAATCGTGAGATTTCGGGGGCCGCAGCGACTGCGTCCGAAGTCTGACGACTTCGGCTACGAAGAAACTCACAACTCCCCGAGACTGCAATTTATCCTACATCTCGCGAGATCAGCATGTTGTCGATCAGCCGAGTCGTGCCGACTCGAGCAGCGATTAATGCGACCATCTCGGCTTGCGGCCGCTCAAGCGCGGTCAATGTCTGAGGATCGACGAGCACCGCGTAATCGACGCGCACGCCCGAGCCCGACTCCAAATGACGCAGCATCGCGGCTTCGATATCCGCAGGCGTTGCGTTCGCCTCTTGAGCAAGCGACTGCGCGAGCCTCAGCGCTTGCGAGAGCAACAACGCCGTCTGACGTTCGCTCGCACTGAGGTAGACATTGCGACTGCTCATCGCGAGTCCGTCCGGCTCGCGCATCGTCGGGCACGTCTGCACTCGGACGGGGACATCGAGATCGCGCACCATCTGCTTAATGACGAGCTGCTGCTGAAAGTCCTTCTGCCCAAAGAAAGCAACATCCGCCTGCACCATGTTGAAGAGCTTGAGCACGATCGTCGCAACGCCGCGAAAGTGGCCGGGACGATGAGCACCTTCGAGCACGGTCGTCAGTCCGCTGACTTCGACAAAGCTCGTTGCTCCGGGCGGATAAACAGCGGCGACTTCGGGATGAAAGACGAGACTCACTCCCGCATCGCGACACATCTGCAAGTCGCGTTCAAGAGGTCGCGGGTACTTGCTGAAGTCCTCGTTCGGACCGAACTGAGTCGGGTTTACGAAGATCGTCACGACAACAAAGTCGGTCTCGCGCTTCGCCGCGTCAACGAGCGAGATATGCCCCGCATGCAGAGCCCCCATCGTCGGCACGCAGCCAATTTTCTGACCCGCTCGGCGAGCCGTTTGAATGTGAGCACGAAGTTCTTCAACAGACGTCGCAACGAGCATGAGCAAGTCTCGCAAGAGGGCTGAGCAATCAACATCGGCGGCGAGTTGTGACTCCTGCCGCCGACTGGCTCAATGACATCGCGCGACTGACTAAGGCAACCGGCAGAAAGACATTTACCGGTAGCCGAAATCGTGAGATTTCGGACTCTGTTGCCGAGGCTCCGAATTCTGACGAATTCGGCTACGGGGATCGCGACTCATGATCGGGATGTTTCCATCTGCCGCTCGTCTCAGTGAAACCGCAGCGCCAATCCCGTGCCGAGGAAGTAATCCGCAGCGGGCTCATTGAGACCGACGCCGGCGCGCACGTCGTATTGGATGTCGTTGCTCAGCTTCCATGTGATGCCGCCGTTGAAGTAGTGCTCGGTCGGACCGACTTCAGAGCGAGTCGGTATGAGCGCGAACCACTCGGCATAGCCGCCGACGGTTTCATTGAAGGAATGGTTGACGGTCATTGCTTGCGCGAACTCAACGTAATGCTGCCCCAAGTTGTCGAGACCGCGATTGAATTGCGTGCTGCCGGCAATGTTCCAGTCGTCAGTGATGTCCCAACCGTAGAGCCAATTCAGCCCATAATGAACATCGCCGCCATTGAAGACCGACGAACCCGACGGCACGGTCATTTGCGGAGTGAGCGCCATTTCCGGCAGCCATCCGTCTTGCGGCGTCAGTGCGAACTTCGCTCCGAGATAGAGATCCTCAACGCCTTTCGCTCTCAGCGTTGAGCCGCCGTCCGTCTCCTTGAGGTTGATCGGTAGCACTGCCAATCGCAGTTCGAGCCAATCGGCGAACACGCCGTAACGCAGCAAGACTTCGCCAATGCTGTGCTCAACGAGCTGACTTTGTCCTTCTCGGTCGAACGTGTACGTGTAGCCGAACTCCACTTGCAGCACGCCCTTGCCCACTGTCGTTGACGCTTCGGTGAAGTCGGGACGGTCCGTCTTCAATGCCTCTTCGAGCTTATGAGTGGGCTCGTCCTCTTCACCGTAACTCCAGCGCATCAACGTTTGCGGCCCGTCGACTGGAGGCAGCGGCTTAATGCGGCTCTCACCGAGCCAGCTCGGTAGTTCGAGCGTCAGCCAGCGGGACTCGTCGCTCGCATGACCCGAGTCCTGACCTCGAATCGTTGATGCTGTTTGACTGAGGATGAATTCGTCCGATGCGTCACGACCTCGGCGATCGACTTGCCCGATGAGCAACGGTCTAACAACGGCCTGCTGGCTACTGCCCGAGGCGGAGCTTGATGCAAATGGCTTCAAGCTCTCCGAGTAACCAGCAGGCGCGCTGCCAGGTAATTTTGATTGCACAAGCCCCGCTTCTGACGGATGCGGACGCTGCAAATCGTTGCCGAGTGGCAGAGCCGACGGGAGTTCGGTTGCGAAGCCATCAAGGCCAATGAGGCCGATGCTCAAGCACAGCAGACCGCTCGTTCGCAGGCGGCTTAAGGCGCGAAAGAGCTTCGCGCGACCGCTCGCTAACGGGCGGCCGATTTCAATTGTGGCGTGCATGCCACGCTCCATTTCCAGGTGAAGCGTTGCTGGGGGTAGCGGCTTCAGGGCGTCGATTTCGCACCGAGTCAAAGCTGCTATAAACCCCGCCCCGATTTCAGGGCTCTATAGTTTTCGGCGTTCGACGCTCCTGCGTATGAGTCGATGACCGAACTTTTTTGACTCATCAAAAAGACAAGCTGTCCGTGTCAAAAGGCATCCCGCTCTACAACGCTGCCGATCGCGAGGGTCTTCGCGCGGCCGGTCAATTCAACGCTCAATTGATGGACTTCCTCAGGCCGAACGTGAAGCCGGGAGTGCGGACAATCGAGATCGATCAGCTCATTCACGATTACACGCGGGATCACGGCCATATCCCCGCATGTCTCGGTTATCACGGTCCCTCGAACGCGCCGGCTTATCCCAATTGCTCATGCATCAGCATCAATGAGGTTGTCTGTCACGGCATCCCGGACGAGCGCGAACTGCGAGAAGGCGACATCGTCAACATCGACATCACGACGCTCGTCAACGGATGGCACGGCGACCAATCCGAGACCTTCATGGTCGGCAAAGTCAGCGACGAAGCTCGTCGTCTCGTGCAAGTGACCTTCGACTGCTTGTGGGTCGGCATTCATGCGATCCGCCCCTTCGGCTACGTCCGCGATATCGGCGCGGCGATCTATCACTACGCGAAGCAGCAGGGTTACGAAGTCGTGCGCGACTTTCAGGGGCACGGCATCGGACGCAACTTCCATCAAGAGCCCGGCATTCCCCACTTCTGGTTCAAAGGCACGAAGGCCGGATCGCAAGTCATTCGTCCGGGCATGTGCTTCACGATCGAGCCGATGATCAATCAAGGCACATGGAAGACCGTCATCGACAAGTTCGACAATTGGACGGTCCGAACCTCTGATAACAAGCTCTCAGCGCAGTTCGAGCACACCGTGCTCATGACCGACACCGGCCCCGAAGTTCTGACGCTGACGAAAGACGGACCTCAAGAGAATCACAAGTTCTGATCGCGTCGCGACTCCCGACGCGGAGCGTCGGGCCACATTGGCGTTGTGCATGACGTTGCTTGATTAGTGCTCGTGCGAGTGACCGTGACCTCCGCCGGACTCGGCTTTGAGCGCGAGCCTCAATTGATAAGCCGAGTTCATCGCGACTTGATCGCCGGCTTTCAGTTGCCCGCCGGTTGCGATCACGACTTGCTTCGTGTCCTGAGTAACGATCGACACCGGCACTTGTTCGAGAGCGAGCGCCGCACTCCCGTGATTGTGACCTGCATGACTATGCCCGGCATGATCGTGCCCCTCATGTCCGTGATCATGCGACTGAACGCGGAAGACATACGAGTTGACTCCGTCTTGCACGACGGCCGCTAACGGCAGCACGAACTGGTTCTCGATCTGTTCGACGGGCAGCCTCACATGCAGACGCTGCCCCGGCTTGAAGCGCCATGAGCGATAGACGCGGCCCTCATCGCCCTCTGCGTCTTGCAGAAGTTGATTGGAGAACTCGACATAGAACCGGAACGCGCCTGAGTCCTTATCGACGTGATTGTCGAGGTAGCGAATCCGCATATCGTCAAGCACTGTCGGAGAGTCATGAGTGCCGAACTCAAGCTGCACCGGTACGCGATTGCTGATGTTCTTCGCGATCGCATCGAGGTCTCGTTCGAACGCATAGCCTTCGACATAAAGCTGATCGTGCCATGCTAAGTGCGCGAGTTGCTCGCCGGGGTTGACCGTCTTGCCCGGATGCACGTCGATCGTCTCGACGGTGAATGAGTCTTCGTGATCTCGGCCGCCATCGTCGGCTGCGGATTTTTCGTCAGTGACTTTTCGCGCGGGCACAGTCATGCGGACGTCGCCAATCAAGATGTTGCTCTTGATGACAGTCGCAATCTGCTCGGTCGAGAGTCCGCGGACGAGTAATTCTTGTTGCCGCAGGTTGCGTTGTGCGTCGAGCTTTCGCAGGTCGTATTCAAGCTGCGTCTTCGTCTTTCCGGGCAGCGTGCCTTGCTGAGCAAGCTCAGTGATGCGTTCGAGTTCGCGCTTTGTCGTATCGACCAGAATGATCGCTTCGAGCAGGCTCGACTGAGCCGCAACGATGGCGTCGCCGGTTAAGCGAATGTCGAACAATGGCTGTCCCGATTGCACACGCTGGCCCATTGAGACATGCACGGCCTCGACAATCCCTTGCACGCGCGAAGACACCGTATGCCCGCTATGTCCCGGCTTCTCGATGACAGCGGCAGGCAGCATGAGCGAACGCGTGAACGTTGCCGGTTCGACCTTTGCGAGCTTGAGCCCCAATGACTTCTGCGCGGGCTCACTCAAATCAAGATGCTCTAAATGACCATCATCCGCATGAGCATGCTCATCCTTCTTTTGAACGATCGGCGGCGGTGAGGAAGAGGCCGTCTCAGGCGCTCGTAGAACGGTCGCTGCTCCCCAACCGGCGGCAGTGGCACAGAGCAGAACTGCTCCGAGACCGATCGGCTTCACTGTCATAACGGACTCCTGATGATTCGCGATTGGCGCGCGAGATGAACTGAGGTCATTGAGCGAGCCAGTGCTAATTCGGCAGCGCACCTTCGCGATTGCGTAGCCGAAGTCGGGCATGGTTCACGGTGAGGTTGCAGAGCCGCGCCCGTCAGGAAGCGGAATCCGTTACGAAATAGCCAAAACACCGCTTCCTAACGGGCGCGGCTCTGCGACCCAATGCGAGACCGAAATGAACCTCGCCCGAAGTCGTCAGATTTCGGACGGCTGAAATGCCTGAAGTCTCACGATTTCAGCGACATGGAATGATGTAGCAATAAATGCATCGCAGATGACGGCTTCGTGTCGGTCGCAGCTTCGATGGCAAAGCTCAGCGAGTCGCGACAGAGAATCAGCACAAGCAGCCCGTCATAAGAACGGCAGCTCGCGAGCGACCAATAGCTCAATTCGTCTCGCGCAAGGAATACCGGCCGTCAGTCGTTGCAGTCGCTTCGTTCAGCCGACTACCTCATCGACGTCTCGCTGTTGAAACGGACTATTAAGCGGCTCGCGCGCAGTGTGGTGCGACGCTCCGCGTCGCGACTCCCGACGCGGAGCGTCGGGCCACAATGAATGCGGCTTCGCCGCGTTGTTTAACGGCTCGCCGAAGGCGACGGACAAAGAGGGCTGCCGTTGCTGGAACGGCAACTCGCTCCCGCATCGGGACGCATGCTTGATCGCTCTGAATCAAGCGAAGCTGCGCGGTCATCGCATCGCTGCTCGCAGATCGCCAACATGAGAGTTCATTCGCGATAGCGATTTGCCGTTGCGCGTTCTGATCCTTACTCCCTCTTGAGCGAGAGGCTGCTTCATGTTGAGTGCTTGCTTACGGACCGTTCTTCTGTGTGCGGTCGCCTTTTCAACGTCGCTTGTGCATGCCGAACTCAAGACATGGGACGGGAAGCACTCGATCGACCGCATTGAAGTCAGTCTCGTCTACTTCGTGCCGAAGGACCGCAAGCCGTTGCCGGACTGGCGCGAGCGGCTCGACTTCTTTCAGCGGCGCATCGAACGCTTTCATGAACGCGAACTGCGCGGGCAGTCGGTCCTCAAGGCGATTGTCAGACCGGAGCCATTCGTCTCCGAGCGTTCGATCGCGCAACTGCGAGCGGGCGATGCGAACTTCATCTTCTTTCAAACGCTGCGCGAGGTTGATGAGCGGCTGAACTTTGGCCGCGAAAAAGAACGCAAAGCGTTCCCGATCTTGCTCGTGATGAGCGACATCAATTGGCGACCGCTCGATGACTTCTTTCGCGTGAAGCCGGTCGGCGACAAGTTTGAGTTCGAGGGTCAGCTCATCAACGGTCGGCATCATCCCGGAGCAGCCGCGGGCGGGGCTCGAGCGACGTATCTCGCGGATCGCGGCGTCGGATGGGGGCTCGTCAGTGCCGACGGTTGGCGCGTGCCGTACTGCGGATCGGACTGCGTCGCGTATCACGAAGGCGTCGGACATACGATCGGCCTGCCGCATAACGAACCGGGCGACGGAGCCGTCATGAGTCTCGGTCAGTACGAAGGATGGATCAGCAAGTCATGGCTCGATGAAGGACAGAAGAAGCGACTCGGGTATGTCGCTCCGGAGATGAAGTTCGATCGCGCGAAAGATCTCTTCTCGACCTTCACCGCGCTGCCTCAGCCGAGCATCCCGAAGCCGGGAGAAGATGTCGCGCTCAAGCTCGCGTTGCCTGCCGGAGCGACGTTGAAGTCATGCCGCGTGCGTCTTCAAACCGAACTCTTCGGAGCATGGCTCGACATCACGGGCGGCAAGTCGCTGCCGACGAACGGTCTTGTGACGCTCGGCAAGTTCGATCGTCCGACGCCGGTGAGTTACCGCGTCGATGTCGAAACGACCGACGGGCAGACCGCCGAGTTATGGGGCTACTTTCAAGTTCGCTCGCAGCCCAATCAGCCGCCGCAACCGGTCATCTTCGACGGGCAAGCGGTCTCCGTTGCTGCGACCGATGACCCGAACGGCAAGCCCGAGATCAACGTGCTCAAGCTGATTGATCCGCAGCGCGATCAAGTGGGAAGCAAGTGGCAACTTGAGGACGGCAAGCTCGTCAGTCCGAAGCAGTACGGAGCACGGCTTGAACTGCCGGGCGATGTGCCCGAGGAATATCGCCTCGTTGTCATCGCCGAGCCGCTCGATAAGCCGAACGGCTTCATTCTCGGGCAGCGAGTCAGCGGCAAGCAGTGCTTAGTGCTGCTGAATTACTCCACTGACAACAAAGCACTCGGCGCGATTGAGAACGTCGACGGCAAGAACGTCGGCGGCAACAGCACGACCTTTGAACGCGCGGTCTTCGAGCAAGGACGACTGTCGCAAGTGGTCTGCACGGTGCGGAAAGACTCAATCCGAGTTAGCGTCGACGGCCGCGAAGTCATCTCCTGGAAAGGCGACCCGCAGCGTTTGAGTCTCGGCACCTATTGGAAGACACCGCGCACCGACCGTCTCTTTATCGGAGCGTACGACTGCCGCTATCGCATTCATCGCATCGGCATTGAGCCGCTGAAGTGAAGCGAGCGGTAGTTCGCTCTGGGCTCATTGGAGATGCAATTTGAAGTACATCAAGAAAGAAGGGGAACGCTAATCACACCTAATTGGACCTAATCTCAGACGGCATTTCATTAGGTCCAATTAGGTGTGATTAGTGTTCCCCCTCCTTCTCTCTTGCTCGGCTCAAACGGTCGAATTCGCCGTAAGGAACGCGTCGCGCTGCTTCAAATCAGCTTCGCGACAACGTCAGTCTCTTATGGTGGCCCGCATCCGCGCCTCGTGGTGGTAAATGAATCGCTGGAATATCCCAACTTGGCTTGAGGAAGAGGTCATCGCCCGAGATCAGCGGTGCGTCTACTGTGGCACTTCCTTCTCAATCGCACCGGCAAGACGCGGTGAGCGTCCATCGTGGGAACACATCATCAACGACGCCCGCATCATTACGCGGGAAAACATCGCGCGGTGTTGCATGTCGTGTAATGCGAGTAAGGGTGCGAAGGATCTGGCTGTCTGGATGAAATCGCATTATTGCGAGTCACGTGGGATAACTATCGATTCGGTCGCTCCTGTCATCAGAGCTGCCCTAGTTGGTGCAGGTGCGATCTCAGCCTCGTGTTGTGCCAGTGAGAGCAGCTAGGCAAAACCTCGCGTTGAAGCAAAGCGGTGGTGAAGAGGGGTCGGGTGTTCGATTTTTCGAAATTGGCGGGAGTGTTGCTCGAACCGCGAGCAAGTCCGTCTCCCCGCCAATTCCGAAAAACCTAACACACGACCCCGCCGCTTTGTGTCTGCGGCCTTCTGTTCAACCTGTCTTCATCAGAACGGAAACAGAAGCACGCAGCGCAAGAGAAGAAACGACATCGCTCAAATCAGCTTCGCGACAACATTCCCGCCGACGTCCGTCAGGCGGTAATCGCGGCCTTGAAAGCGGAACGTCAGCTTGAGGTGATCGAGTCCCAATTGATGCAGCACGGTTGCCTGCAAGTCGTGAACGTGAACTTGATCGCGCACGGTGTAGTAGCCGAGTTCATCCGTCTCACCGATCGTTTGACCGACGTTGAATCCGCCGCCGGCGACCCACATGGAGAACGCGTCGATGTGATGATCGCGACCAATGAGATCGCGCGGTTCACCCTGCGGCGTGCGTCCGAACTCTCCGCCCCAAACGACCATTGTGTCATCGAGCAAGCCGCGCGCTTTGAGATCCTTCACGAGCGCGACCGACGGCTGATCGACTTCGCCGCAGATCTTGTCGAGCGACTTGCCGAGTTCCGTGCCGGGGTTTCCGTGATGATCCCAGTCGGTGTGATAAAGCTGCACGAAGCGGCAACCGCGTTCGATCAAGCGTCGTGCGAGCAAGCAATTCCGCGCGTAACTCGGCTTTGCAATGTCTTGAATGCCATACATCGCGAGCGTCTCTTTGGTCTCGCCGGAGAGATCCATTAACTCCGGCGCGCTCGACTGCATGCGATACGCCATTTCGTAACTGGCGATGCGCGTCGCGATCTCCGGATCCCCGACCTGCTGCATGCGCAAGGCATTGAGATCCTTAATTGTGCTGACGAAGTCCGACTGCTGATCGGCGCTGATACCCGCTGGCGTTGAGAGATTGAGAATCGGGTCCGCACCGGGCAGCAGTGGCACGCCTTGATAAGTCGTCGGCAAGAAGCCGCTCGCCCATAACGGAGTCCCCCCGCGCGGACCGCGCGGTCCCGAGTGCAGCACGACAAAGCCCGGCAGATCGTCGGCTTCGCTGCCGATGCCGTACGTGATCCATGAACCCATTGATGGCCGCCCCATGAATCGTTCGAAGCCCGTATTCATGTAGAGCTTTGCCGGGCCGTGATTGAAGACCTCAGTCTTCATGCTGCGAATGATGCAGATGTCGTCGGCGATCGTTTGCAGATGCGGCAAGCACTCGGAGATCACATTGCCCGACTGACCGCACTTGAAGAACTTGCGCCTCGACCCGAGCAACTTCGCATCCTGCTTGATGAAGGCGAAGCGCTTGCCTTCGACATACGACTTCGGAATGACTTTGCCGTCGAGTTCCTTCAGCTTCGTTTTTTCATCGAATAGGTCTAAGTGCGACGGGCCTCCGGCCATAAACAGGAAGACCGCCTGCTTTGCCTTCGGAGCGTGATGACCTTTGAGCGGTGCGAGCGGATTCGTTGCTCGCGGATTCGGAGCAGCATTCGCAGCATGGGCTTGCCCGCGCGAGAGCAACGCAGCGAGTCCGAGCGAGCCGATCGAGAAGCCGACATTGGCAAAGAACTGACGACGAGTCGCGTCGATCAAGTGTTGTTCGGGAAGAGGCATGAGATCGCTCCAAAACAGACGAAGGTCAAAGGCGAGAACGCATCCTAAGCCGCGAGTCGCGCGGTGCCACTACGCCCGAGTCCGAACAGCTTTATCGCGTCCTTCATGTGCGATGCATCTTCCTGGAGTGCTCCGGCTCGACGGAGCCCTCCGACTCAGCGGCAAGCAGCCCTCTCGAACCAAAACACCCGCCGTCTGTAACAACTCTTCCTGCATCATCTTTTTGTCCCCAATCTTTTTGTCACCCACTCCTCACTCCTCGCCTTCCGCACCTCGCTTTGGTTCCTTCCTTGCACGCACAAGAATCCCGCCCGACGGTGGAGCGGTGCGTCTCTTTCAGGAAGGTGTCGGAATTATGACAGCTCGATGGCTCGTTTTGATGATGTGTTGGGCGACGATGGCTTCAGTCGCAGTGGCTCAAGAAGCCGGTAAGAAAAACGACACTCCGGCTGCTGCCGAAAAATACGTTCTCAGTCATTGGCATAAGCAGCAGCTCTCGGATGTGTTTTTCACTGAGGGCGCGGGCTCGGGTGACTTCAATAAGGACGGCAAGACGGACATCGTCGCCGGGCCGTTTTGGTATGAGGGGCCGGAGTTCAAGAAGGCTCATGCTTACTACCCGCCGAAGCCGTTTGATCCGAAGGGGTACTCGGACAACTTCTTTGCGTACTCGCAGGACTTCAATGGCGATGGTTGGGACGACATTTTGATTCTCGGCTTTCCCGGAGTGGATGCGTCTTGGTTCGAGAATCCGCAGGGCAAAGACGGCATGTGGCTGCGGCATAAAGTGCTCGAGCCGGTCGACAATGAATCGCCGACATTCATCGACATCACCGGTGACGGCAAACGCGAGATCGTGTGCAGCTCGGGCGGGTTCTTTGGGTTTGCTGAGCCCAATGCTCGCGACCCGCGCGCCGGTTGGAACTTTCGTCGCATCTCGACGAATGCGGCTGGAGGAAAATTTACACATGGGCTCGGAGTGGGCGACGTCAACAACGACGGCAGGCCCGATCTGCTCGAAAAGAATGGTTGGTG
>CAZNMS010000175.1:0-15892 GCA_964573505.1 uncultured Planctomycetaceae bacterium | reverse complement strand
TCGGGGGTTCAACGGCTTTTGCGCTACTTCGTTGATGCCGCAGTCACCGAGACGCCATTGAAAGCATTGAAAACGCAGCAGCTTACGACTCCATTCGTCGCTTCACGATCGAAGCAGTGAGATCAGACAGTCGAACGCGCTGTCGGCCGTGCTCATCGAAGTTCGCAGGATCGAGCCACTGCTGAAACGCCGTCTGCAATGCAGGCCATTCGCTGTCGATGATCGAGAACCATGCGGTGTCGCGATTGCGGCCTTTGACGACGGTCGCTTGCCGAAAGATGCCTTCGAACGAGAACCCGAGCCGCTCCGCAGCTCGGCAAGAAGCGGCGTTGAGCGCGTTGCACTTCCATTCGTAGCGGCGATACCCGAGTTCAAAGGCGCGTCGCATCATGAGGAACATCGCTTCGGTCGCCGCGACGGTCTGCTGCAAGCGCGGGGAGTAATTTAAATGACCGACCTCAATGGACCCGGCAGCCGGACTGATGCGGAGATAGCCCGCGACTCCGAGTGCTTCGTCGCTGCTCGACGAGATGATTGCGAACAAGAGTGGATCAGGGACAACACACTGAGCGGCAACCCAATCATGAAACTCATCGAACCGCGCAAAGGGGCCATAAGGCAGATAAGTCCAATTCGCTCCGGCGGCATCTTGTTGATAAGCCGCAAATAAACTCGCGGCATGCGCGTCCGGCGAGAGTGCTTCAAGTCGGCAAGAGCGGCCCTGCAACGCATCCCGTGACGGAACCGGCGGCGCGTTCCAATCTATGACTACCTCGCCGACCGGTTGTTGCAGGTGATTGAGTTCGAACTTCACGACATCGCATCCGTCAGAGGCCATTTGAAGTAGTGTCAGAATGATTGCAGCGTCCTCAGCATTCGGTATTGAGCACGCATCCGGTGCCAATCGCCCCGTAGTGCATTCTCTGAGTCTGCTGATTCAGCGGCCGTTCGCGCAGCGCACCGTCGCATCTACTTGCCTTTGCTCTTCGGAAACAGCGGCGACTTTGGCGCGGTCAACGGAACGGGGCGTTGCTTCGACATCTTCTTTTGCAGGTTCGGAAATTTAGTCGCCGGCTTACGCGGCCCTTTGCGTTCGTTCGCGCACATCAATTGGTTCCTACAAGTGGCTGTTGCTTAGCTCGCGGCAACTCTATGCGATCACGCTCGCCCGTAGCCGAAATCGTTAGATTTCGGGGGCTGCTGTGACTGCGTCAGAAGTCAGACGACTTCAGCTACGAAGACCCGCGGCGCGTACTGAGTTCTTGAAATCAGCACGCTATCCGAGCGTGACTCGCTCTTCGGGGAACTCGTACTCCGCTGACTGCGGGCTGCCGGCGAGTCCCACTAACAACGTCAACGGGCCGACTCGTCCGAGGAACATTGTCACGACGAGCACCAGTTGCGATGCAGCACTCAAACCAGGAGTCAGTCCGGCGGAGACTCCGACCGTTGCAAAGGCACTCGTCGCTTCGAACAAGTGATTGAGAAACGCCGCTTCGTTCTTCTCAAACAGCACCAGCAACAACGTTGTGATGAGCACCGTCAGCAGTCCAATGGCACAGATCACGAACGACTGCCGCACTTGATCCACCGGGATTTGTCGCCCGCGATATTCGACATACGGTCGGCCGCGCACGATCGAGACCAAAGACAACAACAAGATGCCGACCGAGACCGTCTTCACGCCGCCGCCCGTCGATCCGGGGCACGCTCCGACAAACATCAGCGCGACCGCAAACAACTTTGTGCCGGGCTGAAGCTGAGCATGATCGACGCTGTTAAAGCCCGCCGTGCGGAACGTCACCGATTGAAACCATGCTTCGGCCAATCGCTCGCCGAACGAGTCGTTCCCGTGCGTGCCCGGTGCTTCTAGTAACCAGTACCCGCCCGCTCCGGCGATCAGCAGTGCGAGCGTCATCAAGATCGCAATTCGCGAACTGAGATTGATCCGTCCGAGCTTCTGACTCTTTGAGGGAACGTCGTCCAATCTTCTCGCCTGCCATGCGCGCCAGCGGCGGATCAATGCTTGAGCGATCGACTGCGCAGTCGCGAAGCCGAGCCCGCCAAACACGATGAGTCCCGCGATCACTCCCCAACATTGCCAGCGCACGCCATCTCCGATGAGGCTGTCGGCAGTCAGTGTGAAGCCCGCATTGCAGAACGCACTCACGGCATGAAACACCGACCAGAAGGCGCGTTCGCCGAGCGGCAACTCCGGCCACATCGTGCTGAGCAGCACTGCTCCGATGCCCTCACAAAACAGCGTGAAGCCAACGATCGAGATCAGCAGTCGCCGCAGATCGCGCAGCGTTCCGGCTTCAGTCACGGCTTGCAGCGCAACAGCCTCCTTCACCGAGATCCGCTTGCCGAGCAGCAGCGCGAACGCCGCCGAGAGACTCATCATGCCGAGTCCCCCAATCTGAATGAGGAACAGGATGACGACCTGCCCGGTCCTCGACCAAAACGCGTTATCGCCGCCAGTGTCGACAACGATTAATCCCGTCACGCAGGTCGCGCTCGTTGCCGTGAAGAGTGAGATTCGCGCTCGATCAACGAAGCCGGCTTTCTCACCAATCTCCGTCAGTGATGCCGGCAGCATGAGCAACAGCGTGCCGACCGTAATCACGCCGGCAAACGTCAGGACGAAGACAAGCGCAGGGTTATGTCGATTCGTCGAACGACTGACGAACGCCAGCACTCGCGCTGCTGCTGCGACAAGGACAAACAACTCGCTTAGCGCAACGCACGCCGCCGCGCGACTGTGATCGAACCACAACGGCAGCACCGGTCCAAACGCGCCGATCATCAACAGACCGACGAGCCACAACGCGACAAACACGACTCGAGCCCGTTCGGCTTTGAACCACTCGCCGCGCTTCTCACTCACAAGTCCGTCGCGCAGCACGTTGAAGACCGACAGCAACACTGCGCCGACAACGACCACTCCCAATTCCCAAAGCACGCGGTCGCGATAAAGCCCTTGCTGCAAAACGGTCGCGGCCAAAGCGAGCCAAACGGCGGGAGTCTCAACCCATTTAAGCTGCGGCCATCGCGCCCAGCGTGATCGAGAAGCCTGCCGGAACAAATCAGTCTGCTCAGCCTCCATTGCTGTCATTTCTCCTACACAGTGAGTTGCTCAAGACTCGAAGACCCCATTCACGGAGAAGCTGAGGCCAACCGCAGCAAAGCTGTAGCTTGACTCTCTGAGGCTGTGATTTAAACGCCCCCGACCTTGCGTCGGGGGTTCAACGGCTTTTGCGCAATTCGAATTCGAGCTGACTCGAACATGCGCAAAGGCCGTCAAGCCCCCGGCACAAGGCCGGGGGCGATGTTTTCATCACGCCAGAGTCAAGCTACGAACTGCGAGCTCCCCGTTGAGCTTTCGAGAATCGCTGCCCCCTGCGATTAGATAGTGTCAGAAAAATTGCATGTCGATCGCGACGGGTGCCGGAGTCGATTCGGGCGGTTCGTTTTGTCGGGCGAACATTCGGCGCGGGCGAGATGTCCTTGCGGCTCATTTTGCACTGCGGGGCACGAAGTCTGAGCACGGATTTGCAAACGCTCTGTTTCTGGCGAGCGCGATGACTGAGTCGTTGAGCGGTTGCGGATGCTTCGTCCGTTGAGAGCGTGCGCGATGCTCTTCGCAGGAGCCTGCGAGTTGCAGTGAATCGGCGGAATCGCGATCTCGCACGGGAACTCTCGAACGTGCGGAGGGCTCGGCATTGCGTTACCAAACGAGCCGGGCAACGACCGATTGAATGGCTCGAGGAGTGCTCGCCGTTTGTTGTTCGCCTTCGACGGAGCCCGACTGACGAATGGTCGACTTCGATCAGCACCATGAGGAATGCATGAGTTACGAATCCCTGCAATTCGCCAATCAAAACCATATTCGCGCTCTCTTTGGGGCTCAGGATGAGCACCTGCGGTTGCTGCGCGATCGGCTCGGAGTGCAGGTCGTCGTGCGCGGCGATGAACTGCGATTCTCCGGCAATCGCAGCAAGGTCGAGACGAGCCTCAAGATCTTCAGCGAACTGCAAGCCATCGTCGCGCGGCAAAGCAATCTCTCTTTGAGCGAAGTCGAGCGCATCCTCGATCGACATGACGGCGGGACGAGTCCGAAGCGCGACGAGCCAGTTCATGATCGCTACGAGAGTCCCGTCGAACGCAAAGGCTCGACGCACGAACGCTTCCCCGAGCGTCCCGCCGGCGCACCGATTGATTTGTTCGAGCGCGCCAAACGCGTTGTCCCTCGCACGAAGGGGCAGAGCGAATACGTCGATGCGATTCGCGGGAACGATCTCATCTTCTGCTCGGGCCCTGCGGGATGCGGGAAGACTTATCTCGCTGTCGCAATGGCGCTGCATGCGTTGCGCACGGAGAGCGTTCGCAAGATCGTGCTCGTGCGACCGGCCGTCGAAGCCGGTGAGCGATTGGGGTTCTTGCCCGGCGACATGCTCGCAAAGGTCAATCCGTACTTGCGACCGCTGCTCGATGCGCTCGCGGATATCGTCACCTTCGAGCAAGTGAAGCGTTATCTCGAAAACGATGTGATCGAGATCATCCCGCTCGCCTTCATGCGCGGCCGAACGCTCAATGAGACATTCATCATTTTGGACGAAGCGCAGAACTCGACCGTCACTCAGATGAAGATGTTCCTGACGCGAATGGGAGAGGGTTCGAAGATCGTCGTCACGGGCGATCCGACACAGAGTGACTTGCCGGGCAACTTGAGATCCGGCTTCAACGATGCAACGGGCCGACTGGCCGGAATACCGGGAGTTGCGATCGTCGAACTATCGGGTCAGGATATCGTTCGTCACCGATTGGTCCGCGAAATCGTGCGGGCTTACGACGGGGGCTCCCTCAAAGGGCATTCGCAACGAGGGAAATAATGACGCCAAATGTCGGCGGTCAGTGAGACTTCGAGTTCGTCCCCGTCTTCTACATCGCGAGTCGTTTGCAGTACTGGCTTCAGACGGCACCTCGCAGACCGGCTGAAACCGGAGCTACGAACGGGAACGCGTCAGACAGCTCGGCACAGAACTCAGCGTTCGGTCAATCCTGACAACCGGCAGCACTCCAATCGGCGTCGGGCTTTCGAGCATCGGCTTCAATGGCACTCTTCGGAACAAAGACCGCGAAACGTCATCGAGCGTCTCGCTTATCGGGCATTGGTTCGTCACATCGGACTCTCTCGCGGTTGTTAGCTGCGCTGAAAGATCGCGGGGTGCTCGCGCGACTGTTGCTCGTGCTGATCGCGATGATCGCGCTGACGGTCGTCGTTGAAGGATGGAAGAGCCCCTTTCGCTTTCGGCGCGGAGATCGGCCTGCTCACGGCGTTCTTGCGACCGTGCAGTTTGATCGGCTCGATCGACATGAAACCGAACGGCGTCGACGGCAAGCCGAAGAACTCGTTCCCCGTTACTTCCGTCGTCAGCCGATGCAGACTGATTCGCTGAAGGGACTGCTCAAGAGCGACTTTCACGAAGTCGCGAAAGCAATGTCAGCGGACGCGGTTGCCTCTGACGCTCGCAAAGCATTCGGCTTACTCGTAGATGCTTCTGATGCTGAAAGCGTCACTAAGCGAGCGACCGCCGAGTCTCAGTGGCAGTCGCTTAAGAACGTCATCACCGCGGCAGATGAAGGACGCGAGCAGTTCGACGACAAGACTCGGCAAGAGCGGCTCGAGATGCTGCTTGATCAATTCAGCAAACTGTCGTCCGTCATCGAGCAGCACGGCTGCATTGATGAGAGCGACATCTCGAAGAACAACCTGCAACCCGGCACGCGGTTGCTGCTGATGTCCGAGAATCAGTCGACAGAGACCGACATCGTCAGCGTTGTTGACGTCGACTTGCGGACGATGCTTGATGTCGGCGGACCAATCGCAGCTCAGTGGGATGCGCTGCCGCAACTGAATCAGATTCGTCCTCAAATGGAGCAGTGGATTCGCAATCGCGTGCGTCCGACGTTGCGCTATGACTATCAAGCAACGGACGAAGCCCGACAGGTTGCTCGCAAGAGCATCGAAGAGGTCTATGAAACGCGCTATCCCGAGCAGGTGCTGATTCGCCCCGGCCAGCGCATCAACGACGAAGAGCTTGAACTGCTGCTCGATGAATACCGCGCTGCCGAATCGCGCGTGCCTCCGTATGTGCGACTGATTCGAGTCAGCACGAGCTTCTTGATGATCGCGCTGCTCGCCTTCATCAACGGCTACTACCTCGTTCACAACGAGCCGAAGTTAGTGCGCTCGGCCTCGCGCCTCACGACGTACTTGACGACCATCATTGTCGCAGTCGCCATCAGCCGATGGATCACGGGCTAGACACTGCGGCCTGAACTAGTGCCGGTCACGGTCGCGGCGATGATTTTGGCGGTTGCCTACAATCAAGTGATGGCCGCGCTCACCGCGATCACGATCAGTTTGCTGCTGACGCTTTCAACGGTCGGCGATCTCACGCAGTTCGTCATCTTGTTGAGCTGCTCGGTCACCGCCGTCATTCCGCTGACTCAAGTTTCGTCGCGACTGACGTTGATCAAAGTCGGCTTCCTCACGGGCATCGCGAGCATTCTCGTCTTCTGCGGAATGGAGATCCTCGGGGGCCACTCGCTTGAGTACTTATGGTCCGAGCAAGACATCCTCGTTGAGGGTCTCAAAGGTGCCGGATGGTGTCTCGTCGCGGGCTATCTCGTCGCAGGCAGCTTGCCCTTTATTGAGAGCGTCTTCGGCGTCGTCACCGACATCAGTCTGCTCGAACTGAGCGACATCTCGCACCCGTTGCTGCAAGAACTCGTGAAGCGTGCGCCGGGCACCTACAACCACTCGATCGCTGTAGCAACGATTGCAGAGTCCGCCGCAGAAGCGGTCGGCGGCAACGGGCTGCTCGTGCGAGTCGCGGCCTACTATCACGACATCGGCAAGATGCTGAAGCCCGAGTACTTCATCGAGAACATGACCGAAGGAATGAAGAGCAAGCACGACAATCTCGTGCCGGCAATGAGCACGCTGATCATCATCGGGCACGTCAAAGACGGAGTGGATCTCGCGCGGCAGCATCACATTCCGCAGTCACTGATCGACTTCATCGAACAGCATCACGGCACAACGCTCGTGAAATACTTCTTCCTCGAAGCGACGAAGATCGCGGAAGAAGACCCCGACCATAGTTGCGACGTGCTTGAGTCGTCGTACCGCTATCCGGGTCCGAAACCGCAGACGCGCGAAGCCGGCGTCTTGATGCTCGCCGACGCCGTTGAAAGCGCCAGTCGCACATTGAATGACCCGACTCCGAAACGCATCGAGTCGCTCGTCCATAAGATCATGCTTGACCGATTGCTCGACGGTCAGTTTGAAGAGAGCAACTTGACTCTCAGCGAGATCCGCACGATCGAAGAGTCGCTCACGAAGTCGCTGATCGCGATCTATCACGGCCGCATCAAGTACCCGGATCAGCGCTGAGTTTTCGACGCGGCGATGCCGCAACCGATAGTCGCCTTTCGCACCGCGAAAGGAAGCTTTTGCGGTGCAAAAGCCCCGAGAGAAAATCCCTTTCGCAAAGCGAAAGGCGACTATCGACGGCGCGCCCAATTGCGCACAAGCCGACAACAAATCGAGAACATGTAGTATGTCAGGGGTCTCATTCACGGCCGATCGCGGTTGAGCGGTCGGCGTCGCTTCCATCGTCCTCAATTAGAAACAACTTCCGTGTCTGACCTGCGCGTTGAACTCAATCGGCTCAAACTTAAGAACCCCATTTTGGTCGCCTCGGGCACTTTCGGTTATGCGAAGGAAGCGGTTGCCTTTTGCGATTACTCGCAACTGGGCGGCATCATTCCGAAGACCGTGACGCTCGTCCCGAGAGCCGGCAATCCGCCGCCGCGCACCGTCGAGACCAGTTGCGGCATGCTCAACTCGATTGGGCTCGATAACGACGGACTCGAAACCTTCATCGAGAAGCATCTCGATTATTTGCTGGGGCTCGGCACGTCGATCATCGCGAATGTCGCGGGGCATAGTGCCGAAGAGTTCGTGACGCTGACTCAACGATTGAATGACTTCCCGCAGCTTGCCGGAGTGGAACTCAATATCTCGTGCCCGAACGTTGCCGGCGGAGTCGACTTTGCAACGAAGCCGGAACTCACGGAGAAGATCATTCGCGCGGTTCGAGAAGTCTGCCACTTGCCAATCATCGCGAAGCTGACGCCGAATGTGACGAGCATCGTCGAGATTGCGCAAGCCGCTGCTGAAGGCGGAGCAGATGCCGTCACGCTGACAAACACGTTGCTCGGAATGGCGATCAACTGGCGAAAGCGCAAGCCAATTTTGGGCAACATCGTCGGCGGCTTAAGCGGCCCGGCTATCAAGCCGGTCGTGCTGCGAATGGTTTATCAAGTGGCTCAGAAGGTGAAGGTGCCCATCATCGGAGTCGGCGGGATTCAATCACTTGACGACGTGATGGAGTTCATCGTCGCCGGCGCCAGCGCGGTGCAGATCGGAACGGCGAACTTCTACAACCCGACGCTCGCCGGAAAGCTGCCCGCTCAGCTCGCAGAGGTCGTTGCTCAAGAAGGTTGTGCCAGCATTCGCGAACTGGTCGGCTCATTGAAGTTGCCGACTGCCGCGCCGCCAAAGTGCGGACCTTAAAGTCGGAGGACGGGCACTCATGCCCGTCGCCTTTCATCGGAACAGCGCCGAACTTGCTTACGACGGACTTCCAATCGGTCGCATCGACGCCATGAAACGACGGGCAAGAGTGCCGGTCCTACAGCGAGCATGCCCCCGCTCTCATCGCGCAGAGCAACCCGCCTTACGGTTGTCCGCAGCGCGCTGTTAGGTTCCGGCATCTCATTCCCTCACACCTCGTGAACTCAAGAAGGATGCCGTTCATGACTTCTGCGCTGACTGATCTCATTGGCAAAGTGGATGCTGCTGTTGCTCAAAACTCGATCAAGCCGGACACCGGCAAGTACCTCAAGAAATGGCTCAGCGAGCCTCAGTTTACGAAGTACTTGCCCGCGATCTCTGCGGACGTGCAAGCCGGGAAATGGAGCGATCTCGAAGCCTGCTTTTGGGAAGAGATTGAATTCGGGACCGGCGGTCGACGCGGACCAATGGCTGCGTTCGGCTCGGCAACAATCAACGAGCGCACGATTGCTGAGTCTGCGAGTGGGCTTGCTGAGTACTTCAAGATTTCGACCGGCCGCACATCGGGCCGAGCGGTCATTTCGCATGACTCGCGCAATCGCTCGCGCGAGTTCGCCGAGCTAACAGCCTGCGTCTTCGCCGCGCACGGATTGAAAGTCTTCTTGTTCGACGACATCCGCGCGACTCCCGAATTGTCGTTCGCCGTGCTGCACTTGAAGTGCGATGTCGGAGTGATGATCTCGGCGTCTCACAATCCCCCGGCCGACAATGGCTTCAAGGCTTATTGGTCGCACGGCGGGCAAGTCACTTCGCCGCAAGACAAAGGCATTGTCGAGTGCGTACTGAAGTCGAAAGAGATCGCGATCCCGGACTTCAAGTCGCTCGTTGCAAGCGGTCAAATCGAGATCATCGGGGAGCAAGTTGACGCCGTTTACATCGACTCGCTCCGCAAGCTGAGTCTCTCCGGCAATCGCAACTTGAAAGCGATCTTCTCGCCGCTGCACGGAGTCGGTGAGACGTCGGTGTATCGCTTATTACAGTCAGTCGGCTTTAAGGACATCTCGATCTTCGAGCCTCAGCGCAAGCCGGACGGCAACTTTCCGAACGTGCCGAAGCAGTTGCCGAACCCCGAGAGTCCGAAGGTTTTCGAGCCGATCATCCCCGAAGCAAACGCCCGCGGCGTTGATGTCATTCTCGCGTCCGACCCGGATGCGGACCGCATTGCCTTCATGGTGCGCGACGAAGCGAGTGGCCAGTTCGTCCCACTGTCGGGCAATCAGCAAGGTGCGTTGATCGCCGACTATGTCATTCGCAAGCGGCAGCAAGCAGCGGCGGGCGGCAGCGGCGATACGCGTTTCACCGGTCCTCTGACTGCGGATCACTACGTCGTAGAGACGCTCGTCACGACGCAGATGACGGCAGCGATTGCGAAGGCCGCGAACCTAAAGGTCGTCGACAACTTGCTCGTCGGCTTCAAGTACATCGGCGAGACAATGGATGCTGTCGGCGTCGACAAGTTTGTGTTCGGGACCGAAGAGTCGCTCGGTTATCTCGCCGGTGACTATGCCCGCGATAAGGACGCTGCGATCGCGGCGCTCTACCTCTGCGAACTCGCTGCGGAACTTGCGACGGACGGACTCTCGCTGCTCGATCGCTTGAATCAGCTCTATGCACAGTACGGCTACTACGCCGAGCGCCAGCGCAACGACTACGCCTATGGCCCGAGCGGCAAGCAACTGATCAAGAGCTTGATGGCTGCCTTCCGCACGGCACCGCCGACGGAATTAGGCGGAGTCACGCTGACCGAAGTGCATGACTATTCGATGCACGAGATGCGCTGCTTACCCGCGAACACAAAGACGGCCGCGCTGCCGAAGCCTCAAGGAGATCTCGTGATCTTCTTCGGCACGCACGACGACTGCCGCATTCGCTTCGCGGTGAGACCGTCAGGCACCGAACCGAAGATCAAGTTCTATCTCTTCGCCGAACCGCACGGCCCGGCCGGTAGCGACGTTGCCGGAGCAAAAGCTCGGACGAACGCGCGCGTCGATGCTTTTGAGAAAGCACTCGGGCAGTGGGTTGAACCGCATCTCACTGCGAAGAATTGAGTCGCGCCACTTAACGCCGGGGTCGGGTCTACGAGATTTCGAAATTGGGCGGCGCACGACATGAACTGCAACGAGCCCCTTCCTCCGCCCAATTTCGAAATGTCGTAGCCCCGACCCCTCGCTGCGCAGGCTCACCCGCAACGGAATACCGAAGCCGCCTTCCGCTGCCGCTTGTTGCCAATGCTGCTTAACCGGCAGCAACTGACGGGCGATCGCTCTTCGCTGCGGCAGGAATTTCCAACGAAGCCCGACCGGCGTCCTAACTTTGCTGCATGCTGGACAGTGTGAAGCAACGTCAGTCGGGAGCAGTCGCAAATGACAAGTAGCATTACTCGAACTCTGAATTTCTATCTCGACTTCTATTGCGATCTGATCGTCTCGTTTTGGGACAACATCACCTTCTGGCAATACATCGTCCTGAGCCTCGTGCTCTTCACGATCGGCACCGTTTGGCTCAGTAAAGGCGCCGAAGGCCGGACGTAATCGCGTTCGAGCGTCACTCGGTATGTGAAGGTTGAAGAAGAGTTTGTCCGAGTCATTGAGGAAGCCGTCATCGCGCGCCGCGCGAGCCGTTGTCGCCGTAGTTGTGAGATCGCCGACGCATTCGCTGCGGTCCTGATATCGGATGCTTTCTCTGATGTTCGCTTGCCCGTCTCGGATTTCGAACGCGGCTGCATGAGCGGCCTCTGACGGCAGTTTGCGAAGATTGCGCAGGCTGATCTCGTCCTGCCGGTCGCAACAGTCGCGAAGAGCTTGCCTGCTCGAACTGGGGTTCATCACGCACAGTCGCCGGGACCGATACCACCGGCATGAACATCAAACCCTCACAATTCGACGAGCTAGCGAAGTTGGTCGACGTCTCGACGGTGCGCCATCGAGTCATCGCGAACAACATCGCCAATGTGAATACCCCCGGCTTTCAACGCCGTGAGCTGCACTTCGAAGAGACGCTCGCAAAGCAGATTCAGCGCGACGGGCGGGTCAATCTGCAAGCGGTCTCGGCAGAAGTGCGCGTCGACAAGAAATCGCCCGGTCGAGTGGACGGCAACAACGTCGACATCGACGGCGAAATTGGGTCGATGCAGAAGAACTCGCTGCTGCACAACACCTATTTGCAGATCATCAACTCGCGTGTCTCGCAGATGCGGCAAGCGATTACCGGACGGTAGTAAGAGGCGTCTTCACCCGACGCCGTTCGTGTCCACTGATCTCATTCGAGGAGCACGCTTATGGGCTTCGACAAACTTTTGGGTTCTGGCGGCATCAGCGCCAGCGGCATGCGCGCCGAGCGGGCTCGAATGGAAGTCATCGCTAACAACATCGCGAATGCGAACTCGACACGAACTCCCGAAGGCGGAGCCTATCGACGCAAGGATATGGTCTTCGAAGCGGTGCTCGATCGAGCGGCGATGACGGGAGTTGAAGGCAAACGCGGCAAGCATCTCGGCGGGGTAAGGTCGCTCGGTGTTGTCGACGATCGGTCCGAGATGCCGCAGGTCTATAACCCCGGTCATCCCGACGCGAACGCCGAAGGCTTCGTCACGATGCCGAACGTCAATCTGCCGATCGAAATGGTGAATTTGGTAACCGCGACCCGAGCGTATGAAGCGAATCTCAAAGCCGGGCAAGCGTTCCGCGAGATGGCTGAAGCATCATTCAATCTCGTGAGAAACACATAACGCCGATGGCGCCGTACGACGGACTTTGAGTCCGTCGAAATGAAGGCGCGGCGACGGACAAAATGTCCGTCGTACAACAAGAGAGTCACAAACAACGCGGATGCGAAACCCGGTTGAAGTCAGCAAACCTGAGCCCGAGGAGCCGGACATGGAAGTCAATCAACTCAATGCGTCGTCGTTCGGGGCGTTGCCCGAAATGCAGCGGAAGTCGAATGGTGTCGCGTTCAACGAAATCGTTGAGAGCTTCTTGAGGGACGTGAACTCGCAGCAGGTCAATGCGGACGCCGCCGTGCAAAAGCTTGTCACTGGCGAGACCGACAACGTGCAGGAAGTGATGCTTGCTTTGAGTCAGGCTGACTTGAGCTTTCGCATGTTTATGGAAATGCGAAACAAAGTGACTGACGCCTATCAGGAAGTGATGCGAATGCAGTTGTAGGCTCATCATTGCCGAGCTTTCGTCGGCGCTTTGTTCGGGCGAGCGAAGCAAACAACGACTGCTGCCGGTTGTAGACATCCAAAATGTTCGATCTTAAAACCCTCTCGCTTTCGGCAAGGGAATGCCCGGCAACGAAACCCCACTTCAGCGCCGCTTGACCGACGTCGCTGTTTGCGAGCAAAGGGCCCGTTATGCGTTACTTGTCCGCTTTTCTGCTAGGCGCAGCGTTCGTGTTTGCTGTCCTCTTCCTGTTTCCATGGATGAAGGCCAATCTCGAATTCAGCCCGCAGTTTCATATTAATGGTGGCAGCGGCGAACTCGCTTCGGACGACGGTGCTGTCGTCAATGGTGAGAGTTCCGCAAGCAAGCCGAAGAAAACAATCGAGACCATCGCGAAGTCAGAGCTCGAAGAAGAACTCGCGATCGCGGCTGCTCGAAAGCTCGAACTGCAAGCTCGCGAGCAAGGGCTTGCTGTCACGCAAACTCAGATCAAGTACGAGCAAGTCTCGATCGACAAACTCAAACGGCAGATCGAAGAACAGCTCGTCGAGAAGCTCAGTGATCGCGCTCTCTCTGACGGTTCGTTGAAGTCAAAGCGCCGCTTGCAAGCGATCGCGAAAGCCACTCCGGAAGAGAAGCATCGGCTGATGGTCGAGGCTTATCAGCAGATGACTCCCGAAGGATTGGCGGAAGTGGTTCAGGATTTGGCGAAGGAAGATCGCACCGAGAGTGCGCTGTCAGTTTTGAGTGTGCTTGAGGATCGCAAGGCCGCTCGCGTTTTGGCGCTCGTCGCAGACCCTCAGCCCAGTTTGGCAGCTTCCCTGACGGAACAACTTCGAGACGGCACGGTGCGA
Source organism: uncultured Planctomycetaceae bacterium (assembly GCA_964573505.1). Taxonomy (GTDB): domain Bacteria; phylum Planctomycetota; class Planctomycetia; order Planctomycetales; family Planctomycetaceae; genus AM-0621. Next base: position 2,168 of record CAZNMS010000175.1, on the reverse strand, counting down.
TTGCGTTAGCGCGACCACTCAGCGTTTCGAATGAGAGATATGACAAGAGTCGGCGAGCAATCGAGGCCGCCAGAATCTGAGGGCACGTTCTCAACGAGTCCTCGCTGAAAACGTCGAGCACGATGCGTTCGTGCTTTCTCAGTCGATGAGCAGCCTCAGACACAGCCGGTTCTTGCGGCAGAAACTTCGGGCGACTGCATCGAGGGCAATGTCCCTGCGATGACTTTCGCTGCGATGTTCAATGCTTGATCTAAGCAGACGCACTTTCGCGGAGCGAAAGGCGACACATCAGCTCCGAGGAGGGAGCAATCAACATGGACGTGAAGCGAAGTTGGGTGCTGTTGGTTTCGTCGAGCCTTGCTGCGGCAGTTGTTGGAACGACGCTGATCGCTCAAGAGGCAGAAGCTCCGAAGTCTCGGCCAGCGCCGTTGATCTACATCCCGAAGACGCAGCTCAATCTCAGCCGTCGCAAGATCACGCGCCCGGCTCAGAAGAGTCGAGCGGAATGGGAGATGGCGAAGAAGGGCATCATCGAATCGCCCGAGCGACGGGCGAAAGAAGGCTCGTCCGACGTCAGCTATCAGCGGCCTGCCGAGCAATATGCCGCTCACGAAGCAGCGGCTCATCAGTCGTTCGCTGTTGTGCCGAAGCCGACGCCATCTGACGGCAGCAGCAATCAAAACGGCACGGTCGCGCTCGCTCGCGCGTCAGCTCCTCGTGCTCCGTTCGTCGCTGATCGAGGCCCATTGCGCCCCGCAACAGCAATCGGTCGACCGACGACTCCGACGCAGCCATCAATGGCGTTCCCGACATCGTCGATCGCGAAAGACAGCAAGCACTCGGGCGGAGCAACAACATTGCCTGGATCGAACGTTGAAGTCGTCGCGCCGCCTGTCCCTGCTGTTCCGCCGGCTGAAGCGCCGAACTCGATCAAGAACGAAGCCCTCGATGGCGCGAAGCCGATCGCTCAAGCGGTGAAGAAGTCGACTGCGAGCGAGCAAGCCAATGAGGCTCCTAAGACGATTCGCGTGACTCACACGATCACTGCTTCGCCGCAGCCGACTCCGGCAAAAGAGACCGCAGTGCTGCCGACCGCGAATACACCGCGTCCGCTGACGGTCGCCTCAGTCGCTGACTCGAAGCCCGCGCGACCGGCTGAGCCAATCGTGCAGGTCGACTTCACTCCGACGCGGCAAGTCGTCGCGCATGCCAATCAAGTTGAAACGATGGTTGGCACCATTAGCGAATTGGCACTCGTCTCGTTCCCCGATGAAGAGGGCAGCAAGACACCGTCAGTGCAGCTTGCGATTCCCGAACTGCCGGCGATCACTCCGCCGAGCATTCCGAATCTCAATCCCGCATCCAATGTGCCTGCAGGCGTTCTGCCGCAGGTGACGATGCCGCACTTCGCACCGCATACGCCCGCTCGTCCGGTTGAGCTTCCCGCGATTATTCGCCCGGCAAGCATTCCGTCACCGACGGAGCCGGCGGTGTTGCCTCTGCCCGTGATTCAGCAGAGCGCGAACTCGAACGTGCAACCGACCGACGTGCTCTTAGCGGAACTCGAACGCGAAGTGGCCGAGATGCAGTCGGCGCGCAACTCATTGCGTAACACAGTCGAGTCGACCGACATGCATGCTCGTGAGATCGCCGCGCGAACGAACGTTGCTCAAGCGGCTCAACTTCAGACGCTTGTCACGCAAGTCATCACGAAGGTCCGAGCGGAGCAGATCGACGGTCGCACGGCGACGACCGATCCGAAGCAACGCACAAAGGTCGTTTCAGCGGACGAGCTACCGGCGGACTTCATCACGATCGGAAGTCGGCTCTACGCGAAGGGCATGTTCGAAGACGCTGAAGTCGCCTTTCGAACGGCACTGGATCAAGCGGCTGACTCTCACGATCGAACCTTTGCGAGCTACCTCTTAGCGACCGCGCTGCGTCGTCAGTCCGAATTGACTGAGGCTGCTCGCTACTACCGAGACGTCGCTGCTCAATCCGAAGAAGCCGAACTGCGAGACCTCGCTCGTTGGCAGTTGAAGAACCTCGCAGCGAAGCGGACGAAGTAAGCCGAGCGCCCACTGCGCCGAGTCTTGCACGAACTCATCGCGATTTTCGTAGCATGGACGCCTACGTCCGTGCGGCGTCGCTGTCGGACGTAGGCGTCC
>CAZNMS010000174.1:0-15912 GCA_964573505.1 uncultured Planctomycetaceae bacterium | reverse complement strand
GTGACGCCGCATAAGACGCTCTTTCGCGGAGCGAAAGGCGACCATTGGTCTGAGGCAGAGCCTCGCTAGATCATGCTGCTTGAAAAAGACGTCAGCGCTTTCATGTAGTTCGAGCGCTCTAGCTCGGCCGGGTTCGGGCAGTAGCGGTGACTCATGCTGCCTTTCAGTTGCGAGATGGCGCTGTAGCCGTGCTCGGCGAGCAGATGCTCTAACTCGGTGAGCAGCGTGCTCACGTACTGCGGGCCGTGCTTGAGGATCGCGGCTGCAATCATCGTTACATCGGCGCCGACGAGTAATAGTTTTAACACATCGGCTGCAGAGTGGACTCCCGATGTTGCTGCGATCGACGCGTTGATTCGCCCGTGCAAGATCGCGACCCAGCGCAAGGGCAGGCGCATCTCCCAGCTATGACTCAGCGCCAACTGCGGGTCGATCTGCATCGTGCTGAGATTGATGTCCGGCTGCATGAAGCGGTTGAAGAGCACGAGGCCGTTGACGCCTAAGCCCACAAGCTTCTTCGCAAAGTTCGCCGGCGCACTGAAGAACGGACCGATCTTCACTGCGAGCGGGATCGTGATCGACTGTCTCACTTGCGCGACGAGATCGAGATAGTTCTGCTCGACCCGAGTGGCATCTACGTCCGGGTCGGTCGGCAAGTAGTACATATTGAGTTCGAGCGCGGCGGCTCCGGCGTCTTGAATCTTCTTCGCGTAGCGCGTCCATCCGCCGGCGGTGACTCCGTTCAAGCTCGCAATCACCGGCACTGACATCTGCCGCACGGACATCTCGACGAGACGCAGATAGTCATCGGGTCCAGTGTTGTAGTCATCGAGTTCCGGGAAGTACGTCGCGGCTTCAGCAAACGAGCCCGAGCCGTATTCGTGCAAGAGGCCGAACTGCGACTCCTCATGCTCGATCTGCTCTTCGAAGAGCGACGGCAAGACGACCGCTCCGCAGCCCGCGTCTTGCAGCTTATGCAGCATCGGGATGCTCGAGTTCGACGGGCACGCCGCCGCAACGATCGGCGACGTCAGTTTGAAACCGAGATAAGTCGTGCTGAGGTCGATAGCCATGATGGGTCCGGAAGGTTGCTTGTTGATTGGGGATGCCTGATTGCGGCGTGCGGGCGGAATTCATGGGACTAATGGGACGTAGGAGACGAATGGGGGTAATGGCGATTACTCGGAAGACAATCCCATTCGTCGCATCGGTCCTATTCGTCCCATGACTGCGCCACAGCGGCCACTCAGTTGCTGAGATCAATCGCCTTAGCTGCGTTCGATCGCAGCCACTTCGCGTTCGATGCCGGCCATTTGCTCGTAGAAGTGCCATTGGTCGTTGATGTCTTTCTGCGCGAGTTCGAACAGCTTCTTTGCTTCGTCCGGGTTCGAGCGTTCGAGTGCGGCGAAGCGGGCTTCGGTCGTTGCGTAGTCGCGGAAACTCATTGACGGCTTGCGGCTATCAAGATGGAACGGATGCTGTCCGACGATTGCTTCGCGCGGGTCGAAGCGGAACAGCGGCCAGAACGCTGAGTTCACTGCGTCCTTCTGATGCGTCATCGACTTCGACATATCAATGCCGTGCGCGATGCACGGACTAAACGCGATGATCAAGCTCGGACCGCGATAGGACTCGGCTTCTTGAAACGCCTTCAACGTCTGCAACGGATTCGCGCCGACCGCCACTTGAGCGACATAAACGTGCCCGTAGTCGACCGCGATCATGCCGAGATCTTTGCGCCGGACCGTCTTGCCGCTCGCTGCGAACTTCGCGATCGCTCCTCGCGGAGTCGCCTTTGAAGCTTGCCCGCCGGTGTTGGAGTAGACCTCAGTGTCGAGCACGAGAATGTTGACGTCGACATTCGACGCGAGAACGTGATCGAGTCCGCCGAAGCCGATGTCGTATGCCCATCCGTCGCCGCCGACGATCCAAACACTGCGCCGCACGAGCGAATCAGCCACTCCAGTGAGCAACGCCTTTCGCGCATTGGGCTCGATCATCAGCTTCTGCTTGAGAGCCGCCACTCGATCGCGCTGCGTCGCGATGCCGGCTTCGGTCGTCTGATCGGCAGAGAGCAAGCCGCTCACAAGATCGTCGCCAATGTCAGCAGCGAGTTCTTTGAGCAACGTCCGCGCGAGGTTCTCCTGCGCATCGACTGCCAGTCGAATGCCGAGCCCAAATTCGGCGTTGTCCTCGAATAACGAGTTCGCCCATGCGGGCCCGCGACCGTTCGCGTCTTTGCAATAAGGCGTCGTCGGCAAGTTGCCGCCGAAGATCGACGAGCAACCGGTCGCATTCGCGATGATGGTGCGGTCGCCGAAGTACTGGGTGAGTAATTTTAAGTACGGAGTCTCGCCGCAACCGGCGCAGGCACCGGAGAACTCGAAGAGCGGCAGTAAGAGCTGCGAGCCTTTGACTTGATCCTGCTTGACGACCGAGCGATCCAATTCGGGGATCGATAAGAAAAAATCCCAGTTCGCTCGTTCGCGCTCGAGATGTTCGAGCTTCGGCTGCATGTTGATGGCTTTGACGTTCGCCTTCTCTTTGCTGCGCGCCGGGCAGATATCGACGCAGACGCCGCAACCGGTGCAATCGTCGGGAGCGACTTGAATCGTCATCGAATGGTCGGGCAGTTCTTTGCCCTTCCAATCCATTTTCAAGAAGCCTTCCGGAGCATTGCCATTCACCGACGCGCACGGATACGCCTTCGAGCGGATCGCGGCATGCGGGCAGACGAGTGCGCACAGTCCGCATTGAATGCAGATATCCGGCTCCCAGATGGGAATGTTCCGCGCGATGCTGCGCTTCTCAAAGGCCGCCGTTCCTGTAGGAAATGTTCCATCAACCGGCAACGCGCTGACGGGCAAACGATCGCCCAGTCCGGCGAGCATGAGTGCGGTCACTCGCTTCACGAAGTCCGGCGAATGATCCGGCACCGGCGAGCGGAGACGCTCCTTCGAGGTTGCCGTTTCAGGCACCGCGACTTCATGCATCGCTGCGAGCGCGCGATCGACCGCTTCGCAGTTGACGCGAATCATCGACTCGCCCCGCTTGCCGTAACTCTCAGCGATCGCGTCTTTGATGCGCTGAATGGCTTCGTCGCGCGGCAAGATGTTCGCGAGCGCGAAGAAGCACGTTTGCATGACGGTGTTGATGCGCTGGCCGAGTCCGAGTGACGCCGCCAATTGATAAGCATCGACGACATAGAACTTCAGCTTCTTGTCGATGATCTGCTGCTGAGTCTCGATCGGCAGCCGATCCCAAACATCGCTCGGGCCATAAGGCGCGTTGAGCAAGAACGTCGCACCGGGTTCCGCGAGATCGAGCACGTCGCGCGTCTCTAAGAAGTGGAACTGATGGCAGGCGACGAAGTCCGCCTTCGTAATGAGATATGTCGAGTGGATCGGTCGCGGACTGAAACGCAGATGCGAGACCGTGACGGCACCGGCCTTCTTCGAGTCGTAGACGAAGTAGCCCTGCGCATAGAGCGGCGTGTATTCGCCGACGATCTTCACCGAGTTCTTATTCGCGCCGACCGTGCCGTCGCTGCCGAGTCCATAGAAGACCGCGCGATGCACGTCCTTTGCTTCGGGGAAGTCGTCCGGGTTCCAGTGCAGGCTCGTATGAGTGACGTCGTCAACGATGCCGATCGTGAAGCGACGTTTGGGTGCGGGCTTCTTCAGTTCGTCGAAGATCGCGCCGACCATTGCCGGAGTGAACTCTTTCGATGAGAGCCCGTAACGCCCGCCGATGACGCGCGGGATGAGGCTTGCTCCGGCATCTCGTTCAAGCAGCGCTGTCACTACGTCTTGATAGAGCGGCTCGCCGACCGAACCCGGCTCCTTCGTGCGATCGAGCACCGCGATGTGCTGCACCTTTGCCGGGATGACCTCCAGAAACTTTGCGACATCAAACGGTCGATAGAGTCGCACTTTGACGAGCCCGACTTTCTCGCCGCGCTGTAACAGTTCTTGCACGCACTCTTCGGCCGCTCCGATGCCCGAGCCCATCAACACAATGACCCGCTCGGCATCAGGAGCACCGACGTATTCATAGAGCCGATATTGCCGACCGGTGAGCTTTGCGAACTTGTCCATCTCGCGCTGCACGATGTCGGGAGCAGCGTCATAGAACGAATTCGCGGCTTCGCGTGCTTGAAAGAAGACGTCGGGATTCTGAGCCGACCCGCGCAGCACCGGCTTATCCGGAGTCAGAGCACGATCGCGATGCGCTTGCAGCAACTGCGGATCAATCATCGCGCGCAGGTCATCGTCCGTGAGTTCCTCAATGAGGTTGATCTCGTGCGATGTGCGAAAGCCGTCGAAGAAGTGCAGGATCGGCAAACGCGCCGCGAGAGTTGCCGCATGCGAGATGATCGCGAAGTCATGAGCCTCTTGAACCGATGCCGATGAGAGCATGATCCATCCGCACGATCGCACCGACATCACATCGCTGTGATCACCGAAGATCGAGAGTGCATGCGTCGCGATCGTCCGGGCTGCAACATGAAATACAGTCGCGGTGAGTTCGCCCGCGATCTTGAACATGTTGGGGATCATTAGCAGCAAGCCTTGCGACGCCGTGAAGGTCGTCGTGAGTGCTCCGGCTTGCAGCGCCCCATGCACTGTGCCCGCCGCACCGGCTTCGCTCTGCATCTCGATCACTGCGGGGACAGTGCCGAAGATGTTCTTCTTCCCTGCCGCAGTCCATGCATCGGCGAACTCGCCCATCGGAGATGCCGGAGTAATCGGATAGATCGCAATGACCTCATTCACCCGATGAGCAACGCTGGCAGCGGCTTCATTGCCGTCGACCATGACTGACTGCGCCATGAGAAACTCCTGCGGGAAGAGACTGCTCGGGCCAATCACCGTCGCCCCGAGCACCGTGCAGGAAGTCGCGTCAGTCGATCACAGCAAAGGAACTTCGAACCCTCGAATGATCCGCTCGCTGCGGAAGCTCACTCGGCCAATCGGTCCCACTCGTTCCATCAATTGCGTCGCCGCGCCAACCTCTGCCGAGCGTTCGACTCCAATGAGGCCGCCTCAAGCGAGATTTCGCGGACCTGCGTTTTGCACCTTTTGTGCCGATGTTCGAAGCCGCACAACGCTGCTTGCTATCGGCAACGCAGCACTCATCTGAGGCTGCTCAACGGCGACGATTCATTCCGGCACGGTCTCTGAATGCTTTCTGCAACATGCTGTGCGGAGCGAGCAGCAACGCGCATCGGCAAGAACATCGCTGCGCGGAACTGGAGCGACGAGTCACTCAAGCAGTGGCGAGTGCCATCAGCGCAAGACCTGCTCGACGAACTCATTCAGCAGGCTGCTCTTGATATGCAGAGTCGATCGCGTCGGAATCGAACGCAGCAAGTCTGCAACCTCGCGGGGCGAACGATGCTGACGACGGATGGCACGCAGCAGGATGCCAATGGTGCCGTGCACCGCGATCTGTAAAGAGTTTGCTGCGAGTCGCGCAGCAGTGTCGTCTGAGAGGAGCAATTGCCCGCGAGTATCGAGCATCAATTGCAAGGCTTCCAATTCGCCTTGATGTAACGGCAGTTGCTGAGCCAAAGAAAGCAGTTGCCTCGATGGTTGCGCGTCGAGGGCAACCCGCTGCAGGGTGATGTGCTTACTCGTCAATGCCATCGGGCGATGTTGTTGGACTTCATCCCATACCGCCTGCGGCACAAGGACCGCCTCGAAATCGGATAGCAGGTCAAGGCACTCCAATTCATCCAAATGAATCAACGGACCGGCATCGCAGACGACAACGATCGACGCAGAATCATTCACGGCCATGCAACCCCCATTCGACGTCCTCTCGTAAAAACGATTCTGCGAGGTCACTGGAGTGCGAGGTCAGATATCGACGCAGAGCATCAGCGAGCAGGTCGCTGAAATTGGTCGCCCAACCGGCTTCGATGTAGGCCGTCGCATCCGCGATCAGCTCAGCAGGTAATTCGGCTTGCACTGTCTGGGTCATGTCGACGTCTCCTTCATTGGGCGACGAATCAAATTCAATTGAGTGTAATCGGCATTACTGCATCGTCGGCATCTCAGTCTCAAGATGAGTCCGCGATCTCGCTTTATTCCCCCTCGCGGAAGAGCGGCTTTGTTGCATCCATGATGAACGCGCAGCAGCCCGAGATTGCGAACGCTGCCGCGCAGGTCACGAAGAGCCAATTCCATTGCGCGGTCTTCGGAGTCTCGCCGAGCACGAAGTTGTAGATCAGTGGTCCGACTGCCGCTCCGATGTTGCCCCACATGTTGCCCCATCCGAGCACCGACGCGACGTGCCGGCCTCCGATGTCTTGAGCAAAGGCCCATGTGGCGGGCGCACCGAAGTCCGTTGCAAAGGCTGCCACTCCGCAGAGCAGCGTCACCGTCCATGCGGAGTTCAAGAAGTGGTCGGCGGGCAAGAACGACACTCCGACACAGCCGAGATAGCCCGTGATTGCGAGCACGCGCGACGCGAGGATCGGCATGCGGCGGCCCCATAAGACGCCGAAGCGCGCGGCCCAAACGTCAGTCAGCTTGCCGCCCATTGCTCCGCCGAGCACTCCAATCACAACGGGCAACATTGTCATGAAGCTGCGTTCGATGATCGGGACTTGTCGCTCTTCAATCAGGTAGCGCGGCAGCCATGTGAAGATAAAGAGCCATCCAACATTCGTGCCGAACTGCATGAAGGAGTTCGCCCACAAGTTGATGCTCGTCAGCAGCTTCTTCGCAGGGATGCCGTCGAGCTTCTTCGGAGTCCCCGAATCCGTCGGCTTGCCGAGCAAGATTAAGTCGCGCTCCGCTTGATTGACGCGCGGATGCAACTCGGGTCGCTCGCGAAAGACGAACCAAAAGAAGGCCGCAACGAGCAGTCCCGACAACCCGTAGACCGCAAGCACTTGCCGCCATCCGTGCCGATAGAGCTTCATCAACTCGGTCGGAAATAACGCTTCGAGAGTCATGCGTTTGAGGCGTGCTTTCTCAGCATCTGAAACCGGCTCTTTGTCTCGAAGTCGCGCGAGCGTCGCGATCGACTCTCGCTCGAACTTCAGGCGCTTGTCTGACTGAGCAACATCGAGCAACGCGTCGCTCTTCGTCAGGTCATTGAGCAAGCTCACGACTTGCGGAGTGAGTTCAGTTGAAGCTGTCTCGTTCGCAGCGACTAATGCCGCGACTTTGTCCGCAGCGCCAGCTTCGACGAGCGATCGAAACTCCGGCTTCTTCAGTCGATCAGTGAGCTTCGTCACGATGGATTGGGCATCAACGATCTCAGTCGGCTGCACTTCAACCGGAGTGCCGATCGGCACGAACTGCACGATCAAGAAGGCCGTCATGATGGGGACGACTGCAGCACCGACGCGGCCTCCGTTGCCGACGAAGGAACTCGCGAAACCGCGTGCTGTGATCGGCATCCAGCGCGAGATCACCGACGCCGCCGTTGGGTACGCGCCTGCTTGTCCGATGCCGCAACCCAATCGAGCGAAGATCAGCAACGCAAAGCCGTGCGCCCATCCGATGACCGCCGTGAAGATCGACCATGTGAGGATGTAGAGCGTCAACATGATGCGAGCGCCATAGCGATCGCTCAGCCATCCGGCGGGAACTTGCGCGAGGGCATAGGTCCAAAAGAAGCCGCTCGTGAACCATGCAATTTGACTGTAAGTGAGACCGAGATCCTGCTTGATGTAGACCTCAGCAAACGAAACGCAGAAGCGGTCGACATACAGCAGAAACGACATCAAGGTCGCAGCCGCAACGATCAAGAATCGCACAGACGAGGGATGCTGTTCGGTCGACATCGCGGACTCCGATCATAGGAGTGTGAGTGGAAACGCTGCGAACGCTGGCGAGCCAATAGTCGTATGCGTCCTATCGGTCTTCTTCGTCCTATCTGCGTCAACTGCGGATCGAAGTCAGCAGTCAATTCACTCCGAGATCCGCCGCCAACTTATTGAGCCGCTCCGTCAATTCCTCAACTGTCGCCCGCAAGCCGACAACTTCCTGACGCAGCGATTCGTGAGCGGCACTCAGTCGGTCGATCTCGGCTTGAGTCGCGCCACTGCTGCTCAGCATCGCACCGCCGCTCGCCGATTCGGCTTCAGGACGCGCCGTGAACTCGGGCAACGCAACATTCTCGTGCGGCAAGTAATAGGTGTGATCGACCTCAACGCCGCGCGCTTCGAGTGGGCCGTTCGCTCGCACAAAGCCGACTTCGATGAGCCCCTTCAACTCTGCTCGCAGCGTTTCGAGATCTTCAATCGGAGTGAGTCGACTGGCTCGCGTTCGCAACTCGCCGAGCGTTTGCCGACCGCGACAAAGCAGCTCGGTCATGACCGCCACTTGCCGCTCGCTGAAGTCCTTATGCAACGTGCGATAGAAGTGCCGGTACTTGATCGTCCGCCCGGAAGCCGGATGAATCGCGTCGACGAAGCCGAGCCGCTTCAGTCCCTCGATCGTTTCTTCGACATAGTCCTCAGAGTATTCGACAACGGGCTCGCGGTTGTTTTTTTGATTACATCCCGCAACGAGTCCCTTGAGCGTCATCGGGTAGTACTCGGGAGTCGACTTTGCCTTTTCGAGCAGCACTCCCAAAACGCGTCGTTGAGCCGGAGCCAGTTTCGGAATCTCGGGGCGAGGAGCGAGTCCGTCGGTCATGAAGCCATCCTGCATGCAAGGTTGAAGACTCAGTGGAAGAGAGTCGGATTCAAACGCAAGTGGCCCCTCAAAAGAAGGCCGCGAGAGCCGCGAACGCAGGAGATTTGCAGCCAATCGAGCGGCTTTTGGTGCGTGATGAGGGCGGCTTGAAAGTCACCCTCAGCCTGTTACCGTTCGCCCGTTTCGCGCTTGGGGACTGACGGTCTTGCGCGTGCTCAACAAGCTTGTTGAAGCGTGCCGAGGCTCGGTCCTGAGCACTCCGCCTCTGGAAAAGCCGCTTCAAACCGCTGACTCTCGGCTCCATCGCGAACGAATGGAGTTCGAGCATTGAATCGCGGTGACTTTCAACGCTTAGCCGAAGAACGACTCTCGGAAGCGCAGCTCTTATTGGCCGCTGGCAAGTGGGCCGGGGCGTATTACCTCGCTGGGTACGCCGTCGAATGTGCTTTGAAAGCCTGCATCCTCGCGCGCATCGAACGTGAGGGAGTCATCTTCGACAACGAGAACAAGAAGTTCTCCGAAAAGTGTTGGACTCACGATCTCAGTGAGCTTGTCAACTTGGCGAAGCTCAACGAAGCATTTGAGGCTTGGGCGGAAACCGACGAGATGATCCCACCTAACTGTGATGCTGTGACGAATTGGACTGAGACGAGTCGTTATACCTTCAAGACTCAGCAAATGGCCGAAGACCTCATCGAAGCGATTCAGCATCCCAAATACGGAGTCCTGCAATGGATCAGACACTATTGGTAGCCGAGCAACTCGACATCGGGATGAAGTTCCTGGAGGTTGTCGAGAAGCATCTGACTGTCGCAGCCGCTGTGTGGATCAAGCGACAGGACACCAAAGATTGGTGGCTCTATGTGGTGACGCCAGATTTGGAATCGGAACACCTATCAAAAGTCCGTTTGAAACTCTCAAGGGCCAAGCGGGAGTTTCGAAATCGTTGGCTCAACTCCTGTCATTTGGAACTGGCCCGACTCGACGATCCAGTCGCCACTGAATCCCTTGAAATCAAAAACCTATATCCCGACGAAAAGGTCATTCCGCATCCCGACTGCTACTTAGCCAAGATGGGTGTTGAGAATGTCTACATCTACGGCGATGCCGCTCTGCCTCATCGTGTGACTGCCTCATAGGCGTGCCTCAGACCGGTGGTCGCCTTTCGCTCCGCGAAAGAGCGTCTTCTAACTCGTCTCAGGAGTGGCGGAATCGGAACCGCTAAGACGCCCAAAAGACGCTCTTTCGCGGAGCGAAAGGCGACCACAAAAAACGTGATTTAAAACGACGGACTCTGATTTCCGAGATTGCGAATACTCAAAGATTCCCGCCCACTGTCCCTCAGCCAGAAGCCTCATCGTGCCGCGTCGTAACGACATCAAGAAGATTCTCATCATTGGTTCCGGTCCTATCGTCATTGGTCAGGCTTGTGAGTTTGACTACTCGGGAGCGCAGGCTTGTAAGTCGCTGCGGGAAGAGGGGTACGAGGTTGTCCTCGTCAACTCGAACCCTGCGACGATTATGACTGATCCGGGAATGGCCGATCGCACTTACATCGAGCCCATTACTTGGGAGTACGTCGCGAAGATCATCGAGAAGGAGCGGCCAGATGCGTTGTTGCCGACGCTTGGCGGGCAGACGGGGCTCAATACCGCGATGGCGCTCTACAAACGCGGCATCCTCGAAAAGTTCGGATGCGAACTCATCGGCGCGAAGGCTGACGTCATCGCGAAGGCCGAAGAGCGCGATCAGTTCAAGCAAGCGATGGTCAAGATCGGGCTCGACGTGCCGAAGTCCGCCGTCGTGCATTCGATGGAAGAGGCGCGCGAAGCCCTCAAGCTCGTCGGTCTGCCGGCGATTATTCGCGCCAGCTTTACGCTCGGCGGAACTGGCGGCGGCATCGCTTACAACCGCGACGAGTTCGAAGAGAAGGTTCGCAAGGGGCTCACGCTTTCGCCGGTGCAAGAGGTGCTCATCGAAGAGTCCGTCATCGGTTGGAAAGAGTATGAGATGGAAGTCATGCGCGACCGCGCAGACAACGTCGTCATCATCTGCGCCATCGAGAACTTCGACCCGATGGGCGTGCATACCGGCGACTCGATTACGGTCGCTCCGGCTCAGACGCTGACCGACAAGGAGTATCAACGCATGCGCGATGCAACGATCGCTTGCATGCGCGAAATCGGCGTTGAGACCGGCGGCTCGAACGTGCAATTCGCGATCAATCCGAAAACCGGGCGAATGATCATCGTTGAGATGAATCCGCGCGTCAGTCGGTCGTCGGCATTGGCGTCGAAAGCGACGGGCTTCCCGATCGCGAAGATCGCGGCGAAGTTGGCGGTCGGTTATCGACTCGACGAAATCGCGAACGACATCACGCGCGAAACGCTCGCCTGCTTCGAACCGACGATCGACTATGTCGTCACGAAGATCCCGCGTTGGACCTTCGAGAAATTTCCCGAAGCCGACCCGACACTCACCATTCAAATGAAGTCTGTCGGCGAAACGATGGCCATCGGACGCACCTTCAAAGAGTCGTTCCAGAAGGCACTGCGCGGTCTTGAGATTGGCCACTTCGGCTTAGGCGGCGGCCCGAAAGATTTGTGGGGCACGGATCGTCAACCGCATGAAGACGAGATCGATGCGAAGCTCTCGGTCCCGAACGATCAGCGTGTCTTCTACATCCGCTATGCGATGAAGGCCGGGATGTCGGTCGATCAGATCTTTGCTCTGACCAACATCGACCCGTGGTTCTTGTGGCAGATGCGCGCCATCGTCGATCTCGAAGAAGAGATTCGCAGCGTCGGTTCGTTGTCGAATGCGTCGGACGAACTGATGAAGCGCGCGAAGCAAACGGGCTTCTCGGATCGACAGTTGGCTTACTGGTGGGACTCGACCGAAGCCGATGTGCGAGCCGACCGCAAACGTCGAGGCATCGTCGCGACCTTTAAGCAAGTCGATACCTGCGCGGCCGAGTTCGAGGCTTACACTCCTTATTACTACTCGACCTACGAGCAAGAAGACGAGACGCCCGCGAAGCAACCGGGCAAGAAGCGCGTGATGATTTTGGGCGGCGGTCCCAATCGCATTGGGCAGGGTATCGAGTTCGATTACTGCTGCTGTCAGGCGTCGTATGCGCTCGAAGATTTGGGCATCGAGAGCATCATGGTGAACTCGAACCCCGAGACCGTTTCGACCGACTACGACACTTCGGACCTGTTGTTCTTCGAACCGCTGACGATCGAGGACGTTCTGAATATCTGCGACCGCATGCAGCCCGATGGCGTGATCGTGCAGTTCGGCGGACAGACTCCGCTGAACCTCGCGCGAGGACTCGAAGCGGCCGGCGTCCCGATCATCGGCACGAGCCCCGACATGATCGACGCTGCCGAAGACCGCAAGCGCTTCCAACAAATCCTCGAAACAAACGGCCTGCTGCAACCGCCGAACGGCACCGCGATCAACATCGAAGGCGCTCGACAAGTTGCGGCGCGCATCGGCTATCCGGTGCTCGTTCGTCCGAGCTACGTGCTGGGCGGCCGCGCGATGGAGATCTGCTACGACGAAGAGTCGCTCGTCAAATTTGTGAACATTGCGGTCGAGGTCTCGCCGGGTCATCCGGTCTTGATCGACAAGTTCCTGGAGGACGCGATCGAAGTCGACGTCGACGCAGTCAGCGATCGAGAGACGACCGTTGTCGGCGGCATCATGGAGCACATCGAAGAAGCGGGAGTGCATTCGGGCGACTCAGCCTGCGTGCTGCCGCCGCACTCGCTGCCGCCGAAGATGATCGACGAGATCCGCGCGGCGACGCACAAACTCGCGACCGCGCTGCAGGTCTGCGGCCTGATGAATATCCAATACGCGATCAAGCGGCACGGCGACGAGTTCACGCTTTACGTGCTCGAAGTGAATCCGCGAGCGAGCCGCACATCCCCGTTCGTCTCGAAAGCAACGGGCCGCTCGCTGGCGAAGATTGCTGCGAAGACGATGGTCGGCGTGACCTTGAAAGAGCAAGGTGTCACCGCCGAAGTTTGGCCGAAGCACTACTCGGTCAAAGAGTCGGTCTTCCCGTTCAACCGGTTCCTCGGCGTCGACATCGTGCTCGGTCCCGAAATGAAATCGACGGGCGAAGTGATGGGTGCGGACGAGTCGTTCCCGATGGCGTTCGCCAAGAGTCAAGTCGGTGCCGGAGCGACGCTGCCTCAAGAAGGCAAAGTCTTCATCAGCATGTCGAAGCAGCACAAGTACGACATGATCGAGCCCGCTCGGACGTTGTGCTCACTCGGCTTCAAACTGGTCGCGACCCCCGGCACAGCGCGCGTCTTGATCGAAGCCGGCATCGAATGCGAGATCGTGAAGAAGCTGCAAGAAGGCCGTCCGAACCTGCTCGACTACATGACGAACGGCGAGATCGCCTACATCTTCAACACCCCGAGCGGCAAAGGAGCCCGCACCGACGAAGGCAAAATCCGAGCCGCCGCAGTTGCTCACGGCGTCCCCTGTGTAACAACTCTTCCCGGTTGTCACGCCGTCGTTCAAGCCCTGCAAGCCATCAAGCAATGCCCCATCCCGCGCGTGAAAGCCCTACAAGATTGGATGAAGGAGTAGGGCTTAAAGATGTGAAGACTGAAATCCAATGCGCGTGGGGAAACAACATGGCCAATGAGCAATACCACGAATTTACGGCTCGGCATCACCGGATGATCGCCAACTATCTGGCATCGAGGCTATGGCGAGCAGGGCTTGATGCCGTTTTGATCCCATCGCTGAAAGAGATGCTTCTTTTTGAGGGCAACAATACGGACTTCGAAAAGCATCTCGACAGGTTCAAGAAGACTGTCAAACCGTGGTTTTCCGAGTACGTCCCGGACTTGGACACAAGCGGTATTTGGCTCGCGCGTGGTGAGCTTGGATGGGATGTCGCTAACAAAGCACTTTCTGCTGTCAGGCAATCGCTATCAGAGAATGAGTTTAAGGAAAGTGGGAAGCGGTTATTCCCCGCCAAGCTGTGGCGAGCACACCCAGATGTCGTCGAAGCCAGAAGGCAGTACGAAAGCTTCAAGGCGAAGCATTGCAGGCTGCAGCTACCTGACGGTTGGAACTACCAGAGGAACCTCGTTCAAAGCATGGCTTGTGATGCGATGGGGTTCGAACCAGATCTGAAGTTGTTTAAGTCGAATGCGGAAACTGCGAACGACACGAAACAAGCGACAGTCAAGCAGGAGAGTTGAAGTGACAACAACCGCGTCAATCGACGAAGTGCAAAATCACCTGAGAGCAATGCTCAGTCGCATGGTTCCCGGTGACACACTCGAAATCACGGACGACACGAAGACGATTGCCGTGCTCACAGTGAGAACGCCGAAAGTGCGTCAGCCTCGGAAGCCGGGTAGCGCAAAAGGGAAGCTCGTCATTCACTCCGAAGACGATGAGCATCTCGCGGACTTCAAGGACTACATGTGATGCGACTCATCCTTGATACGCACGCATTGTTGTGGTTCTTGTTAAATGATCCACAACTCTCGGAACCTGCCCTACATGCCATCGCCGATCCGAATAACGACATCTTCGTCAGTCCGGCTTCCTACTGGGAACTTGCCATCAAGATTCAGCTCGGGAAGTACTCACTTCCCGAACGACTGGGGCAGTTCATGGAGCGCGAAATTGCTATCAATGAGCTTGAAGTCATTCCAATCCTGCCCGCGCACGCCGATGTGCTGACGACTCTTCCTACTTTTCACCGAGATCCGTTCGACCGATTGATCATCGCGCAGGCGATGTGCGAGAATTTGATAGTGGTGACATGCGACGCCGTGTTCGCTGCCTATCCCGTCCAACAATTGTGGTGAACGACTTCCGGGCGACGTTATTTCGCTTCCAAACGACAAGGCCCGCACTCGTTCCCAAGCTCTGCTTGGGAACGCCGCTTCGGAAAGCTCTTGCTTGCCGTCCGCAGACTTCACCGAAGGTGACACCATGAAATCGGAGTCTTCCTCGACGAACTCGGTAAGCATCACATCCGGGAGACACTCGCAGTACTTGTCGGCAAGGGGCAATTTGGAATCAGAAATGAGAAACATTTTCTGGCCAGTATCTTGCCGGAATTGAGAGACTTGTTTGCTGTCGTTAGCAATGCTGCTCTCTCAGCGAGGGGTCGTGCCGTTGCAATAGCAGAATTAGGCTGACGATGAGCCTCTACGGGCAGTTCTAGTAGAATCTCGCGGAAACTTTGGCGTTCAGGCGATTGAGTTGATGCGAGGCTGAGTAATATCTTGTTGTGGAATTCAATATAAAATGGAGAGTCGGCCATGACCAAAGAAAAGATAATTGCAGTTCTCAGCGACACAGAGGATGAAGTCAATCTAGATGAATTCACCGAACGCCTTTATGTGCTTGAGAAAATTGAGAAGGGACGGCGGGAACTTGATGAAGGCAAAGGCATCCCTCATGAGGAAGCCAAACGGAGATTGGCGAAATGGCTCGCGTAATCTGGTCGCCGACGTCACTTGATGATTTGAACGCGATCCTGACCTACATCGCGTCAGATTCTCCGGCGAATGCTCGTCGGTTCGGAGAACGAATTCTGGATCGCATTGAACTCTTGGCTGACCAACCGGAGTCAGGCGGGTTCGTCCCAGAAGAGTGTTACACAGGCTCGCGAGAAGTCTTGGTCGGACGCTACCGCATCATTTACGACATTGAAGCAGAGGGTTCGGCGATTCGGATTCTCACGGTGATTCACGGTGCGAGGCTGCTGCGATAGGTCATCAATGTTATTGCAACGGTATTAACGACGATTGCGACACATGAGATGGTTGTTCGAGCCGCTTTGCTGTTGCCAAAATCTGAGCGAGTTCGCGTTGGCGGCACTCGTTCCCAAGCTCCGCTTGGGAACGCTGCCTCGGCAAGCTCTTGCTTGCCGTCCATCGATTTCACCGAAGGCAATCCCATGAAAATCGAAGTCATCCTCGAAGAACTCGGCGAGAATCGCTTTCGCGCATGGACTTCGCGTCCGTTCGGGCTATCGGTCGAAGAGGCAATCGCCGGCGAGTCTGAGGCATGGGAGCTTACTTCTATGCAACAAACCGAATTGGACGGTCGCGTCGCAGCCTATGATTCTGGCCCTCATGAAACCTTCACATGGCAAGATGTGAAAGCGAGCTTGCGAATGCCGTTATGAGTAACTCGTTGGTTTTTCGGCTCATCGCGAAACAGTGGGGGTAAGTGGTATCAGCCGACGAGTCTTGATTTC
>CAZNMS010000173.1:0-15944 GCA_964573505.1 uncultured Planctomycetaceae bacterium | reverse complement strand
GCCCAATCGGTTGCGGCCTTCGCGAGCACCGCGTTGTCACTCGCTCGATGAATGTGAAACCGCCTGAGCGAAGTCACCTTCTTCATGTCGGCGACCCATGTGCGAATTGTTACTTCGTCGTGCAACCGCGCGGGAACGAGGTACTCAATCTGATGTGACCTCACGACCCATCCGCAGCCGAGTTGCTGATAAGCCTCACCCGGCCATCCTTGCACCGCTGAATGAGCAACCGCAGCAGACTGCATCCACTTCAAGTACGAGATGTTGTTGGCGTGCTGCAGTTCGTCGAGATCATCAACCGTGACGACGTGCTTCCATTCAAAAATCGCTGGCATGATTCAACGCAGTCAGGATGCCTCGAAGCGAGCATCGCGGAAGAGGATGAGAAGAGAAGCGATCGAGTTCGGTCGCGATGCGGACTGATGGAAGAATTCTCACACTCAGGCACAACATGCGCTGCGACACCAGTTCTTCGTGCTCGTAATGCTTCTGCGACGACCGTCGCATGAATCCGCTCTTCGGAAACTCATCGAAAGAACTTCGACGTTGCTGAGGACGAGTTCGATTCGACAAGTCTGATCCGTGTGGGACACATCCGTGTGCGAAGTCTTTGGGCAATTCAGCTTCACATACGGATATGTCTCACACGGATGAAGAACACAGAATTCAATCGCTGCGCCCAACTCACACTGGATCGCAATGCCGAGCCTAGCAACTGAAGCGGCGATGCCGCATTGAGCTACTTCGCCTGCGTGATATCAAAGCGCGAGCCATCGAGACGGCGACGTTGCTTGAAGTCGTAGCTCTCTCCCGATTTGACGACTTCGACAAACGGTTGCGTGCGTGCGTTGTCATGAGCGCGGTCGTAGATCGACACCGGATGCCGACCGACGACTTCAAGCTTTGTGCCGCTCACAATCAGCGCCGTCGCTTCCGGGACTTCGAGTCCCACAAAGTCGGACGCAAAGGAGCCCTTGAACTCCGGCATGTCGCCGAGTTGCGCCGACGCTGTGAACGACGAGCCAATCGCCACTCCGGGCAAGACTCCCAGTCCGCGTTCATAGCCATTAGCGATGACGGTCTTGTTCTCCGCGCTGCCGTCATCCATGAGGAACTCGCCGTGAATTGAAGCGCCGGCAGAAGTCCCGCCGATCGCACCGCCGCGATGCAGCACGCGCGAAACAAGCTTTCGCACGGGAGCATCGAGATACGACTCAACGACTTGCCCGAGATGACTGCCTGCAATCCAAACTCCAGTCGCGCTCTCTAAAGCCGCGTCGAGTTTCGTCGCGCGGTCACCGCGCGATTCGGACGCTCGAACTTGATGCACCTTAGCGCCGGCATCTTTGAGCCAGTCGCAAAAGAAGCGATCGGCATCGTTCTCGTTCTCGCGCGTCGCCGAGAGAACAACGAACGAGCCACTTTTGCCGCCAGCAGCGCTGAAGAACTTGCTCACCGCTTCTTGAGGAGTCGGGCCTTGCCCCGCGAGAACGAGCGTGCCTTTTGCTAACGACGGATGCGGACGTTCGAAGTACTGACCGTCATGAGTCCGAGCGACCGCCGCGCGGCTGAGTTTGATGAGATCTTCAGACTCGCCGGTCGCAAGCGTTTCAACGTGAGTCGGTCGTTCGTGCGTTCCGCTGATGCAGATCGAAACCTGCGACTCGCCGACGACTTCGATCTTCCGACCTTTCACAACGAGTGCCGTACACTCATTGATGCCGATCCCTAATTGACCCGGGCGCGAATCAATCGCCTGCATCAAGCGTCCTTGCCGATTCCGCTGTGCGAAGTGCTGATCAACGATCGCTCCTTTCAAGAAGCCGAAGCCTTCGCCGAGCACCGGGACTCCGACGCCGCCAGCAATCATGTTGCGAGTCATGATCGCGGCACCGGCTGACGTTCCGCCGATGACTCCGCCGCGCTTCAGCAGATCGTTCAACCGCGATTCAACGAGCGTCCCGAGATAAGCCTCGGTGATGAGATTCTGATTGCCGCCGCCGAACCAAACAGCAGTCGCATCGAGCAAGCACTCAGAGAAGTAAGGCGAATCCGCTTCCTCACGACTGCGAGTATGCAAGTACGTCAGCGACTTATGAGGGCGAGGCAGCCAATGCGCGAAGCGCGCTTTGATGTCGTCCGTTCCGGCTAACTGGCTCGCGGTTGTGATGATGACGATCCTCGCATTCGGTCCTTTGCCGAGTTCGAAGAAGCGCTCAATCACTGCATCCGGCATCGCTCCTCCGCCGCCTATGACCAATGCACCGGGGACTGGAGTGGCGGGTTGTAGTTGTTCGAGACCCAGTGGGACTTGTGCCTCTGCGGCTGCAAGTCCGAATCCGAACACGGTCGCTGCAACGCTCATCGTCCGCAGCATCCGAGACGCCAAACTCCCCTTCGTCGGGATTCGCACCATCGTGATTTGTCTCCGCAACGAGTTCGAAACGGCACACTGTGACGACGTGCCACAGCACCAGATCGGCGAAGCTAGATGGATGAGTGGAGAGCGTGAAGACCGAACTGCGGAAATTGCGGCAAATCAGCCGTTTGCGTGAAAGTGCTGAATCAGCCCAAAAAGAGGTTGCCGAGAGTTGTTGCAAACCGGTGCGCGCTCTCGAACATCGGCGTCCGAGAGTGACCCGGTACAGCGACAACAAGTTGTCGATGCGCTCGCCGCAAGTGCCTATTCGAAGCCGGGCGCGTGCCCATAACCGATTCCATTGGTCGTGCTCCGTCAGAGCGGACGGTGTTGATCGGAAGCGCATCGCAGTGAGGTCGTCGTTGAAATCTTTGACCGCTGCCAAATTGGCGCCGACTTCTTCGCAGCGTGATCGCATCTCAGAGGTCGGTGAGAATCTGAGGATTCAGATTCTGCGAATTGAGGCGATGCTCGCGAGCTGCGTTTTCGCAGTGGCGAGGCCGAAGTCTTCGAGCCGATACGATTGCGCCGCCGCATTAAGTCGAACGGTATTTCATCAGAGTTCTCCATCACTGATTCTTCAGGCTCCTGCATGATTCCTGCCTCTTCGCCGATAGGCTATTCCGATTGGAACAACCTTAAGCCCTTCGTCCTGTCACACCTGCCAAACCCCATCCGTATCCGTGAAAACGATTGAGTGAGACAGCGTGCGGCCTACAATGCTGCCGCTCTCGCCCCGGACGGATCCACTCAGTGGCAATCAGAGTGCACTCTCATCCCGAACTGTCCTTGTGAGCGGACTTGCTCCGACGTTCTGGGAACTTTCCTGAGAGATAGTGACCTCCCTCCTTGCCTTTCGTCGTCCGCGAATCCCACCGTGTTTCACTAGAAGCGGTGTTGATGCAACGCGGCCTTTTTCATCCGTTCTCCAAGAAGTTGGACCACGATGAGCTATCACATTTTGTTGACCGGCGCTACCGGACTCTTAGGACGCTACCTACTAAAGGACCTGCTGCTGGCGGACATTCCCGTCGCAGTTGTTGTCCGAAAGTCGCGCCGTCAATCCGCTCAAGATCGCGTTGATGCGATGATGGCCACATGGCAGTCAATGCTCGGTGAAGAACTGCCACAACCGAAAGTCATTGCCGGTGATCTCACCGAAGATGAACTCGGAGTGAGTGAGGACGACAAGGACTGGATTCAAGAGCATTGCGACTCGGTCCTGCACAACGCGGCGAGCCTCAACTTCATCTCGTCCGATCCTGAAGGCGAACCGTGGCTTTCGAACGTGAAGGGAACGCAGAACGTTCTCAACTTGTGCCGAGTCACCGGCATCAAGGACTTCCATCACGTTTCAACGTCCTATGTCTGCGGCCTTCGCAGCGGACAAATTCTTGAGAACGAACTCGACGTCGGGCAGACGCTCGGCAACGACTACGAGAAGAGCAAAGTCGCCGCCGAGAAACTGGTACGCGAAGCGGACTTCCTCAGCCCTCCGACGATCTATCGCCCGGCGATCATCGTCGGTGATTCGCAGACCGGCTTCACGACGACGTTTCATGGCTTCTATGCCGCGCTGAATTTGGCAGCGACGTTGCGTAAGTCATTGGGAGCCGAAGATCAGCGACTCAACATTCCGACGCGCATCAATCTCGACGGTCACGAGAGAAAGAACTTCATCCCGGTCGACTGGGTTTCGGCGGTCACCACTCACATTGTGAAGACGCCGCAATTTCACGGTCGCACGTTCCATCTCACACCGACAACGACAGTCACCGTGCAAACTCTGCGCGAAATTCTCGAAGAGACCTTCGGCTTTCACGGAACGATCTTCGCCGGACAAGGCA
The DNA here is from genome assembly GCA_964573505.1 of uncultured Planctomycetaceae bacterium. Classification (GTDB taxonomy): domain Bacteria; phylum Planctomycetota; class Planctomycetia; order Planctomycetales; family Planctomycetaceae; genus AM-0621. Next base: position 11,678 of record CAZNMS010000173.1, on the reverse strand, counting down.
AGAAGCTCGATAAGCCCACCGAGATCGAAGAACTCTTCTACGAGCACATCCGAGTCTACAACTCCTACTGGCGCGACGATCCGATCTTCGATTGCTCTAACACTCAGGAAGCCGCGCCGCACTTGCCCTGCCCTGCGATCGATAAGGCGATGCTGTTAAGGCTCGCTCAAGAAGCCGTGCGTATGGACTTCCGGTTCAAGGACAAAGCTCCCGCTCGCCGCCCAGTGGAAGAAACCGTCGGCGTCTAAGAGTCGGTCGCAATTCGATCCCGACTCGCAGCAGAAACACGGTCGTTGCGACCGAATACCCCAACATTAAAAACGAGGCGCTCAGATGAATCATCGAGCGCCTCGTTTTTTCATTTTCCCCCGTCGAGCCATGTTTGGTGCGCCCGCAAATAGAGCGGGATTCGATCCCGCCCATCAGAGGCGATATGCCCTCGGCAACACTTCGCCCAATGCCGTGCGGCAAACTGCGAGCTGTTCTCTCCTCTTTGAATGAGTGGATGAGTCTTGAACTCAGGCTCTGACTGAACTTTGCTGTTTGGTCGCCATTGAGGCGCTCAGTTCCCCGCCATGTTGCCGTCCTTGCGGTGTGTCGGAAGTTACATGTCGCTGCGGAGTCGCAAATCGCAGAGGACAACAAGCAGAGGCAATGTCATTCGAAGTGCATGTTGCGCAATTCGAGGCGCGGCCGTTTCTTCGTCATCTCAACTTTCTGTCTTCCGTCTTTAAGCAGGCGAAAGGACGAAACGACGAGGCTACTTATTCCGGCTATTCGCGGTTTCTGAGAGGCCGTATGGTCTCGCCGGGTGAACCTCTTGGTGCAGGTTCAGATGCCACTCGTTTCGAAAGGAGAGCTGTAGCGATGAAGGTCGCGCGACAAGACGGTCGTTTCTTGTGGTTGGTTTTGGGGCTGCTTGCCGGAGTCGCGGTGTCGTCGCTGTGGCCGCATGAGCCCGTGCGTGCCAGTGCTTCTGACCGCAATCAAAAGTTTGCTTTGATCACGACCATCGTCGGACAAGGCAATGAGGGTGTCTTCGTGCTCGACTTCCTTACGGGACGTCTCACTGGAGCATGCTTAGGCAAAGGTCGCGGCGGCGTAACCGAGTTTATGAACTTCTATTTCCGCAATGTGGCTGAAGACTTCGCAGTCGGCGGCGGCGGCGAGGCGTACTACGCGGTCGCAGCCGGCACAGCGGATCTGCAAGCACGAGGCGGCGCACAGTTCGGTGCCAGTGCCCTCTATGTGGCCGAGCTGAATTCGGGCAAAGTCGGCGCGTACGCGATCCCCTATCGCATCAGCCAAACCAAGACGCCGCCAGTGCCGCTCATCCCCATCGGCGACTTCCCATTCCGCGAAGCCAATGTCGATAAGTAATCCGAGTTACAGACAAAAATCGATTGTGCCTGCGGCGTGAATTCTGGCGGCTCAGTCGCCGAGTGACTTCGCGGCGTAGGAGAGTCGCTCTGCGACACGCTGAATCAACCCACAAAACAACAAGGCCGCGATCGCACGTGCGATCGCGGCCTTGCTCGTTTTCAGACTCAAACCATTCGCATTACGGCGCTGCGGTCGGTTGCTGGACCGTCGGACGTTGGGCGTTCGTAACAGCTTGCGCGGCGTTCGTGCCGTCTTGAATGTTCTGCATTCCGCCTGCGTCGAAGAACGTTTGCAGTTCGAGAATTGCCGGGCCCATCAAGAACATGAAGACCGCAGGCATCATGAAGAGCACCGTCGGGAACATCAGCTTGAAGGCGGCCTTACCGGCCTTCTCGTCGGTTCGTTGACGCAAGCTCTCACGCATTGTGTTTGAGTATTCGGTCAACGCGTCTGAGACGTTCGTGCCCATACGGTCGGACTGATTCATCAAAGTCACGAACGAGTCCACTTCGGGCACGTCGACTCGCTCGGCAAAGTTGTCGAGAGCGACGCGCATGCTCCCGACGTCGGCTTGATGAGTCACGATCTGCAACTCGGAAGCAAGCACCGGATAGATCGGCTTCAAGTCTCGCGCGATGCGTTTGAGCGATGCCGGAATCGTGAGTCCCTGACTCACGCACATGTTGAGCATGTCGAGCATGTCGGGCATCGAGCGTTCCAGTTCGCTCTTTCGATTGGTCGCCTGTTGCTGAATGCGAACACGAGGCACGGCCCACATTAGCGCCGGGACAAGAATCATCGCGCCCATTGCGATCGGCTCGTAACGACGCGGAACCATCAACAGCACCGCTCCCATTGCGACGAAGCTGATAAACATCAAAGCGATACGAGTCGCAGCCAGATTCTGCATGGCGTGCGGCTGATAGTAGCCCGCCTGCTGCAATTCTTTTTGCACCTCGTCGGCACTGGTTTGAGGCAGCAGCGAAGCCATCGCAGGCGTCGCGGTGCCGAAGGCGTAGTCGCTTCTGTCGGTCGTCGGTAATTGATCGGGAGTGACCTTCGGAATGTTCGTCGGAGCGTCGAAGGCTTCCGGTTGCCGACCGAAAAGTTCCTGATTGGCCCAACTGACTTTGTAGATCTGATCGGCATTCGGAGCCCATGTTCGCGGCTGCGGAGCTTGCCAGTTGGCGATGTAAGACGGCGAACTCTGTGCGGCGGCCGCTGCCGAAGCACCGGCGCTGGCGTCGCTCGCCATTGCCGCTGCCGCTCCCTCGTAGGGATGCGACATCGCTGCCGCTGAGGTCAGCGGAGCAGACGCAGCAACCGGCGGCATCACTGTTAGTCCCGACGATGCGGGAGCAACCGGAGTCGGCTCGGGCTGAGCCGGACGAGTTGCGGCATCAAGGGCATCAAGTCGCTCTTGCTCGCGCCGCTTCTTCGAGAGATGCAGCACGATCAACGCGATCAACAGCACGAAGAACAAACCGCCGAAGATGTAGTAAGTGAGCGTTGTCGGGTTCATTGGGGGAGTCTCACTGAGAGATTCAAAACAAGAGAGTGCATGGCGGCTAACGGTGATTCATTCTGCATTTTTCATTTTCCATGACTCAACACTCATTGTTTGGAACTCGTTCGAAAGTCGCCCCGCTGTTGCTGCGAGTTGCGACTCCCAATTGTGAGTAAGTAATGAATATTGACTATTGGAAAATAAGAAATGCAAATCGCAAAGTAGCGAGAGGCTTTCGTTGATTAGCTTCGCTGACTGTTCTTCAAAATGTTCGCAATAAAGATTGTGCCGACGATTTGCAGAGCAATGCCGATCAAGGTCACGTTCTGCCCCATGCGGGATGCCATCAGCTTCACGAAGTAGTCGGAGTCGCGTGCCGTAAAGAACAAGACGATGAAGACCGGCAGGCCGAGCATCAGCACCGCCGTCAGTCGGCTACCAGCAGTGGCAGCTCGCAGACGACCTAAGAACAAGAGTCGGTCTCGAATCGTTTGCGACAACCGCTCAAGCACGCGAACGAGGTCACCGCCGGTCTGCTGATGAACGCCGAGTGCGGTCACGAGAATGTTCAACGTCACGATGCCGGTGCGATAAGGCAGTTCTCGCAGAGCCGACGCGAGATCCTCACCCATTCGCATGCGGTTCGAGCATGTCTTGAGCTCGTCACCGAGTGGGACCGGAGTGTCGTTCGCGACGATTTCCCAGCATTGCTGAATGCTGCGGCCCGTTTTCGCTGCTCGCGCGAGCTCGTCGATCATGCCGGGCAATTGCTGCATCATCTTCTGCTGCCGCCGCTGCCGAGCAATAACCGCGACAACGATTGGCACGCTCGCGCCGATCGCGCACAGCATGCCCGCCGTCAGCGGGTTTTCTTGAAAGACAAACATCATGCCCCCGGCGACGAGCCCGACGAAGAGGCAGAAGAAAAGCATCACCCCCGGGGCGATATCGAGGCCCGATTGGACCATCAGCTTGTCGAACTCGTTGTTGACCGAGTTCGCAAAGCCGCCCGAGTCATTATCAGGATCGCCGAACGTTTGCTGATCGCGCAGGATCGAAGCGAACTCGTTGAGCGGTTCGATCGGCTTCATTGAGAGACCGGCGGACATAGGAAGCACCTTGTTAGGGCGGGGGGGAGTAGAGGGTGATTAGTAATTGGTAATTAGTAGTTAGTGGGAAATGCTTTGGGCGGCCCGGCGATTGACGTCCTGCTGCGATATTTTCGGGAACACGTTCCCGCAGAGAACTCGCTCGCCAGAGGCTCGCGGCTAAGCGGCCAAACGCATTTCCCCTAATTACTAACTACTAAGGACCAATTACTAATGACTACTTTGGCTGATACACGCGGCTCGGAAGTTCTCGCGCGTCAAACATATTCGGCGGCAGGTCGAAGCCGGCGGCGGCGAGTCGCTTTAGCACCGTCGGTTCGTGTCCGGTCGCGAAGAACGATCCTTGAGCACGGCCGTCAGTGCCGATGCCGGTCATGCGGTACACGAAAATGTCTTCCGTGATGTAGAGCCCGTTTCGGCAGCCACACAGTTCGGTGATACGAGTCACTTTTCGCTCGCCCGTGCTGAGGCGGGTCATGTGTACGAGTAATTGCACCGCCGAGGCGATGTATTGACGCGACACCTGAGTCGGCAGATCGACGCCCGAAAGCGCGATCATCATTTCCAGTCGGTCGAGCGCGTCGCGGGTATCGTTCGAGTGCAGCGTGCTCATCGAGCCATCGTGACCCGTATTCATGGCCTGCAACATTTCGAGCACTTCGCCGCCGCGTGCTTCGCCGACGATGATGCGATCGGGTCGCATTCGCAGTGAGTTCTTCAGCAGTTCGCGCTGCGAGATTTCGCCCTGACCTTCAACGTTGGCCGGTCGCATTTCGAGCGACACAACGTCGGGCTGCTGTAATTGAAGTTCCGCCGTTTGCTCGATCGTCACGACGCGTTCGGTCACCGGAATGAAGCGGCTCAAGTTGTTGAGCATCGTCGTCTTTCCGCCGCCTGTACCGCCCGAGATCACCATGTTGAGGCGACCGCGCACGGCCATCACGAGGAAGTCCGCCATTTCCGGTGCCATCGTGCCGAGCGCAACCATGTCCTCAAATAAGAGGGCTCGCGAACGGAATCGACGAATGGAAACCGTCGGTCCTCGCAGAGCGATCGGCGGGATGACGGCATTCAATCGCGAACCGTCCGGCAGCTTCGCGTCGACCATCGGCGAAACTTCGTCGATACGACGACCGGCACGGCCGACGAGTCGGTGAATGAGCCGCATCAAGTGCGCGTCGTCCGCAAACCGGATGTTGGTCGGCTGCAAGAGACCGTCGCGTTCGACGAACACTCGATCGGGCCCGTTGACGAGCACGTCCGAAACCGACGGGTCATTCATCAATGGTTCGAGCGGCCCGAAGCCGTAGATCTCGTCCATGATCTCTTTGACCATCAGCTCGCGGTGCTCACCGGGCAGCGCGACTTCATCCATCGAACACAGATGCGACGCCAGCGACCGCAACTGCTGACGCAGCTCGGCCTCGGGCACCTTGCCGGCCTTTGACAGGTCGATCGCATCAATCATGCGACGGTGCAGTTGAGTCTTGAGCCGTTGAAACTGTTGCCGAGCATCGCCGGCAGACATCACGGGGCTTTCGGGAGCGATCATGAGTTAGCTCGCTTAAAGGTTGCGCGGGGTAATTTTTATTGCTTGCGATCGGCAGTAGCCGAAATCGTCAGATTTCGGGGCTGCAGTGAATGCGTCCGAAATCTCACGATTTCGGCTACGCAGTTGCATGCCGCTCATCAGAACGTGAGCTGCAGCTTGAAGACGTACTTATTCGCAGGCGCCGGAGCGGCGACTGTTGTCTGACCTTCATTCACTAAGACGGCGGTGCGAGTTGTCAGCACGCCCGGTTGAAACACCATTTGCACGCCGCCGTTGTCGGAGTTTTTCACGGTCATGATTCGACCGGCGACGACTCCCGAGCACTTCAACTTGCCGGACTCACATTGCTCGTAGAGGAACACGATGCGGCACTCTCCAACATGCGGAAGCAGGAACCGCTCGAAGTCACCGCCGGTGACATCGAGCGTTTGAAACGCGAGAGCACCTCGATCAAGCCGCAGTTCGGGAGTGATCGACGACTTAAAGTCGCTCTGCCCCCAACCGCGTTGAACGTGCTGATAGAACTCGCTCTGCGTTGTCTGCGGATCGAGTAAGAAAAAGTACGCATTGACGTTCGAGGGATCGGCGTCGCGTCCCATCGTGCGAAGAGTGATCTCTGAGAGACCGTCGGCAGTCTCCATAACGCGATGCGAAGTCGGATCGAGTGCGAGCAAGTCTCGCCCGCTGCGTTGCTCAATCTGAGTCTCCCAATCTTCGAGCGGCTGTTCGTCATTGCGGCGGTAGCGCTGCTGCTGACGAAGTTCGTATTGCTGCTGCTCATTGAGCGGTTGCTTCAAGATCGCCAGTGGCAGCACTGGAATCGGAATTCCATTCAGAGCCCGCAACGCGACAACGTGATTGTCGACCGTTGCTTCTGTTCGAGCGAAAACGTTGCCGTGAGTGATTCCGGCAATGCCCTGCCAGAACAACGCGACGGGATTGCTTTGTGAGTAAGACCGCTCGGCCATCACAACGACGCTTGTCGGATTCTCGGCGGTCTCAATGAAGACGGTCTCTTGCAGCTCGGGATTAAAGATGAGCTTGCCGAAGCGAATGCTGCCGTCGGGTGACGGATCAAGCTGCACAGGTTCGCCGCCGATTCGATTTTTGGCCGCGAGTTCGGTCGCTGCGAAACGAGCTTGCTCTAAGCGAAGCTGCGAATTGGACCGCACCCGCAAGAGGTCATCGGAAGCGAGTGCTCGTCCCGAACTGAGTGCGGCGGCTTCGACAGCGGTGTTGAGTTCGAGCTGTGCGGCATCGAGCCACAACTTGTCGAGCACCAGTGCAACGCCCGACACAACGACGACGAGTGCCACAATCGCCGCCGGGGCAAAGGTGCCTCGACGATTGGGCGAACGCGAGTCGCGAGTGAGAGAGTGACGTCGTGCGAGCATGACAAAAGTCCGTGACGGATTACGAAGTCGGGGCAAACTTCGCGCATCGTCTCGAATGAGCGCGGAGTGCCTCATCCAAAACATAGATCGGGTTTGCGGCTCGCTTGTGGCAAATCCCTACCAACTGCCAACAGCGCCGGCTGTTTGATCGTCATAAAACGAACAAAGCGACTCGGAAGGCCGAGTCGCTTTGCTGAGTTGAAATCGTGCGTGCCGAACGCGGCGGGGACGCGGTCGCTCGTAGCCGAAATCGTCAGATTTCGGGGCCGCTGTGACTGCGTCCGAAGTCTCACGACTTCGGCTACGAGATACGCATGCCCGCTGAAGTGACGACGTCAGTCCCAATGACCGTTGCGATTATCGCCGTCGTCCCGCTCCGGTTGACGAGACTTGATCTCGCATCGGACCATATGACGGATTTGTTACACCCGGATTCCAGTTGCCCGGCGGGCCGTAACCCGGAGCACCGTAGCCGGGGCCATATCCCGGATCGTAACCGGGACCGTAGTTGCCATTGTTCGGTGCGTAGTTACCGGGAGCAGACATCGTGCTCGGAACTCCGCGAGGTGCTGAGTTCGCTCCTGCGGGGCCGTAGCCATACGGCGCGTTCGGATTGAAGTCGTTCAAACCGCCGCCCGTTCCCCAGTAAGGATTGCTGTTGTTTCCGTTGTTGTACCGACCGCCTTGCCATTGATTCGAACCGGGGCCGTTGTACTGCATCGGGTAACCGTGCAAGCCATAGCCTGACGGATACGGTCCCGGTGCCGGATAGTTGTCGCGGAAGTAGAGAGTGTTGCGACCGCTGCCTCGATAGACGTCGGTGACTTGCGGCGGCTCGACTTGCTTCGGGCTCGGCGGTTCCGGCAACGGATCGAGTCCGAGCAACTCTTCGAGCGTTGCTCGATCGCTGTCTTTCAACGCGATGGCCGAGCGGCCCGATTCGTTGCGTTTCTCAGTGAAGGTGAAAGTCAGATCGCCCTTTGCCATCGCCAACAACAGCAAGTTGGCATCAGCCTCATGCACTTCGAGCGTGATCGAGTTTGCTGACGGTTGCAGAGTGGCATTCAAGAAGTCGGTGTTGATCGCGAGCACTTGCACGCCTTTGAGCAACGTCATCGTCAGACCGCCGAGCTTTTGAATGCGGGGATCGTCCCGCATCTGCGCTTCTTTCAGCGTGAACTTGATGTCGACGTGATCGCCGGCCTTGATCAGTCCGCTCAGGATCTGAGTGTTATCAGTGACCTTCAGCGTCACGGCTTGATAGCCACTGCTGACAGACAACGGCGGCTTCTCACCGTGCGAGTACAGCGCCTTTCCGTGAAACGGTGTCGCCGCCTTGATCGCTTCTTTGACGATACGTCCGACGGGAGCAGCGGATGAAAGGAGCATGTCTCCCTTCACATCGTCAGCGGGCCAAGGCCCCATTCCGATGTGCTTGTCAGTGATGAGCTGCCCCGGTTTGAGGTCCGCAAGAGCCAGTGGGACTGTGCGGGTCAAAGCCTTCTTTGGCGGAGGCTCAACGGCCATCAATCGCTTCACAACAAACAGTCCGATCATGCCGCCGAACGCGAGCACAACCAGCAGAATCATTTTGGCTGGGGTTAGGTTCTTCACCGCTTCCGCTCCTTAAAGACGCCGTCACGCTGACAGTGCGCGGCCGCTAATGAGATCACGAGCTTCGATGCTTGACTGAGCCGCTTGTCGATTCATTCAACCGTTCGGTCGAACAGCTTTGTGAATGTTGCGACGAGCGATTCATGCTCGGGCTCATGAGCCATCAATCCGCGAGGCAGGCGCGATGCGCGACCTGCCAATCTGCTTTCAATATGGGACAAGATTTTCAGCCAGTGCTGAGAATTCTGGAGAGTTTATTCACGGACCATATGAGCGACGGCATAGAGCTGCTGATCCTGCAACGTGATGCCAATCGGCCACAGAAGATCGGGAGCAGCCGCATGCATGTCGGTCCAAACTTCGACCGAGACAGTGTCGCCCGAGAACTCACCGCCGCGCACTTGCACCTGCAATGAGTTCTGCAAATTGACCGGCAAAGAGTTCCGCACTTCGGCTTCAACGTCAGTGAATGTCACTCCGGGGAGTGACGCTTTTCTGACACCCCGCCGCGCCGCTTCGACCATATCGCCGCGCGCGAAGAACAAGAGCGAGAACTCAAAGAGACCGAACAGCACCAATCCCAAAACGGGCAAAGTCAGCACGAGTTCGAAGCTCAATAACCCGCGCCGTTTCGGCGAGGCCGTCGCTTCATTCTGCTGAGTAGTGGCTGATGTCCGACGCATGATCATTGACCTTATGCAGTCACAGTGAGAGACGTTGCCGAGCCGCTCCGTGACTCGTCTTGCGACGTGCGATGTAACAACTATTTCAGATCGGTAACGGCCGGCTTCTCAGTCGCATCGACTGTTTTCACGAACGGCCAATCGGGCAGATAGAAGAGCACGACGACCCATGTCGCTAAGGCGACCGGGACAGCAAAGCCCAATGGGCGACGCTTCATGCGGCTCTCTTTGGTTTCGGCGGCGCGTTTTCCGTCTTCACCCTTCGCCTGCAATGTCGCGAAGTACTTCTTCTTCGTCGCGCTGTTGCCCCGCGTTGCAAAGCTGAGCGTGATGATCGCCAGTGAGAGCATCATCGAGAGCATCGCGCTGCCGACGAGCACAATCAGAGTCAGCTTGAAGCCGAGCCATACGCTCAATGCTCCCATCAGCTTGACGTCACCGCCGCCGCCGGAGCCGATCATCCACAACACAAACAGCAGGCCGAAGCCGACTGCGAAACCGGCAAGACCATCAAGCAGTCCGGCCCATTGATTGAACGCCACTTGATACAGCAGACCCAATCCGAAGACGGGCAGCGTCAGCTTGTTGGGAATCTTCTTAATGCGGATGTCCCAAATCGCGGCTGCGACGGTGTAGAGGCCGACGCACGTCAAAAAGACCAACAACTGCAAACTGAATTCAGGCATGATTGTGAAGGCTCGCTCTTAGAGACTGTCCCCGTGCGAGGGACGACATGACGCATCCTGCGACTTCAGCTCCGATTCCAACCGGGCTACGGAAATGCTCGCGCACGGGTTCGGGATGACTCTTTGACTCTAGGTCACGTCCCCGGAGGTGCGGCGTTAAGGCCGACCTAACCGCGCAGATTTCCCCGGCAATTATTCCCCGCCCCGAATGGTCGTCACGGTCGGCCTTGCGAAACTCACCACTTGCCCGCATTACGAACCGCATCCAATTGGCATTACCCGCAGAATCGACATAACCGGACTCACTCATGCCGTTCGAACCGACCGCTCTACGGCCACTCGCCGGTTCAATCAGAGCCGAACATGATGCCGAGGCTGTCGTGCCGTTCCGTAGCTGAAGGCGGCGAGCCGGCTTTGTGTATCGTTTAATACATCCTCAATCTCATGCGCGATGATCGCGTCGCACTCACGAAGGACTCTTCATGGCAAAGAAGCAAGCAGCTGCCGGGACGACGGCGAATTCCGCAACGACGTCTCTCGCAACGGCGGCGAGCACGGAGCAAGTCCGGGCTCCGGCTGAAGTTCGCTATGCCGATCAGCTCGCGGCACTCATTCAGAACGATCGGGATGCGAAGCCTCGCTCATGGAAGCTCTCGCCCCGCTCCGTGCTGACGTATGTCGTCGGCGGCAAGACGCTCACGGCAGAGATCGGCGGTAAGCAGGTCGACGTTCCGATCACTCGCAAGTTCTTCGGTGACGACGCATTGGTCGAACGCGCCATTGTGACGCTCGCTTCCGAGCGCGCTCTGCTGTTGGTCGGAGAACCCGGCACGGGCAAAAGTTGGCTGTCAGAGCATCTCGCTGCCGCGATCAGTGGAACGTCGACACTGACCATTCAAGGCACGGCGGGCACGACCGAAGAGCACATCAAATACTCATGGAACATCGCGCGAATCATCGCGGAAGGCCCGACGCCTCAGAACATGATCCCCTCACCGACACTGATCGCGATGCGCACGGGAGCGTTGCTGAGATTCGAAGAGATCACTCGTTGCGTGCCCGACGTGCAAGACTCGTTAGTGTCGATCTTGTCGGACAAAGCCGTCGCCGTTCCCGAGCTGCCCGATGCGAACATGATTTGGGCGAAGCCCGGCTTCAACGTCATCGCGACAGCGAACTCGCGCGATCAAGGAGTCAACGAATTGTCTGCTGCGCTGAAGCGTCGTTTTAATTACATCCATATTCCGATCGTCGGCGATCAGAAGACGGAAGTGGAAATCGTGCAGCAGCGATCGAGCGAGCTCATGGCGCAGTACGAACTGCCGGTGAAGATCAATCCGCCGATTCTGCAAATGCTCGCGACGGTGTTTCGCGAGATCCGGCAAGGCAAGACGAATGAGGGAGTCAGCATCAAGCAGCCCTCAACAACGTTGTCGACAGCAGAAGCGATTGGAGTCGCGCTCGACTCGGCGTTGCACGCGAAGTTCTTCGGCAGCGGAGCAGTTACCCCGAGTGACGTCGCGCGGAATTTGGTCGGCTCGATCGTCAAAGAGGACGCCGCCGATCTCAACGTGTTGAAGGAATACAACACTCTGGTCGCGAAGAAACGCGGCCTCAGTGACAAAAGTTGGAAGGAGTTTCACGAGACGCTCGCGGCGCAATTGTGATCGCCGGATCGTGAGGCGAGCGATCGCTGACTCACCAACTAAGGCGAACGGCAGATGAGAAGTTACCGGCGACCTTCTGTACG
>CAZNMS010000172.1:0-16022 GCA_964573505.1 uncultured Planctomycetaceae bacterium | reverse complement strand
ATCTCGGTGACGCCCTGCACTTGCCGCAGCTTCGGAGCGATGTCCCATTCGAGCATCGTTCGCAGTTGCATGAGCGAGTAGCCCTCGCCGCGTACTTCAAATTGCAGGATCTCGCCGAGTGCCGTTGTCAGCGGCCCCAGCTCGGGCGTGCCATAGCCCGGCGGGATGCGCGAAGCCATTTGGGGTAATCGTTCTGACACAAGCTGCCGCGCCCAGAAAATGTTGACGCCCTCTTCGAAGACAATCGTCACGACCGAGATGCCGAACTTCGAAACGGAGCGCAGCTCTTCAACGCGCGGTAAGCCGGCCATCGTCGCTTCGACGGGATTCGTGACGTACCGCTCGACTTCGACCGGTGACAACGAGCCTGCCTCAGTCACGACGGTGACTTGCACATTGGTCATGTCGGGCACGGCGTCGATCGGCAAAGTCCATGCAGCATGTAGGCCGGCTGCCGCCATCAATCCCGTAAGGATCAAGACCAGAAAACGATTCTTGAGCGAGAAGTGAATGAGGTGCGTCAGCATGTTGTTGAAACCTTGGAGTGCTCCGGCTCGACGGAGCCCTCCGACTCAGCGGCCGTCGGTTCGCTCCGTCGATGTCGATCGCGTCGCCAGAAACGAGCTTCGAAGACACTTCCTATAGGCAGTGCTTCTGAACGATTTCATGAACTGAGACCGGCTGTGCCTGCGAGCGAGGGCGCTGCGAGTCAGGCAATCCAGCGACAAGAGTCGGAGGGCTCCGTCAAGCCGGAGCACTCCAGAAGACTCACTCTTCGGCTTCGAGCAGCAGTTCGGACTTCAACAAGAACGCGCCGTGCGCGATGACTTTTTCGCCGTTCTTGAGCCCTTTGCGGATCTCGACCCAATCGTCCGTCGCTTCGCCGATCGTCACGTCGACGCGGCGAAAGCGATCTTCGCTCTCCATCACGAAGACGAATTTTTGACCTTCATGTTCGACGACGGACTGCGACGGGACAGCAAGCACTTCGCGCTCTTCCGTCAGCGGCAATGCAACGTGCGCGAAGAGTCCGGGACGCAGCAGTCCTTTCGCGTTCTCGACAACGGCGACGAGCGGCACGGCGTTCGACTCGGTCGAGACTTCGCGACCGACGTAATGCAGCGTCGCATCGAAGCTCGCATCGGGTAGCGCGGGCACTGTCACCGTGAGTCGCTGACCGGGATTGAGCGCGACCGCGCGCCAATCGCGTTCGCGGATATCGGCTCGCACCCAAAGCGTTTGAGTGTCCGCGAGAATGAAGAGTTCGTCGCCCTGCTTAACGCGTTCGCTCTCGGAGAAGCTGCGACTTTCGATCGTGCCGGAGAACGGAGCACGCACCGACATCAGCGAGAGTTCGGAAAGGTCCGCGTTCATGTCGTCGTCGTCGCTCCCCGGTTGATCTCCAGCAACAACGATTGCTTTTGATTGCGATTGCCCGATCAACGCATGCAGGTGCTGTCGGCTGATTTCGAATCGTCGTTCTGCATCGGCTGCAGCAACTGCCGATTGCTCTCGCTCAATGCGTGCGGTGAAGAGTGCTACTTCGCACAAACCGTCGAGCGTTGCTTGAGCGCCCTGCCGCTCGCTCTGCCTCTCCTTAATGGTCTTGCTCGCGATCGCGCCGGAGTCACCGATGCCAGTCAACGACGCCGCGAGCGTCTCGGAGAGCAAGAACTTCGAGTACGCAGCCATCAGTCGCTCGCGGTCGTTGCCGAGATTCAAGCGAGCAAACTGCTTCTCGATGTCTTCGAACGGCGCATGTGCTCGAATGGATGTAACCAGTTTTACAACGTTGTCGCTCGCAGCCACTGCCCACTCAAGCTTCTCGTCAGCCAGTCGCCGCTCGGATTCTTTCAGCAAAACATCCGCGCGGGCCGTTCCGATTTCTGGACTACTTAATTGAGCAAGCGCTTGCCCTTCACTGACAACGTCGCCGGGCTTCACGAGCATCTGAGTTAGCACGCCATCAGTCACAACTTTGAGTGCGATGTGTCGCCGGTCGTCGTACTGCAATCGCGCAGGAACAAGACGCGTCATGTTCATAGGCCGCCCTTGCGCGATCGCCGTCTTCAAGTCGGCGGCGGCGAGCTTCTCGCGCGAGAGATGCACGATGCCCTCTGCACGCGGCGATGCCTCTTCGCTGGCGGTCGCTGCAGACTCGACCGCAACTGTGAGCGGAGCACTGCGACCGACGAAGAAGCCCGTTCCTACAAAAGCAGCCGCGCCAAGAGCGGTGCCGAAGAACTGCATGGCTCGATTCATGATGAGCTAACTTTCGCGTTTCGAACCGGCGAATGATTGATGCAACGAACGCGGATGACGCATTCAGCGAACGAGCAAGAATGGTGCCTCGTTCGAAGAGCACTTCGATACCGGGTTTTTCCCGTCTTGATCTCAGATTCCTGCGAGGGCATCCCCGGCCTCGCAAGCAGTTCCTAATGTCCGAAGGACGTTGTGTGGGATGAAAACGAGACTGCGAGTTTGCTCGTGACGGCAAATTCAACTCGTGAAAGTGAACGTCGTCCCGCAGCGGCTCGGGATGGAATCCCAAGCTACATTTCGGGGCGGTGCCGGTGCTCGATGCGACACGCTGCAGATCGAGCGACCGCGATCGAAGCTCTGCGTTGAACACGATTGATCGTCGTCTCTTGCTCGACGAACAGAAGCTCCTGCTGGGTGAGAGCGGACACTCCCTCGCGCCGAGCGATTGGCGACTATTGGTTGCGGGCTGAACAACATCCGCCGCAAGCGGATGCTGCATCATCAGCGTTGCTCGCCCACATCGGTCCCTTCGCCTACTCTCCCGCCCCGATTTTGGGTTTGGTCTAGGAGGCTGTCCGAGTCGTCGCAGCAGGGGCTTCTTGCCCTCGCTGAACGGCAACCAGCAAACGAACGCGAACATCCCAAAGGCGGCACGGACTGGAAGTCCTTGCTACGAAGACAAACTCCTAGGAGACGACAATGGCGACATCCGGGATTCGTGAACTGCACGCACTGCTCTTGGAACGCGATCGCAATCGAACGGCATTAGCAAATGGCCCGCGTCGGATTGCGGCTGCTGAAGCGGCAATCGCTCAGCAAGGAAACGCGGTCGATGACGCCAAGAACGCTTTGATCGGACTGCAAAAGCTGTCCGACCAAAAGAACCTGCAATTCAAGATGAATCAGCAGAAGATCGTCGACCAGAAGTCGAAGCTCGGGATGTGCAAGAACAACAACGAGTACGACATCCTCAACCGGCAAATCGAGGGTGAACTCAAGCAGAACGAGCAGCTTGAAGGCGAGTATCTCGGGCTGCTCGAACGAATCGATTCGGCCAAAGTTCGAATCGGTGAGTTGACTAAGGAACTCGAATCGCGTCGCGCCGCGTTGATCAAAGTGAAAGCGGACGTCTCTGCTGCTGAAGCGGGACTCAAAGCCGAAGTCGCGAAGTACGACCAACTTTGTGCCGTCACAGCAGCAGCAACGATCCCGGCGCCGCAAGCCGAGTACTACAAACGGCTCGTCGGACAAAGCGGAGCCGATGCCATTGCGCTCGTCGTCTCGGCTGTTTGTGAAGGTTGCGACACCGAGATCCCGCCGCAGCACAACATCAAGGTGCGAATCGGCGAAGTGATCCTCTGCAACAACTGCGGCCGCTTCCTCTGCTACGGGGAATAAGCGGCTTCTGCGTTTGGAGTGCAACAAGTATTGCACCTGCTCTTGAGCAAGCTCGATCGACGCCCTCTCGCGGCACGATCGGCAGCTCCTAAGGAACACATCCGTTTTTAAGTACGACGGACTTGCAGTCCGTCGATTCTCACGACGTTCGACGGACTAAAAGTCCGTCATACCTGTGTTCCTCGCTCATCGTGCCGGCCCGCCCGGTGAGAAACTCTTCTTGAATTAGAGAAGTTTGAGGTGCTGATGTCTGACTCGTTCATCTTGATCCCCGGCCGCACGGCAAGGCAGGGGACGACGCTCAACGAAGGCAAATACACCGACGACTACAAAGACGAGACGAGCACGCTGCTCATCGCCGCTGAAGACATGCAAAAGCTCGGCCTGAAAGACGGCGACGCCGTGCGCATGTGGAACGAGGTCGGCTCGGTTGTTGTGACTGGCAAGACCGCATCACCGGGAGAGGTCACGCAGGGCATGCTGTTCATCGCTTACGGCCCGCCATCCTGCCATTTGATGAAAGCCGAAACGCACGGTTCAGGAATGCCGGACAGCAAAGGAATGGACGTGTTCCTTGAGAGGGTCACCGCGAGTTAGGCTCGCGCGGTCGTCTTTGTGGTCGCCTTTCGCTCCGCGAAAGTGCGTCTTCAAACGCCTCTCCTTATGTGAGGCGTCGATTCTCGATGACGCCTCAATGAAGACGCTCTTTCGCGGAGCGAAAGGCGACCATTGGGCTGAGGCTTCACAGCGGTGCTGCTCGAATTACTTCAAAGGTCATTCACTATGTCAGTTGCTGAACTCACTCAGGAACAAGAATTACCCTCGCTCACCGTCGTGAAAGATGCGGCCTGCACGTTTTGCGGCTGCGTCTGCGACGATATGGAGCTGACTGTCGAGAACAACCGCATCACGAAAGCGAAGAATGCGTGCGTGCTCGGCAAAGCATGGTTCCTCAATCATCACATTGACGATCGGCCCGACGCGACGATCGACGGCAATGCCGTCAGCTATGAAGAAGCGATCGAGAAAGCTGCCGACATTCTGCTCAACGCACGCAATCCGGTGACTTACGGACTGTCCGACACAACCTGCGAGGCGCAACGCGTTGCCGTCGCGATTACGGACTGGGTCGGCGGCACGGTCGATACGACGACTTCGGTTTGTCATGGCCCGTCGGGAATGGCGTTTCAGGGTGTCGGAGAAGTTACAGCAACGCTCGGCGAGATTAAGAATCGAGCTGACTTCGTGCTCTTCTGGGGCGGCAATCCGGCAGAAAGTCATCCGCGCCACTTCACTCGCTATAGCCTGACGCCGAAGGGGCAGTTCGTCCCGAATGGCCGCAAGGATCGCTACGCCGTGCTGATTGACGTGCGCAAGACAAAGAGTGCAAAGGCCGTTGATCAGTTCGTGCAAATCAAACCTCGCTCAGACTTCGAACTCATTTGGGCGATGCGCGCACTCGCGAAGGGCGTCGATGTTGATCCGAGCATCGAGCAGAAGACCGGCGTGCCACTCGCTGATCTGCAAGTGCTCGTTGAGAAAATGAAGGCAGCGAAGTTCGGCGTGATCCTGTTCGGAATGGGTCTCACGATGACTCGCGGCAAGCACATGAATACGGAAGCCGTGCTGTCACTGGCGCGAGACCTCAACAAATACACGCGCTGGACCGCGAAGCCGATGCGCGGGCACGGCAACGTGACTGGAGCGGACAACGTCGTTTCATGGTCGACCGGCTATCCCTTCGGAGTGAATCTCGCGCGCGGTTATCCGCGCTTCAATCCTGGTGAGTTCACAACGTCGGACTTGCTCCTACGAGGCGAAGCGGACGCAGCGATGATCATTGCGTCGGACCCGATGAGTAACTTCTGCCAACAAGCGCGCGAGCACTTCGTGAAGATCCCGACGATCGTGCTCGACCCGAAGCTCAGTGAGTCGGCAAAGGTTGCGACTGTCGCTTTTACGACAGCGACATACGGCATCAACGTCGCAGGCACGGCCTATCGCATGGACGACGTGCCGATCTATCTGCGACCAGCATTCAAGTCGAAGTACCGCTCGGACTACGACATCCTGAAGGCCATCGAGAACCGCATCCGCGAACGCCAACTGGCAGCCTCGTAAGAAACGCATGAAGGACAATCTCAGCGTACCGACATCGTGACGGTGATTATCTTGCCTCACGGCTCCGCTTCATTCATTGGTTTCGATCGAACTCATGGCTCGCAAGACCCAACAAGACAGCGATTTCGACGGCGCATGGAAGGAAGCTCTCAAGGGGCACTTGTCCGCGTTCTTGCTCGTCTATTTCCCGGCCATGCATCGGCTCATCGATTGGAGCTATCAGCCCGAGTGGCTCGACAAAGAAATCAGCATCGTCATCGGACGGACGAAGACTAAGAACCGGTCGGTCGATCTGTTGGCGAGGATGCGTTTGCTGAATGGCGAACTGGTCACGGTCCTGATTCATATTGAGATTCAGACCGATCCCGAAGTCGGGTTCTCGTTGCGGGTCGCTCGGTACAACGCCGGGTTGCTTTACACTCTGGGCGAGCGAGTTGTGACACTGGTCATCCTCGGAGACCTCGATCCCAATTGGCGACCGGATGAGGACCGCTTCGAATGCGGCGGCTTCCTCAGTCACTACCAATTCCCGGTCTGTAAGTTGATCGAGCGACTGGAGACCGATTGGAGAGACGATTGGTCGTTGCCGGTCATTCTCGCGCGGGCTCAGATCGAAGCCGTCCGCACGCGCGGCGATCCCGAGGCTCGCTACGCGGTCAAAGTCCGACTGTTCCGACGCATGTTTGGTCTCGGACTGACGCGAGACGAGATTTACAACCTCATGCAGTTGCTCGATTGGATGGTGAGACTGCGCGAGGATCTCGCTGCCGGTTTCAATGAAGAAGTAAAGCGGATGTCAAAGGAGCTTGAAGTGCCATACGTCACATCGTTTGAACGGATCGGGATTGAGAAGGGACGGGTTGAAGGACGCGTTGAAGGACGTGCCGAACTGGTCAAGGTGCTGCTCGAAGACCGCATTGGTCGTTTGCCGAAGACGCTCGCGGATCGGATTACGAAGCTGCCCGAAAACGTTTCGACGGACTTAGGCCGGGCGCTCAACAACATCGACTCAACGAAGTCACTCAAGAAGTGGCTTGATGAGCGACTCAACTAGCACTTCGCCCGAGAATGGCAGGTCAATTACCGGACGCGGTACTAGTCACGATGAGGCTGATAATCATCGGGGCGAGTCCGATGGGATCGTTCCGACTTCGCTTTCCGAACAACGCTCACAACACGACGACTCACTATGGCACTTCTTCAGATTCAAGGCGGCACCGTCTACGACCCAACGAACGGCATCGACGGAGTCGTGCAAGATGTTTGGATTCAAGACGGCAAGATCATTGCCCCGACTTCCGATCTCAAAGCGGATCGCGTGATTGACGCGCGCGGTTATGTCGTGATGCCGGGCGGCGTCGATATGCACTGCCACATTGCAGGGCCGAAGGTGAATGTCGCGCGCAAGATGCGTCCTGAAGAGAAGCGAACGTCGCCGATGGTGCGACGCACGGCGCTGACTCGCTCGGGGACGACGGGCAGCGTGCCGAGCACGTTTGCGACCGGCTACCTCTATGCGGGGCTCGGCTACACGACCGCGTTTGATGCCGCCGTTCCGCCGCTCACCGCGCGGCATACGCATGAGGAACTCGAAGATACGCCGATCATCGACAAAGGCTTCTACGTCATGATGGGTAACAATCACTACATCATGAAGCAGCTACGCGAGAAGGAGCCGGAACGACTGAAGGCGTATGTCGGATGGCTGCTCAATGCGACGAAGGGCTATGCGACAAAGCTCGTTAATCCCGGCGGCGTTGAGGCATGGAAGAGCGGCGATTGGAACGCGAGCCAACTTGATGATTCGGTGAACTCATTCGGAGTGACGCCGCGCGAGATCATCAAAGGCGTTGCTCAAGCGGTTGATGAACTCGGCATCCCGCACTCGGTGCATGTGCATTGCAACAATCTCGGCATGCCCGGCAACTGGGGCACGACGCTCGAAACGATGCAGGCTCTGGAAGGGCATCGAGGGCATCTCACGCACATCCAATTTCATAGCTACGGCGGGCATCCCGACGATCAATCGACGTTCCGTTCGGAAGTGCCGAAGCTCGCCGACTATGTGAACTCGCACAAGAACCTCACCGTCGATGTCGGGCAGGTGATGTTTAACTCGACGACCTCGATGACTGGCGACGGCCCGCTGGGCTACTACCTGCATAAGGTCACGGGGCGGAAGTGGTTCAGCGGCGATACGGAAATGGAAGCCGGCTGCGGCATCGTGCCGATCGTCTACAAGAACAAGAGCATGGTTCACACGCTCCAATGGGCGATCGGTCTTGAGTGGTACTTGCTGATCAACGATCCGTGGCGCATCGCGATGAGCACCGATCATCCCAATGGCGGTTCGTTCTTAGCCTATCCCGAAATCATCGCGCTCTTGATGGACCGCTCGCGCCGCGAAGCCATCTTGGCGCAAGCACCGGCAGGAGTCCGCGAGCGCTGCGTGCTCGGAGACATCACTCGCGAATACACGCTCAACGAGATCGCGATCATCACGCGCGCCGCGCCTGCGAAGTTGCTGGGACTGACTCAGAAGGGGCATCTCGGCCCCGGTGCCGACGGCGACGTCACGATCTACAGCATCAACGACGACAAGCAGAAGATGTTCGAACTGCCGCGCTGGGTCATTCATCGCGGCGAGATCGTTGTCGATGGCGGCGAGATCCGATCGAACAAAATCGGCACGCTGTTGCACGTCGCTCCGAGCTTTGACGACAGCGTCATCCCCGACATCCAATCATGGTTCGAGGACCATTACTCGATCCAATTCCGCAACTACCCGGTCGACCCCGACTACTTGCACTCACACGAAACCGTCCCGACCCGAACGTAGTGCGTCTTCGACGCTATACGATTTGTGGTCAATGACTTCCCGATTCAGCGATTGCTCTCCGTCTGACTCGTCCGGACGGAAGCCGCGACTGGATAGCGACAACACAGAGCGGGTTGAATCACTCTCCGCCCGGCTTGCCCGGACGGGAGTCACGATTGGTCGGCTATTTCCTCGCATCTGTAGCTGGCCAGTCATTGCTTCCGTCCGGACAAGCGAGACGGAGAGCGAAGACGAGCGGTGAATGAGCGACTGCATTCTCGGATCTGCAACATGCCGCTGCCGCTCTTCAGTGACAACGACTCAAACGACAGCGAACCGGAACTCATTCCGCGTCGCGAGCGGCCGTCGCATGAGTTCTCGAAGCCGTTCGAGATTCGAGTCGGCGTCTTAATCTTGATCGGTGCCGCCTTGCTTGTTTGGCAACTCAGCTTGAGCGACTGGCGCAGCAGCCTCAGTGATGTCGGGCAGTTGTTATGGCTCGTCGCGCTACTGCCGCTCGCGTTCTTGTGGTGGCGTCTGAGGCGATTGGGTTCGAAACGACGAGAACTCTCATCGCGTGAGACAGGCGAACGATCCGAGATCCGATTGGTCGCTGATGACGAACCCGCCTCTGCCGAAGACGTTGCCTCATGGAAGTTGATCGCGGGGATGATCGCTTACGTCATCGCCGTGCTCGCCCTAATGGCGCTCGCATTGAAGCGAATGCTGAGCTGAGTTCGAGCCGTCCTCTCGCTCGCCAACGACAAGGGGTTCCTCACCGGGCGTGCCGGCACAACGGGTGAGGAACACTGGTACGACGGACTTGCAGTCCGTCGAACGTCGTGAGACGCGACGGACTGCAAGTCCGTCGTACCCAAAAGTCGGATGTGTTCCTCAGGAAGCTTGCTTGTCACGCTCTACTTCAAGACGAGCTTCGCACCCCCCGAGCAGCACCCGCTGCCGCAGTCCCAGTGGCTGAGCATCAGCTCAAGACACCCGGAATCGTCTTCCAGCTTTGAGCGACTCCGGTCAGACGTTCTTGTCGGCCTGCGTGCTCGAAGAACAATTCGTCCGGGTTCAGGCCGAGTGCTGTAAGAATCGTTGCATGCAGATTCTTCACGGGCTGAGGTTGCTCGGCGGCGCGCAGTCCGATGTCGTCCGTCGAACCGATGACGCTGCCCGCGCGAACGCCGCCTCCGGCCATCCAAATCGTGAAGCCATACGGATTGTGATTGCGACCGTTGTTGCCCTGCTTCATCGGAGTCCGGCCGAACTCGCCCGCCCAAATCACGAGCGTCGTATCAAGCAACCCGCGCTGCTTGAGATCGCTCAGCAGTGCCGCAATCGGCTGATCGGTCTGAGCAGCGTTGCGGTTGTGATAGTCGGTGTTGTTGTCGTGCGCGTCCCAACCGAGCTTGTCGACGGCGTTGTAGAGTTGCACGAAGCGAACGCCCTTCTCGACCAACCGCCGCGACAGCAAACACATCCGACCGAACAACGCCTTGCTCTTGTTCTCGTCATGCAAGCCGTAAGCGTCCTGAGTTTCTTTCGTCTCTAAAGACAACTCTCCGATATCCAGCGCCGCCGACTGCATGCGATAAGCCAACTCATACGACGCAATGCGGCCATCGAGATCGAGCACTCCCGGTCGTTGCTCGGCATGCTGGCGATTGAGCGTTTGAGCGAAGTCCAACGTCGAGCGTTGCACGTCCGCGAACTCAGCCGGCGGTTGCAGGTTGAGCACCGGCGAGCCTTCATGTCGGAACTGAGTCCCCTGAAACGCCGCCGGCAGAAACGCATTGCTCCAATTCTGAGACCCGCCGAGCCCTCCCACTTTGTAGAGCAGCACATACCCCGGCAAATTCTGATTCGCCGAACCGAGCCCATACGTGACCCAAGACCCGAGGCTCGGCTTGCCTCCGAGGATCGCTCCCGTATTCATCAAGTAAGTCGCCGGTGCGTGATTGGAGCTTTCGCTAAACATCGACCGCACCTGACACAGTTCGTCGATGTGCTTTGCGGTATGAGGTAACAATTCCGACACCCACTGCCCCGACTCGCCATGCTGCCGCCACTTCCACGGCCCGGCCATGAGTTCGTCTTTGCAATGATTGAAGACGCCGCCGACGCGATCCGGATTCTTCTTGAACGACTCCGGCACCTTCTGCCCATCGAGCTTGATCAGCTCCGGCTTGTAATCCAGCAAATCGAAGGTCGAAGGTCCTCCATATTGAAACAGGAAGACAACCTGCTTCGCCCTCGGAGCCAAATGTGAAACCCGCTCCGCCAGAGGCTGCAAAGGATCAAGCGCCGCAACCCTCGGAGCCGCCGCCTTCAACTCCTGAGCCATGAGCGCACTCAGCGCGACCCCCGCGAAGCCAGCACCGGTTTGAGTGAGGAACTCTCGTCGTGATTGATTGGCCATCATTGGTCCCGTCATTCAATTGGTGGCAACGTAGCGCCAGCCGTCGCTGCATGGGCAACCGAAGCAAGTGTTTGCAACGGCAAGAACAATCTCTGTGGGGAACTCGACAGAGGGATGAAACCAAACTGTCGATAGAAGCGATCGGCCTCATCATCCTTTGCGTCAACAAACATCCCGACACACCCAACGGTCTGCGACACATCTGCAACTCGCTTGATGGCCTCAATCAGCAACGCCCGCCCAAATCCGCGTCGCTGTTGGTGTCGATCGACAGCCAGTCTCCCAAGCAAGATCGCCGGAATGATCCGGGGAAACTTCTTCTGAAGCGGGACCGGCAAGACGTCGCCTGTCGCTTGGCAGGCCGACAAGCTGAAGAAGCCCAATACGTGAGTCGGCGATTCGTTCGGCTCGATCAGGACGAAGACTCGCGACACCCCGCTGTCTTGATGCTGTATCGCGACTTTAGCCAAGTAGTCATTCAGTTCGACTCGCCCGCAGTCGAAGTCCCTTCGCCGATGAGTGCGATCCAGCGGAACGACTCTAGCCATCGATCAACTCCCGATGAGCATCGATGGCCTTCATCATCTTGGCATTTGGCTTCGGAGGATCGTCGAGCAACCGTTGAATCAGGACGGCATCTGCTTCGGTGAGTTGGATGAGCCGCTCCTGTTCAATCACCTGAGTGGCCTCCTTCAATGCCGCATCCGTTACGAACTTCAAGACCGAAACGCCCTTTACCGCAGCCGCTTGGGCCACCAACGGCCGAATCTGCACCGAAGCTATCGGCTTCGGCTTCAACGTTTTCGACTCTGTCCGAGTTCCACTCGTTTTTCTCTTCATCAGACATCTCCGCCACCAAGTTGAATTTCGAAGCCGTTGCAAGCTGGCAGCTTACCAAAGGATCCCGTCATCTCGCGCTGTTCTTGGGAACGACGTCACTCATCCAGCACTCCTGCATCGCAATAGATATCGCCTTCATCAAATCGCCGCCCGATTTTCAATCGGCGAGTGACTTCGCGTTCGACTTGCTCGGTTGAGTACTCGGAATGCTCCGATCGAATCGCCGAGCACATCAACTGCATGCCGTCATCGAAGAGCTTCGGCCCCGCAGCCTACTTCTCGGACAGACTCCCAGGAGAACGATGCCGCGAAGTTCGAGTCTTTCGGCGGCAGGAGCGCGGCCCGATGGGCACGCGGCTGAACGACGCGCTACGCGAGCACTTCGTTGACGACGCGGCCGTGAACGTCGGTCAGACGGAAGTCGCGGCCTCCGTAGCGATAGGTCAGCCGTTCGTGATCGAGTCCCATCAAGTGCAGCATCGTCGCATGCAGATCGTGAATATGGACTTTCCCGGCAACGGCTTCGTAGCCGTACTCGTCGGTCTCGCCGTGAATGTGACCGGCCTTCACTCCGCCTCCGGCCATGAACATCGAGAAGCCTTTGTTGTTGTGACCGCGACCATCTGAGGTCGGGTCGTCGGGCGTGCGTCCGAACTCGCCGCCCCAAACAACGAGCGTGTCTTCGAGCAAGCCGCGCTGAGCAAGATCCGTCAGCAAGCCAGCAACGGGCTTATCGATCTCTTTGCATCTCGCCGGCATCAGCGAACTTAAGAAGCCGTGATGATCCCAATCGACATGAGTGACTTCGACGAAGCGCACTCCCGCCTCACAAAAGCGGCGCGCTAAGAGGCACTGCGAACCGAACGTCTCGGTCGGTCCCCCGTCGGCTCCGTAGAGGGCGAGCGTTTCTTTGGACTCGCTTGAGAGATCCATTACTCGCGGCATTTCAGTCTGCATGCGGAACGCGAGTTCGTAGGACTCGATGACGCCTTCGATTTTCGGATCGGCAGTGAGTTCGTTCGTGCGACGATTCAACGCTTGCAGCACATCGAGTTGCTGACGCTGAGCAGCGAGTGTCAGTCGCGAGTTCGTGAGGTCGCCGACGACGGCCTGCTTACTCGGTCGGTTCGAGTCGCCGATCGTCGTTGCCGAGTACGCCGCCGGGAGAAACGCACTTTGGTAGTAGCGCAGCCCGCCGAGATTCGTCAGCGGATTGATGCTGATGAAGCCGGGCAAGTTTTGGTTCTCGGTGCCGAGCCCATAAACGGCCCATGAACCCATACTCGGCCGAATGAACTGGAAGCTGCCCGTATGAAGCTGCTCAAGAGCTTGCGGGTGATTCTCGTTGTCGGTCGTCATGCCGCGCAGTACGCAGAGCTTGTCCGCGTGCTTGCCGATCTCGGGCAAGAGTTCGACGACATCAATGCCGCTCTCGCCGTGCTTGTTGAACTTCCAACGAGAGCCGAGCAGCTTGCCGGTGCCCGTTCGTCCCGGCTTCCCCTGATCGGCGAGCAGTTTTGGTTTTGGATCCAGCGACTCGACGTGCGACGGTCCTCCGCGCATCGTGAGGAAGATCGTGCGTTTCGCACGTGCCGCGAAGTGAGGTTGCTTGAGCGCCAGTGGTCCGGCTGATTCAGCGCGTGCAGCTTCGGTCGCCAATGCTCCGAAGGCCATATAGCCGAGCCCCGCAGAGGTCGTCTTCAGCCACTGCCGACGATCGTGAGTGGAAGAAAAAGCACAACCGGCGGCGTCTGTTGGTAGCGAGTGAGTCATTGGCATTCTCAAGCGGATCAGGAACGGTGAGTGGCGCGTTGTCAGAGTCGCGAAGTCGGCAGCTTGTCAATAATTGTTACAGCATCTCAAGCACCTGCTGGCCGCCGTGATCGGGATTGCCGATCAGACGCCGGTTCGCAGGGTCGACAACGAAGTCCATGAACTCCAATGAGATCTGCCCGACGAGTACGGGAACTCGGTCCGGCACTTCAAGCACATCGACCGTGCAAGAACGATCTTGAATCACGAGTCGCACGGCTTCGTACTGCATCGCCGTCGCGACTCCAGTTGCAGTGATGGTGTTCTTCTGCCCGATCGGCGCAAGGCCGAGCTGCTGAATCATGTGTGTCGGCAACGACAGCGCGATCGCGCCCGTATCAACGAGCGCATTTGGGACTTCAATGCGTCGGACAAGCCGCTCATCGAGCTTGCCGCGTCGCGCGGCCCATGCGTCTTCGAGATTCTCGATCGTCGCGGCGGTTGTGACTCTGCCCATTGAGTGACCTCATCTGTCGGTGCTGAGTGAAGTGAGTTGCGATTGCTTCGCGCGGAAGTGATGCCGTTGTGAGGAGCCCGAGATCTGACGATTTCGGCTACGAGAGACGCTCGGCTTGCTCACAGCTTCTTCAAGATCGCATCGACGCGCTCGTCGAACAGCTTGCGCCATTCGGGGGCGACGAGCGAATCGCAGTCTTCTTGAGCGTAGCCGGGATTGCGACGCTGCTCGGCGGTCGGTGTGTAATAAATATAGCCGTTCGTGTAACCCGCAACGAACGTGTGAGGGTGCGGTGCGCGACGCTTGATGTCGAGTCCGATCTCGACAGTCAGTTCGCCGGGGAAAGTCACCAGCATGAAATCGCCCACTCGTAAGCCGACAACCTCAACGGGCAATGTCGCCGCGCCGGCCTTTGCGAGCCGTGCTTGATGACGCTTCAGCAAGTCCATGTTGGTTTGCAGCCGAGTCAGTCGCTCCATTGCTTCGATGTTGCGCAGATAAGCCGCGACATTGGCGGCGTTCTCGGCATCAAGCTTCTGCATCTCGTTGCGGCCCAACTTCTCATCAAGCAGATAGCGGTGCGAGTAGTACGACGGGAACTCGGGATTGACCTTTGATTGCACATAGAGCGGCAAGAAGGTTTTGAAGTTGAGACTCGTCCCGCGCAAGCCTTTCAACAGCGCATCTCGCTCGGTCTCCATTGCTGCGAGTCGAGTCTCGAAGTCGGCTGCGACCGGGACTTCGAGCAGTTCATTGATGACCTTGAGCGGAGCGTCGGCTCGCGTCTCGATCTTTCTTAAGCCGCGCATCGCACTGAGCCCGAGCAGGTTGCCGAGCGGTTCCGCATCGCGCGGATGAGAGACCGCTTTGTACGTGACCGGGTTGATGTCGCCGCCGCAGCCCTGCACGAAGAACGCCATCACTCCGTCGCCGAAGTTCTCTTCGATGACTTGCGACGAGTACGCCGGGAAGTCCGCAGTGTTCCCGCCGTTCGGCACGCCTTGAATCGGATGACACGCGAAGTTGTAGACGGCTGCGAACGGCTTGCCGTCGAGTCGATCGAGTCTCAGCAAACCAATCTGCGGATCGATCGGACCGATCTCCGCAACGTCTTCATCGCGCGGCATCGAGTACGCATGCCGCACGTCGGTCTCGCGCCCGTCTTTCAACTTGAGGCGACGGTTCTCGGAGATGCGGTTCTCGGTTCCGGTGCCCGCTCCGACTTTGACCGGCACGAGATTCTTCGCCGCGTCCTTCACGGCTTGCACTGTAAGTTCTGCGACATCCTTGCGAACGATGCCGTGACAATGGCTCGCATTCACAACGACATGCTCGGGTTTGATCTTCAGCGCTTTCCATAACTCCTCGCGCACGGTTCCGAGATAGCCATTGCCGATGTAGCCGATCTCACCAATCGAAACGGCGTCGAGGGTGATAAGCACCGCCGTCGTCGTGCCGTCACTGAGCACGAGCGCCTTTGCATAGAGCGGGTCGTTGACATGCTTCGCGTCTCGATCGGTGATGTCCGCCTTACCGACTCCCGCCATAAGTGGAGCGGCTTGCAAGGCAGACACTGTCAGAAGAATTACTCCGCAAGCAATGGCACTGATGCAGGGAATGCGCGGCATTGATGAACTCCGTTTGTGAGTGTGAGACGGTGACAAGCAGCGGGCTGTATCGCGGCAGAGATCGCTCTCAAAGTCGAGCCATCTTGGAGTGCGGGGATTCATCCCCGCTTTGGCTCGCGGCGTAGCCGCTTTTTGGGGGAGTGGCCGTCGGCGACGGGCGGAGGCGTGCGAGAAAGGTTCCTCACCGGGCGGGCGGGGACAGTGGATGAGAAACACTGGTACGACGGACTTGTAGTCCGTCGAACGTCGTGAGAAGCGACG
>CAZNMS010000171.1:0-16079 GCA_964573505.1 uncultured Planctomycetaceae bacterium | reverse complement strand
CGACCGCAGCGACTTCATCCTTCGTGAGCTTGAGCGGCACCATTTCTTCGTCGAGCCACTCGTTCGCGATGCCGCCTTTGTTGTAGTGCTCGACGACTTCTTCGAGCGTCTTGAGGCTGCCGTCGTGCATGTAGGGACCGGTCTTTGCGATCTCGCGCAGCGTCGGCGTTTTGAAGGCGCCTTTGTCACCGGACAGCTTGCTGACGGCTTCGCGTCCGATGTCCGGTTCCTTTGCATCCATTCCGATGCCGAGATTGTGATAGGCGTTGTCCGAGAAGTTCGGACCCGTATGGCAAGCGGAGCAACGCGCCTTGCCGAAGAACAACTGCATGCCGCTCTGAGCTTGCTTCGAGAGCGCGTTCGTGTCGCCGGCTTTGAACTTGTCATACGGCGCGTTGCCCGAAAGCACCGTGCGCTCGTAAGCCGCGATCGCTTTGCCGATGCCGACCGAGTTCACGTCGGTCCCGAAGACCTTTTGGAACTGCTGTTTGTAGCCGTCGATCTTGTTGAGCTTTGCAACGACGGCATCGAGCGTCATTGCCATTTCGATCGGGTTTTGGATGGGGCCGAGTGCTTGATCTTCGAGCGTCGCGGCGCGGCCGTCCCAAAACTGCTGAGCGTAGTAAGCGGCATTGATGACGCTCGGAGCACTGCGTCCGCCCTTTGCTCCGCCGACGCCCGTTGCGAACCGTTCGCCGTTGCTGAAGCCCTTTGCGGGATCATGACAGCTCGCGCATGAGACGGTGTTGTCCTTCGACAAACGCGGATCGAAGTAGAGCTGCTTGCCGAGTTCGATTTTGGCGGCAGAAGGTTGATTGTCTTTCGGCCAAACAACGGGCGGCAGGCCGGCGGGGACTTTCGGAGCAGCAGCGTCTTCGGCTTGAGGAGTATTTACTACACCAGCAAAGAGAGCCGCGCAGGCGACTCCGCAAACAAGGCGTTTCATCAGAGGAATCCTTCCGAGGCAGGAGCAAACGAAGTCGGCCCGAAGCGGGGGCGGGATGTTGTCGAGTGACCTAGAGGGTCGCAACGCACGTGACGACGCAGCGGCGGCCCACTCTTTGTGGGGCACGTTTTCAACGTGCCCGTGCTTGAAGCCAAACGGGCACGTTGAAAACGTGCCCCTCGAAATTCGGGCTCTCCGCCATTCGTGTTGAAAACCTCTTGTGAGGCGCCGGCGCTCGCCGCTGGCCGCTTCAAATTCCGCCCCGCGGCTAGCGCCGGCGGCTCACTCATCACAAGCTTCAACACGAATGGCGGAGAGCCGAAGTTCGTTACCGGCTCCGAGCGAAAGCCGACACTCAAGCGGCTACGGTCCCGCCTTTTGTTTCTTCATCTCTTTGTTGAGAGGACTCCGCATGCACTTACTCCGCGTTGTGTTGTCATTGCTCTGCTGCGTCGCGACCGGGATCGCTTCAGCCGCTGAGCAAAGCAAGCTGCCGAACATCATCTACATCCTCTGCGATGATCTCGGTTACGGAGATGTCCGCTGCTTGAATCCTGAGGGCAAGATCGCGACGCCGCAGATGGATCGGATCGCTCGCGAAGGCATGATCTTTACCGACGCGCACTCGGGATCGTCGGTCTGCTCGCCGACGCGCTACGGAGTCATGACGGGTCGCTATGCATGGCGCTCGCGATTGCAGAGCGGAGTGCTCGGCGGACTGAGCCCGCGACTGATCGAACCCGGCCGCGAAACGGTTGCCTCATTGCTCAAGCAGCGGGGCTATCACACCGCGTGCTTCGGCAAGTGGCATCTCGGAATGAATTGGGTGCTCAAGCCCGGCAAGTCGGTCAGCGAACTCTCGATCGAGCCGCGCGAGCAAGTATGGAATGTCGATTACAGTCAGCCGATTCAGGACGGACCGAATGCGGTCGGCTTCGACCACTACTTCGGCATCAGCGCGTCGCTCGATATGGTGCCGTACTGCTTCATTCAGAATGACAAAGTCACCGTTCTGCCGACTCTTGATCGCAGCTTCGCGATGATGCTCGGGCGTCAGAAACACACTCGATTGGGACCGACGGCAGAAGGCTTCGATGCCAATCAAGTGCTGCCGCGATTGACCGATGAGCTGACGAAGTACATCGAGCAGCGTTCCGCAGACGCAAAGAGCGGCAAGCCCTTCTTCGCTTATGTGCCACTCGCATCGCCGCATACTCCGATCGTGCCGACCGAAAAGTGGCAGGAGAAAAGCGGGCTCAATCCCTATGCCGACTTTGTGATGGAGACGGATGCGGCCGTCGGTCGCGTGCTTGAAACGCTCGATCGCACCGGACTCGCTGAGAACACAATGGTCGTCTTAACGAGCGACAATGGTTGCTCGCCGGAAGCCGACTTCGGCGAACTGAAGGCAAAGGGACATAACCCGAGTCATGTCTTTCGCGGTCATAAGGCCGACATCTACGAAGGCGGGCATCATGTGCCGTTCTTGGTGCGCTGGCCGGCGCGAGTTAAGGCCGGGCAAACAGCGCACGATCTCGTTTGTCTGACCGACTTGATGGCAACCGCTGCCGAGATCACCGGAGCATCACTCGCTCCGACTGCCGGCGAAGACAGCTTCAGTTTCTATGGAGCGCTCGTCGGCACGCGGTCGGCTCAGTCGCGAAGCAGCATCGTGCATCACTCGATCAACGGTTCGTTCGCGATCCGCGCGGGCGATTGGAAGTTGTGCCTCTGCCCCGGCTCCGGCGGATGGAGTGCTCCTCAACCGGGCCGCGGCGATCAAAGCCAATTGCCGCCAATGCAACTCTTCAATCTGCGAACTGACATCGCCGAGACAAAGAACCTGCAAGCTGAGCATCCCGAGACCGTCGAAGATCTCACGACGAAGTTGAAGACGCTCGTCGCCGACGGTCGCAGCACGCCGGGAGTAAAACAGTCGAATACGGTGACTCCCAACATTTGGAAGTCGCGCAAGTAGCTCCAGTCTTTGAGCCCGCTGTAAAAAGGGAGCGACCACTCGGCGATCGCTGAGTGATGTCCCATTGATTGATAGTCGCCTTTCGCTCCGAGGCTGTGATCTTTTCGCCCCCGGCCTTGTGCCGGGGGTTTAGCGGCTTTTGCGCTACTCGAATTTGCCCTAAATCGTAGTAGCGCAAAGGCCGTTGAACCCCCGAGGCAAGCTCGGGGGCGATTTAATCACAACCTCTCCGCGAAAGGCCGCTTTTGCGGAGCAAAAGCCGACACTGAAGACGCCCCACTCGGCCAATTCGAGAGACCGATCATGCAACGTCGAGAATTCCTGCAAACGTCCGCTGCGATTGCTGCTTCAAGCACGATGGCGAGCAACTCTATTCAAGCCGAGTCGAGCTTCCCGAAAGGCCGCGCCGAGCACGCTGTCTTCATCTGGCTCGGCGGAGGTATGGCGCAGACCGACACGCTGGATCCAAAAATGAAGGGCGATCCAAAAGGCTCTCCGAAGAAGCCCGGCAGTGCTTATGACGCGATTGATACGGCAGTGCCCGGCGTGCAAGTTTGCGAGCATCTCAAACGCACCGCGCGATTGCTCGATCGCATGACGATCGTTCGCACGGTCAATCATCGCGTCGTCGACGAGCATGCTTTCGCAACGAACCTCGTGCATACCGGCCGCATGATTAGCGGCAACGTGACCTATCCCTCGATCGGCTCGATCGTCGCGCATGAGCGAGGTGCCGCGAATCCGACCGTCCCGGCTTACATGCTGATTGGTTATCCGAATGTCAGTCGCGGTCCCGGCTTCTTGGGGGCAAAGGCGGGCTATGTCTATCTGACGGATACGACAGCCGGACCGGCGGGCTTCACGAGTCCGTCCGATGTGACGAGCGATCGCAAAGCAGACCGCTTGAAGCTGCTCGAACCTCTGCAAGAGCGAGTGCCGAAAGACTCTGTCATCGCGGACTACCTCACCGCACAGCGCGAAGCACTGCGTCTCTCCGGTCCCGAGTTCATGCGCAACTTTCGATTGGACGAAGAGCCCGCCGAGCTGCGCAACAACTATGGCGGCGAGTTCGGTCAGCGCTGCTTGCTCGCTCGCCGATTGGTGCAGTCGGGCGTCCGCTTCATTGAGGTCTCGCACAACTTGAACTTCATCAATGGCACCGGCTGGGACACTCACAACGAAGGCCAGCAACAGCAGCACGTGCTGATTCAAGAACTCGACATCGCGCTGTCGGCATTAGTGAGCGATCTCGAAGCAAAGCAGTTGCTCGACAAGACGCTGATCATCATCGGCACCGAGTTCGGACGTCCCGCCGAATTCGACGGGCGCGGCGGTCGAGGCCATCAAGGAACGTGCTTCTCGTTATTGCTCGCTGGCGGCGGCTTGAAGCACTGCGGGGCTTACGGAGTGACCGACGAACTCTCAAAGAAGATCGTCGAGAACCCGGTGAGCATCCCCGACTTTCATGCGACGGTGCATGCAGCACTGGGCATCAATCCGAGCAAAGAATTAATGGATGGCTCGCGCCCGATCCCGCTGACGGACGGCGGACAACCGATCGCGAAGTTATTTGGCTGAGTCGAATTGATTGAGTGACCGGCAGCTTCCCGCATGTAGCAATAATGTCAGGCGCAGACCTCAGTTCGCGGTACGTTGAGCCCGCTCTCCACTGACCCCGCGTCAGTGGAAGCAACGACTGGCAAGCTAATAACGCAGTCCACAAACCTCGTTCTTCTCGCTCTCCACCGACCCCGTGTCGGTGGAAGCAACGACTGATTCGCTAACGATTTCGAAGTCAGAGTTCCTTCAGCCGAAGGTCGTCGTGCACTGACGACGGGGTTACTCGAACGATCCTTAGCAGCCCAGTCGCGGCTCCCACTGACGCGGGGTCAGTGGAGAGCGAAAGACACAGCGCAGATTCGCTTCGCTTAGCTGCCGAGTCATGCTCCCGCCGACGCAGGGTCGGCGGAGAGCTGACGCCCGCAACCCGATAGTGTCAGCCGGATTCTTATGATCGAATTCGGCTGCTTCCAAATCCTTGAACGACGTCCCCCGCCACTCCTCACTCTGCCGCATTGGCTGCATCGCATGACATCGCCCGTTTCTCGTCGTGAGTTCTTGCTCGTCACTTTGTTGGCGATTGCTGCGACGTATGTTTTTTGGAGCGAGATTTGGCACGGAGCGGGGATCGTCGGCGGGGACATTTATCCGTACTTCCTGCCGCAGAAGCAGTTGCTGAGTGAGAGCCTGCGAGCGGGCTCACTCCCGTTTTGGCATCAACGCACGAGCTTCGGATATCCGCTGATTGCCGAGAGTCAGACCGGCGTCTTCTATCCGCCGAATTGGCTGTTCTACGGACTGCTCGACGAGCATCGCGCGTATCACGTTTCGCAACTGGCTCACTATGTCGTCGCGTTTCTCGCAAGTTGGCGACTGGCGCGCGAGTGGGGGCTCAAGACGAGCGGAGCGCTCTTCGCGGCGCTCGTCTTTGTTTATGGATGGTTCCCGCCGCGACTGTGTTTGGAGTGGGCGATCATCGGCGGGTGCTATTTGCCGTTGGCGCTGCTGTGTGTTGAGCGCTGGCTGCGAACTCGGCGACCGATGAGCTTGCTGCTGCTCGCACTGTTGCTCGGCTGTCAGATGACCGCCGGGCATTTCCATTTGGCGTTCATCACGCAGTTGACGAGCCTCGCTTATGCGCTGCTGCGAGTGCTCGTCAGCGAGCCGTCGCCGGATGTAAGAATTACTCCACTCGCTTCCGCAACGAACGCGGTGAGCGATCCGCGTCGCGCGGTCTTGCTGCAACGAGCACGCGGGTTCGGCGGAGTAGTGCTCGCGCTGATCGCGGCGTTCGCGCTGGCTGCGGTGCAACTCGGGCCGAGCTGGGAGCTGAAGCTGATGAGTCAGCGGCAATCGACGACCAGTCGCGAGTTCGATCCCGGTTATGGGCACATCCCGCCGCTGTACGTGTCGCAGGTCGTCGCGTCTTGGTGGTGGTGGTACGCCGAAGACGTTGATCGAGACCGCGCTTTGACCGAACTCACTCTCGGAGCGATCGGTTCGGGGACGAATCAAGTCGAAGCGCATCTCTACTTCGGGTTGCTGCCGCTGGCGCTCGTCGTGACGGCGCTAGCCTTACCGACAACGCGACGCCGGCTGCTTGAGCACGGCGGATGGATATGGCTGCTGCTCGGTGCCGCCGCGTTGATCTATGCCATTGGTTGGCTGCTGCCGCTGACGAAGCTCTTGCCGGGCTTCAGCTTCTTTCGAGGACTGGGCCGCTTCGGCATCGTCACAACGCTCGCTGTCGGACTGTTAGCAGGCCGCGCCTACGAAGTGTTGTGGAGCGAGACGACGTCTCGGCTGCGAACGATCGTGCTCATGCTGCTGACGGTCGGAGTGTTGATCTATGCCATTGATTGGCTGCTGCTACTGACGACGCTCGAACCGCATCTCAGCTTCGTTCAAGAACTGGGGCGCTTCGGCATTGTCACGACACTCGCCGTCGGACTGTTCGCAACTCGCGGGTACGAGGTGCTGTGGCGCCGAACGACGTCTCGTCAGCGGACGATCGTGCTCATGCTGCTGACGGTTGCCGATCTGCATGTCGTCTCGCGGCAAGTGCGATACTCAGTCTTCGTGAGCACTCCGCCAATTGCGTTCTTAGCGCAAAGCTCGATCCGGCAGTTGTTGGCAAAGCATCCGACACTCGTGCGACTCGATGCACCCGGAGCGAACCTCACGAATTTGTTGGGAGTGTCGTCGGTGCCCGAATATCTCGGGCTCGGTCCGATTGAGTACTACTCAGTCCCGACGCAGGCGCGGCTACTGGATGCAGCTCATGAAGAGGGCAAGTCGTTGCCGCATGCCGAGCGTCTTTCGCGCTATCTCGATTGGGCCGAGAACGCGGGCGTCACTCATGTCTTGCTGTACGACGCGATTTGGACGGACGACTTTGAAGCCCGCTTGCGTCTCGTCTTTAAGGGCCCCGACGACTTCTTAAACCGCGCATGGGGTCGAGGCCCGCAATCGCCGCTCTTCCTCTACGAGCTACCGCAAACGCGCGGTCGAGTCAGCGTACTCGGGGATCAGCAAGGAACGGCTTCGATCAAGAGCTACGAAGCCAATCGTGTGAGCATTGAAGTCGAGCTGCCTGCTACCGCGACGGTCGTGCTGCGAGATCTCGACTACCCCGGCTGGCGCGTGACGATCGACGAGCAACCGGCAGCGTCCGAGCGAGTCGCCCCCTTCTTTCGCGGAGTGCAAGTCCCCGCCGGAAAGCACCGCATCGAGTGGTCCTTCCGCCCGACTCACTTCGTCCCGCTAGCAACGCTGAGCGTGACAACGCTACTCGTCATCGCCGCCCTAATAGCCGCCACCTCGTTTAACCGCGTGCCCATCGGGCCGCGCTTTTCGCAGGCATCTCCGCAAAGCCGCCCTCGAATCCAATAGACGCTGTCACGTTTCTTACATCGCGTTTGCGACGACCGCACCAGTCGTCGCACCGCAAGGATTTTTCTTATCCGTGGGACCACTACGTCATCCGTGGGCGATGTCTTGTGAGTTTGGTCATTGATCTTGCGAATTGTCTTCGATGTGTATCGGCGGTTTGCAGTGCGATCCGAGGCAAAGGTTTGTCGAACGATGCTTCCCACGGATGACAAAGTGGTCCCACGGATGAAGAACCAACACGCAAACACCGGAGGCAAGCTTGCAACGTTGGCGGCACCGCCGCGTTAGTCTCACCGCGTGCCCATCGGGCCGCGCTTTTCGCCGGCATCCCCGCAAAGCCTCCCTCGAACCCAATAGACGCTGTCACGTTTCTTACATCGCGTTTGCGATGAGCGTCCCAGTCGCTCGATCTCACTCGACCGAATCACGACAGCACGGGCTAGAAG
This sequence comes from uncultured Planctomycetaceae bacterium, assembly GCA_964573505.1. Lineage (GTDB taxonomy): Bacteria > Planctomycetota > Planctomycetia > Planctomycetales > Planctomycetaceae > AM-0621. The sequence continues at coordinate 8,257 of CAZNMS010000171.1, read as the reverse complement.
CCCATACTACGACCACTCCCCCTCCATGTTTTTTGCCAGTCATCTTTTTGCCATCCGCATTCGATCCGCCCGCCGCGCCAGATTCGTCTCGATTGGCAAACGCAGAGCCCCTCAGCAAAGTCTCTGACTGTGTTCGCGAGAAGAACTGCGGTGCTGCGTTCTTCTCACGCAACCTCAGCAGACATCACTGACGGCAGCAGCGCGTCGGTTCCCAGTCGGAGAGTCGGCCATGAAGACGTTCGCGTGCAGCTTGATGCTCGTTCTTGTTCTCGGAATTGCGTTGAGCCCCGAGGCGCTGACTGCTCCGCCGACGAAATCAGCGGTCGTGATGCGGCGGCTGAATCGCATCGAGTACGAGAACACGATCCGCGATCTGCTCGGCATTCAAGTTGAGCTGAAGGAATTGTTACCCCCGGACTCGTCGGCCAATGGCTTCGATAACAGCGCCGACGCGCTGCATACGTCGTCGTTCTTGATGGAGAAGTATCTCGAAGCCGCCGACACCGCGTTGAATCTCGCGATTGCGAATCGGCCTCAACCGCCGCTCGTGCAGAAGCGCCTTCGGTTTCATGACGAACGCGTCGTGAAGGTCTCGACCGAGAAAGTCTTCAAGCCGCTCGATGACGCGCTCGTCATGTTTAGTTCGTCACAGTGGAACGCGGTCACGAGTTCGCAGTTCTATCCGCCGGATCGAGGCACCTATCGGTTTCGCATCTCCGCGCGCGGCTTTCAGTCGCAGGGCAAGCCGGTCACGTTTCGAGTCGACGCCGGGCCGATGTTGATGGGCACGAAGAATCATCTCGTCGGCTTCTTCGATGCGCAGGCTGATAAGTCGACGGTGATCGAGTTCGTTGATCATCTCGAAGCACGCAACACGTTTCGGTTGCTGCCGCACGGCATCGCAACGGCGCACACCGTCAACAAGATCGGAGCCGACGTCTATGAGGGCCCCGGTCTCGCGGTTGAGTGGGTCGAGATCGAAGGCCCGCTGCACGACGTATGGCCGCCCGAAAGTCATCGCCGCATCTTCGGCGACCTCGCGCAAGAGCCCGCTCCGATTCGCGACTTCCGCAATCGCGTTGAAGTGGCGTCGAAGGATCCGCTGAGCGACGCGCGTTCGATCTTGAAGAACTTCACCCGCCGCGCGTTTCGGCGAGCGGTCACGGATCGTGACGTTGAACCGCTGATCGCTCTCTTTGAGCAAAAGCTCGCGGGCACGAACGGAGCGGAGAAAGGCTCGTTCGAGCAAGCAATTCGAGTCGCGTTGAAAGCCGCGCTCGTCTCGTCCGACTTCCTCTTTCGGCGCGAGCAACTTGATCGCATTGACGACTTCACGATCGCAAGCCGCCTCTCCTATCTCTTATGGAGCACGATGCCCGATGACGAACTGCTCAAGCTCGCGGATGAAGGACGACTCAAGCAGAAGGATGAACTCAAGCGACAACTCGAACGCATGCTCGTCAGTCCGAAGGCCAAGCAATTCACGGAGAACTTCGTCGGGCAATGGCTCGGCTTGCGAGACATCGACTTCACCGAGCCCGATCGGCGGCTCTATCCCGAGTTCGATGACTTACTCAAGACGGCAATGGTGCAAGAATCGCATCTCTTCTTTGAGGAACTGCTCAAGCACGATCTGAGCGTCACGAACTTTGTCGCGTCGGACTTCACGATGCTCAACGAGCGACTGGCTCAGCATTACGGCATCCCCGGCGTTGAAGGTCATGCGTTTCGCAAGGTGAAGCTGCCGCCGGACAGTCATCGCGGCGGAGTGATGACGATGGCGAGCGTTCTCAAAGTGACAGCCAATGGCACGAACACTTCGCCGGTCGTGCGCGGAGCATGGGTGCTTGATCGAGTGCTCGGCATGCCGCCCGAACCGCCGCCGCCGGGAGTGCCTGCGGTCGAGCCCGACATTCGCGGAGCAACGACGATCCGCGAGCAACTCGCAAAGCATCGTCAGATCGAATCGTGCGCCGCCTGTCATACCGAGATCGACCCGCCCGGCTTCGCGCTCGAAAGCTTCGACGTGATCGGAGGCTGGCGCGATTACTACCGCAGCGTCGGCAACGGGAAGCCGGTGATGATCGACGGCAAACGCACGCCTTATCTCCGAGGCAGAGACATCGACCCGAGCGACGTGCTGCCGGACGGTCGGCGCTTCAAGGACATTGACGAGCTGAAACAATTATTACTCACCGACAAAGAGCAGATCGTGCGTGCCTTCGCGATGCGCCTGCTGACCTACGCCCTCGGCCGCGTCCCCGAGCCCTCTCTGCGAGCACAGCTCGACATCCTCGTGAAAGAGTCGAAAGCAACCGACTACGGCCTGCGTTCGTTATTACACGCGCTCGTCGCGCACGAATCCTTCAGCGGCGGAGCGGGGATATAGAGGTTGCCCCAAGTAGCATGGACTTCCAGTCCGTGCTGTCTTTCAGAGCGACTTCGGTCGTCTGCCGATCGCCAAAGAGCACGGGCAAGAAGCCCATGCTACGAAGCAGCGCCCCCACTCCCCACTCCGTCGTAACAACGCGCTGCCGCTGTTGCTCAAGCTCGCGCTGCAACTTCACGATCTCGTACCGGCGCAGCGATCCGAGCCTACACTTCGCCCGCCAACGTACTGCTGAGCTTCGACGAAGTCGTGACGAGAGAATGAGGTCCTGAGATGGCAGAGGCAGAAGCCGATCCGATGAGTGCCGAGATGCGTGAACTCGCGAAGCAGATCGAGCGAGATCGCATCGAACGTGCGCGAAGAATGCCCATTGCCGAGAAACTCTTAGCGAGCGAGAAGCTGTTTCGGATGGCCTGCGAGACAACCAAGATCGGCATCCGCATGCAAAACCCCGGCATCGACGAAGCAACCGTGCTGCAGATGCTGCGAGAGCGAATTCAACTGGGCCTGAAGTTGGAGCAACACAATGTTGAATAGTCCGACGATCCTCTCAGCGCCACGATCAGCAGTCATGACAACAACCCCAACTTCAACCGCTGCCGAGTCCGACGCCATTCGCGAACTGACGCCGGCTCGCATGTTTTGGGAAGAGATTCGCGAAGCTCAGGCGATGAGTCCTGAAGACCGATTGTTCGCCGGAGCGAGGCTCTTTGATCTCGCAACAGAAGTCTGCAAAGCCGGCATTCGGGCTCAGCATCCCGACGCTAATGAAGAAGAAGTCAGTCGCATCTTTCAAAAGAGACTGGCACTTCAAGAACGCATCGAGCGCGCTGAGTTAGAGGAGTACGTGAGGTCTCTCCGCCATGAATAGCGAGCAATTCGTCGTCACAATGATCGACGGCAAGCACACGAGGTCTTCGACGGAGGAGTGGGGCAATAGGGGTTGCCCCAAGTAGCATGGACTTCCAGTCCGTGCTGTCTTTCAGAGCGATTTCGGTCGTCTGCCGATCGCCAAAGAGCACGGGCAAGAAGCAGCGCCCTCACTCCCCACTCCCCACTCCCCACTCCCCTTCACCCTTCCGTCGTAACAACGCGCTGACGCAGTTGCTCAAGCTCGCGCTGCAGGCGTTCTCGGCGTTCGTCGGCTTCGAACTTCGCGGCGAGTTCTTCTGCTCCGGGATCTCGGCCCGAGAGACGGTCGTAAGCGGCGCTCATTGCTTCCGCTCGTTCGACGCGTTTTTCGAGTCGATCGAATTCGGCGAAGGCAGATGTCCCGCCTGCTCGATCGAGAGCTTTGTTGATGCGGTCGGAGGACTCGGCTCGCGCGAGTCGGGCGACGAGCAGCGTGCGTTTGTGACGAGCTTGCCGAATGCGGTCTTCCAATTCTCGATAAGCCATCTGCAGCTTCTCGACCTGCGTTTGCTGCTCGTCGTAGTTGTCTTCGATCTTCGCGAGCCGCTCTTCAGCGCGCAGCTTTTGATCAAGTGCCGCTTTCGCTCCGGCGTCGTCGTTGCGTTGAATGGCTGCCGTCGCGCGAGCGAGCCATGTCTCGGATTCCGAGCGTGCTTTCTCGACTTGTTTGGAGAGCTGAATCTCATCCGCCACTGCGGCAGCGACGGACTCACGCACGGTTTGTAACTCTTCTTCCATGTCGAGAATCAACTGATGCAGCATGCGCTCGGGATCTTCGATCGTCTCGCGCAGAGCTGTGATGCTGGACTTCATGACCAACGTGAAACTGTCGAACCACTTCATGACACGGTCTCCCAAAGAGGATGTGAACTTCGAACCTTGTTGCTTGAGCAAGCAGCAGACGGGGGCGGTTGCGATCGCGAGTCGCGATGCGCGTAGCCGAATTCGTCAGAATTCGGGGGCTCGGTACCAACGTCCGAGATCTCACGATCTCGGCTACGGACTCATCCCCATCCGCCTTTCGCTTACTGCCATGCTTCCAATTCAGCGGCGACCAATCGCAATCGCTGCATCAATTGCTCGCGGTGTCGTTCGCAGTAGGCCGCCAACGTGATGACCGCCGAGCCCAGTCCGATGCCGCTCAGCCAGAGAACACTCGGGTTGTCGACGCCTCCGCGAATCACCATCGCGAGCAGGTCGGCGGTCAAGAACGCAGTGCCCAGATAGAGCATCGCCCGAATGCGCAGTCCCATTCCGACAAGCGCCACCAACACCGACATCAGCATCAGCGAGAACAAGTGGCCCCAGCTTCCGCTCACGATGTGAAACGTCGGCGAGACCAGAATCACTAACGAGCCGGCATACCTCAGTGGGTTGCGACTGGCCTCAGGCAGTTCATCTCGCAGCAGTTCAACGAGCCCGAGCAACGTCAGTCCGAGTGGGATCATGAAGCACTGCGGATCGGACCAACTCAGCTCGTTCCACAACAACAAGCACGCCACATTCAAGATGACGCCGCTGCTGACCAGAAAGCCTTTCGAGCGATCTTCAAGTCCTCGCCAAAAGTAGATCCCCGCCGCAGACAGCAGCGCGAGACTATTCATCCCGAGCCACTGTGATGAACTGCCCGAAGCATGCCGCATCACTCCGAGCAACACCGTCACTGCCGGTAAGACCGTGCTCGTGACAGCGAGTGGCCGACTGAGGTACGACCAAGAAGAAGACGACCGCGCCGCGCGGCTGATCCCCATTGCGATGAGTCCATAACCGAGCGTCATGAAGAGACTCAGTCCGCTGCCAACGATGATCACGCCGCAGTGAATCAAGTGGCCGATCGCGATGACGGCGATGACTTGCGCGAGCCATACCAATCCTTCCGCTTCGCCCGATTGCTCGGCATCAGCGCGACGTCGAGCCGACAGCAAGCAATCAACAGCGAGCATGCAGTACGTGCCGATCAGCAACGCCGCCGCTCCGACCGTCAGCGCGTTCGTCGTGCTGATGAGGTGCATCGAGAGACTGAAACCCGTTACGAGAAACAGCAGCCGTCTTTGAGCAGCGACAAGATCTGCAAGCTCGATCGGTCCATTGTCCGTCGGTCGTTTGTCCGCAGTCTCGATCGAGCCAACTGGCTGAGCGGGCTGAGTCGAGATCGCCAATCGCCACAGCAACGCTTGCAGCGACATCGTGCCGGCTGCGACGAGTGCCGCGACTTCGAGATCTTGTCGCGAGACGTCGATGATCCATCGTAAGTGCGGTGAGTAAGCCAGCATCACCGCCGCAAAGACTTGCCAGTTGAGGGCCATCCATCCGAGCCCGCGAACCAACTTATTCCGCTGCCGCATGCCATCGATGATCACGCCGAGCGACGCCATTACTCCGGCAACTCGCACGGGTTCGCTGAGATAAAGCAGCGACGAACCGGCAATCAGTCCCAACGTGAAACGAGCAGCCGAGTGCGATGTCTCACACAGCACCGCGAGCGACTCCGAACGCGGACGACGAATCAGCAAGCACGCGATTGAGAGGCTCGCCCAAGCAACGGGAACCCAAGATCGAACATCGAAGTTCGACACAGGCAGGCCGCAAACCGCAGCGTTGCTCACGAGAAGCAGCCCACTGATCCATGTCGCTCCGGCAGCGATCGCCGAACGATGGTAGAGCGTTGAACCGAGCATCCATGCGAACGTCAGCAGCGGGATCATCCAATCGACTTCAACCGAACCCGTCACCAACACCCACAAAGCTCGCGGCCAAACAAACAACGTCGTGACGATGCCAAAGGCGATCGCCGACTGCCTCATGATCGCGTTGCCGAACGTGCTCACGAACTGCGATTCGGACCGTCGCGCCAACAGCAGCACCAACAGCCACAAAGCACCGAGCGTCAGCAAGCACGCTGTAATAATTCCTGTCAGTCCCGCGCCCGTTGAGATCGCCAGCAACGTCGGCACGGCCACTGTGAAGAAGACCGCGTACTCAGTCAGCACAACATCCTTCGCACGCTGCGCTTGAGTCAGCAGCAGCACCGCGAGCAACCCGCCAGCAGCCATGACTGTCGGCGTCGTAATCGTCTGCAACGAAAAATACATCCATCCGAACGACAGAACGATCGCACCCAAAAGCCCCGTCGCTTCACACAACGGAGTTGCCGCCGATCGATCCGCTTCAGGCAGCCAGCGCGCTGTCAGTTGATCGAGCTTTCGTCCGGGCAGCGCCAAGACGGCACTCGCTAAGGCTCCGACAAGCAGCGTGAACGAGGCATCGACGGCGACTCCCAAAACCTCTGTGACGAACGCATGCAGTCCGAGCGTCGCCAACACATAAGCCGCGAGGGCCAACACCAATCGACTGCGGCTGCGGAACAATCTCAACTGCATGAGTCCGTTCGCGAGCAGCGACATGCTGACCGGAAAGAACGCCTTCGGGTGAGTCGGAGCAAGCAGCAGTAATAAAACTGACATCGCGCCGACGAAGCGTTGCATGACCGGAGCAAAGAGTTGCTCGCCGCGTCGAGCCCCTCGCGCCGACAACACGCTGAGCACCGCTAAGAGCGGCAAGTACGTCAGCCCGTAGAACGCGACCGGCAAGCGTTGCTCACCAATTGAGGCCGCGCCGGATCGCACGACGCTGAGTGCCAGTTCGCGAAAGAACGTCGGCGAGAACTGATAGGCCAGCGTCGTTGCGATCAACATCGCCCAGACGAAGCCGCGCTGCTGCGTGCGCTTCGCAATGACTCCCAACATGACCGCGACGAGCACCGCTGCCGGCACGAACGTCTGCAACTGCGGAAAACGCGTCGCAGTGAGCACTAAGCCGGTCACCATCAACGCCGTGCCGCTCGCCAGTGGCAGCGCGATGCTCCAGGGATAAGGCCGCGCGAGCTTGCCGTGCGCTCGTTGAAAGACTCGGGCCAATGCATCCACTGCTAACAACACCGGAACCGCCGTCAGCACGACTCCCAATCCGATCTGAGGCAACGCGATGTGCTCCGCGAGACTCAGCGTGAACACCGCTAAGAACTGACTGCCCAACAACACGATCGGAAAGAAGCCGAAGATGCGCGGCAGTCGATGATCTTCGATCATGCAGAAGACATGCTGATTGACGCTCGCCGCACCGACCGCAAACACGCTCCAAACAACGATGGCCGTCAATGGAGCAAGCGACGTCGGCAGCAACGGCACTACTGCCGCTGCGAGACACAGCACGACATACGCCGCCAAAAACGTCGGCTCGGTCTTTCGCAGGAAGTGCGCGAAGATGCGTTTCGCAGCCAGCACGCACAACGCGACTGCCGCCGCGAGCGAGCCCCACAAAACGCCATGATCCAGCAGCGACGAGACCGTCAACTCGCCGCTCGGTTGCACCCACTTCAACCCATGAAACGTGAGCGGCAGCAGCAGCACCGTCAGAGCCATCAACCCCGTACCGGTCTTCCGCAGTCCGAGCGAGTGATAAGTCAGTTGTCCGAGCCCATGCACCGCTCCGGTGTAGCCCAGCAACACACACAACCGCCAACCGATCGAGTACGTCGCCCACTGCGACGAAACGAGCATCAGCGACGATCCCAACAAGATCATCAAGCCGATGCAGAGCATCCAACGAATGCTGTTCTCCTGCAGAAACACATCAAGGAACCGCAACAACAAGGACCGGCGTTCGTTGGCTGCGCGCATGGCACGTCTCCGAGTGATGCGGAGACCGAACGAGCCTTCCCAACAAGCCCCGTCCTCGCACCGCGACGACGGCAAGACGCAAGCCGCTCACGGATATCACGCGCGTTCTTGAGCAACGACTTCGCAAATTTCTGCCCTTAGCGAATTGGGTGTAACCGAAATTCCGGCGCGGTCTCCGGCGGGCTTGCCCCGTCGGGACCAACGACTGGCAGCTACAAGAACGAGCTGACTTGATCACTCTCCGTCCGGCTTGTCCGGACGGGAGTCACGACTGCCC
>CAZNMS010000170.1:0-16115 GCA_964573505.1 uncultured Planctomycetaceae bacterium | reverse complement strand
TGATCATCGAACTGGATCACCCAGCCGGTCTCAGGCGGATTCTCAACAAGCTGCTCAAACACCTGAGCCATGCCGGAAGAATCCAATCCCGCTCAAAACACCCCAGCAATATCCAGCTACTCCAAAATCCATCACTCCTCAACTGGGCCGCTTAAGTTGGTGCGTATGGGGATCTGACGGTCGTATTCCACCATTGCCGCAGGTAGTTACTGGTGTTCGGCTGAATTTGCAGCGTTTCCCACTCCCATTGCGATTGGCCTCGACCCAGAGCACTCACGGGCGAGAGTAAGTCGTACTGCCACTGCACCGTCAACGGCGAGGCGGCATCTAAGCCCCACGTGCGATCGTAGGCGTCTCCGTATTCGTTGTGCTGGTCACCCCAATAATAAAACCCGGCACCGGCGCCATTCAACTCGCCATTCCAAGTCGGCTCATAGCCCTCTTGATACCACGGCGGCGGCAGATTGACCGTGTTGTTATTCGGTAGCGGTGGCATTCCGTAAGGACTGTTGTTTGGCGGATTGATCAATTCCGGCCACGGAAGCGAAGCGTCGTCCTGATAAAATCTATACCCCGGCGGTTCGGGATATTCAGGAGCCACGTAGTAATACCCCGGCATCATCGGGTCTTCATGGATAATCCGTTCGCGTTCTTCGCGTGGGAACGCCACGCCGCTGCCAACGCTGTAGACCATTCGCTCGGGAGTCGTCAGCGGGTCGCGATCATTGAAGTCGGTTTGAGCCTGCGTGAGTTGGTCATCGACCTCATCTGGGGCTTTATCAACCTCAACCTAACCTCTGATCATGAGCCAGCGTGACTCGCGCATCCGAGACTTCGTGCTGGTACGTCTCTTCGGCATTATTAGACGCCACCGAGAAATTGCGTTCCGCCGTGCGAGTGCCGTTGGTTGCCGCCACGTGGTCCCAATCTGCTTGGGCCATCGTGTGGTGATAAACATGCCTCGAATAATCCGAATTAGGATCTTAGAAACTTAATTTGATGTGGAGATGGAAAGAAAGTCGCAATGACCAAACTGTGCTGTTGCCTCTGATGCAGAACCTAAGATCTGGCCTTGTCCTTTCTAACAGACCGGGGAGAAGTCGACTCCCGTAAGATTGTGGCGCAGTATCTCATCTCTCAATTGCGATGACACCACTTCGGCAATATTCCACTCGGCGAGCCTGAAGTAGTGGTGCCCCGCCGCTTTGCTTGGGTCAATTACAAGCTTGTAGACAGCCTCGATTCTGCGAGCGTGATCTAAAGTGCCTGAATCATCCATTCGAAGATGTGACCGCTGGTAATCAATGCAATCTAACGCATTTATGGCATTGACGATGAACCATTCGCGATCTTCATAACCTATGACTGTCACTGGAATAAGTTGCCATTCAGCAGCGGCAAGAGGTGCCAATGCGTTTGCCATCGTCGAAGAGATCACCGAAATGCCGTAAGCTGTTTGGGTGTAGTCGACTGGGGGGTGATCCTCTGATTCAAAGGTCCCATTCCGTGGGCTGCGAATTGGGTGGCCAGACGAGTAACTCCAGACGTCACTAGACTCTGAGTTTCGAATTACCAAGCGGAGATGCCATGACGGCGCCGCTGATCGTGTAAGTCTATAGAATTTCATCTTTTTACCAGTCCTTCTCTGTAGCCGCCGCACGCAGCAGATCTCCGAGATCAACAACCTGAAGATCCCGCCGAATCTTATACAATTCATCCAGTAACGCCTCACGATATGCCTCAGTTCCGGGTGTCTTTCCTCTTACTGCTTGAGTCAATCGATCGCGAATATGCTCAGTGTACCAACCGTGCGGGCCTTGATGGCCCTTGAGGCGGGTGCGATTATAGGGATGCTGAAGGTCGATTCCCGCACCACGAAACAGGTCTTCAAAATCCTTGGTGAATCTGTTCGATTTGTCACTTGCAATGTGATGAATTGGATCGCGATTGCGCGGAGCCTTTCGCTCTGAAATAGTGCCTGATTCGAGTGCTTCGTCTCGAGGAGCGGAGTGTCTGTTTTTGGATGCACCGCTCGTTCCGTTTCCGGAATCGTCATCAATTCCGCATTGCGGGTTCTTGTTATGATTAAGTACTGGCGTCGTGAACGAAGTTGGCAGCACGAAATACGTATGATCTGCCGCGACGGAGAAGTTATAGACTGGGAACGTTGCCGAGAACTCTTCGAGTTTCGTGTCGACGAGTTTTACCAATTGACCGTGCGGGCCGATGAGTGTTTGGCCGGGTTCAAGCTTTTGGGCGGTGACGAAGTCTTGTTGTTCGTGAACCCAGAAGGGGTGCCATTCGGTCGTGCGGAGTTCTCCGCGTTGACCATCAGCGGTTTCGAGTATCAACACCCGCAGGTGAGCGGACTTGTTCTGGAATAACTTCGTAATCGGCTGCCAGTGCAGTTCGCTCCCATGCTCTTATCGAGCCAAAACAACGCCACCGACCTGCAGCGTCTCTATTGCCTGCGTGACGTATCTCTGCCCACCGGGGAGTGTCGAATCGGGTTCAACTCCGACAACCACTTGAGTTCCCGCCGGGAAACATTTCCAACCTCGCGTCCACGCCATGAAGGTGGCGTCTTTGAGCACATCAATTGTGAACTCAGCAACTTTGGGTGCGACGTCTTTCAACTCGTTCTTGAATGTCACCGAGTTGACTTCGACCATCAGCACCCCGAGGCGGATTGCGAACGCGGCAGCTTCTCCTGCTGCGAGGACTGCTCCGGCGGCCCCCGCCATTTTGCTACCGCATTTGATCCCCTTCTTGATGGCAATACTCGCCGCCATCATCCCTACGAACTGCGCGGCCGCTTCAGGATTGGATAGCGTTTGGAGTAACTCTTCAGCTTTGGCCTTCAGATCAATCGCATTGCCGAATTTCTCCTTCAGCACTTTCTCGAAGGTACCATTGGCCAACGCATATTTAAGCGACTCGTAGAATTTCTGAGCCAAACTCCAACACTGAGCTTCATCGCCGGCGATCCACTTGGGATTCCGCTGCAAGCCATCGAACGCTGCAAGCTGTCGCCCAATTGACTCCCGCTCCTGTGTTAATAGATGGAGCGCAATTTGGGTTCCGGAGCCGGTTTTTGCTCACCTGCAAAATCACCGGACGAACATCGATGTGTCCGATAGAACCTCGTCGGCGAGTCGGCTGAGTGGAAAATTGGCTGTTTTGTAGGGTCTTCTGTCTGCTTGGCCCCATCTAGGGCGGATGATTGCGGTGGCCTAATGAGACGGTCAGGGATTGGAGAAGAAGTTGAGTTTCTTTGAGTGAACAACCTGTTGCGCAACTTCGGTGGCTTGTTGGGATTCGTCTGCACCACCGAAGGAATGCAGTTGTAGGAGTTTCTAGGTTGCGGGGGGCGGCTTCAGATCTCGTCGCTCGGCGGTGCTCAGAGCGGTCATTGTCGGACGCGATAATTGGAGTGAGCGGGCTCGGCAGGCGGAGCTGAGGGTCAAGCAACTCCAGCAGGTCGCGAGTCGGAGAAGCGATCGCCTCTGAGCACGGGATAAAGTGATGGAAGAAGAAGTACATGACATCCGAAATAGCCCCGTTCAGCCACCGTGTGACCGGCCACTCTTCAGGCACTCATTTGGACAAGTAGCTTGGGATTCCATCTTGAGGCTCAGCGGGATGAGGCTCCCAATCAAGATACGAAAACGCCGTCAAGATTTGGTGCGGAGAAAGGGTCAAAGGCGGATCGACTCAGCGAGATCGAGCTTCTTGGTTCTTACCAAGCACCGAGTTTCCAACTCCCACAGGATCGAACACGAGCCGAGCAACTCATAGGGGGCGGTTAGACTGCTCGTCTTCATGGCACTTGCGGGTTACTTTCAACGGGATCGTCTTTGCCTTCACGTTTCCCACTGATCCGCTTCAAGTCGTCAAACAGCAGACGCTCGGTCGAATGACTTCGGCTTCTGGCGAAGCGAGTTGAAGATCCCGGCGAATACGAAGTTCGCTCCAGACACGAGTCCTGACTTGTCGCCATCGGTTGCGGGTGAAACGGCTTTGACGGAGACGGCTGCGTTGTCTTTCGTTTGCCATTGCTGAGGTCACTCATGAATCCGCTCTTCGAACATGCTCTGAATGTGAATCGTCGGGAGTTCTTTGGACGCTCGGCTTGTGGGCTCGGGACGGTGGCGCTGGCGGGGTTGCTCAATCGAGATGGGCTCGCTGCAACGGAAGTTACAGGAGCTGCTCGGATTGGCGGATTGGCCGGGCTGCCGCATGTCGCTCCGAAGGCGAAGCGGATTGTGTACCTGTTCCAAAACGGAGCTCCGACTCACGTCGACCTCTACGATTACAAACCGAAGCTCAAGCAACTGCATGGGCAGCCGGTGCCTGAGTCGTATCTCGGCGAAAAGCGTTTCAGCACGATGACCGGGAATCCGAAGGGCAAGTTGATGCTCTCGGAAGTCGAGCCGTTTCGGCAGCATGGCGACTCGGGTGCATGGGTCAGCAACTTCTTGCCGCATATCGCCGGAGTGGCGGATGACCTCTGCTTCGTGAAGAGCTTGCATACCGAAGCCGTGAATCATGCTCCGGCGATTTCGTTCTTCGTCAGCGGTGCGCAGATTCCGGGACGACCGACGCTCGGCGCATGGCTGAGTTATGGACTGGGCTGCGAGACAGAGAGCTTGCCCGCCTTTGTGGTGATGACGTCGGTGTCAAAAGGCACCAGTTGCGGGCAGATCTTTTACGACTTCTATTGGGGCTCGGGGTTCTTGCCGTCGAAGTTTCAGGGCGTGAAGTTTCGAGGCAGCAGCGAGCCGGTGCTCTATCTCAATAACCCCGAAGGCATGAGCCGACAGATGCGGCGCGGGTTGCTGGATGACATAGCGAAGATCAACGAGCAGAAGCTGCACGACTTTGGCGATCCAGAGATCGCGACGCGCATTTCGCAGTACGAGATGGCTTATCGCATGCAGGCGAGCGTGCCTGAGCTGACCGACTTCTCGAACGAGAGCAAAGACACGCTGGCGATGTACGGTCCCGATGCGAGCACGCCGGGTACGTTTTCTTATAACTGCGTGATGGCTCGCCGCTTGATCGAGCGCGGCGTGCGGTGCGTGCAAGTGATGCATGCCGGCTGGGATCAGCACAACAGCCTGACGACCGAGCTCTACAACCAGTGTCGCGATACCGATCAGCCATCAGCGGCGCTCGTGCGAGATCTCAAGCAACGGGGCTTGCTCGATGAGACGCTTGTTGTGTGGGGCGGAGAGTTCGGACGCACGCCGTTCATTCAAGGCGACATCAACAATCGCCCGCGCTGGGGGCGCGACCATCATCCTTATGCCTTCACGATGTGGATGGCCGGAGGCGGCATTAAGCCGGGCATCACTTACGGCGAGTCGGATGATCTCGGCATCAACGTCGCGCGTGATGGCGTGCATGTGCATGACTTTCAGGCGACCGTGCTGCATCTGCTCGGCATCGATCACGAGAAGCTGACCTACAAGTTTCAAGGTCGCTATTTCCGACTGACCGACATTCATGGTCGGGTCGTGAATGAGATTCTGGCTTAGTTCTTCAGCTACGCGGTACGCAGGCGAACCAATAAGGCGGGATATGGATTCGAGTCTTACGGATGAGGCGGGTGTTCGAAGTGTGAGCTTCAGCGAGGCGTTTTGGTTCTGGCTCAAACTGGGCTTCATCAGCTGCGGAGGACCGGCGGGGCAGATTGCGATCATGCACTCGGAACTCGTCGAGCGGCGACGATGGATCTCGGATCGGCGGTTCCTGCATGCACTCAATTACTGCATGGTGCTGCCGGGGCCGGAAGCTCAGCAGTTAGCGACTTACATCGGATGGCTGTTGCACGGGACGCGCGGCGGCATTGTTGCCGGCGGACGGTTTGTGCTGCCGAGCCTTTTCATCTTGATGGCATTGAGCGCGTTCTATGTCGGCTTCGGCAACGTGCCGTCGGTCGCCGCAGTGCTCGATGGAATCAAGCCGGCGGTCGTTGCGATTGTTGGGGCTGCGGTGATTCGCGTCGGCTCGAAGGCCATCAAGAATGGAGTGCTGCTGAGCTTTGCGATCGGAGCGTTCGTCGCGCTCGCTGTCTTCAATGTCCCATTCCCCATCGTTGTGTTGGCGGCGGGATTCTTAGGCTGGCTCGGCTCGCGCATCGCTCCAGAGAAGTTTGCGACCGGAGGCGGTCACGGCTCCAAAGCGAAGTCAGCAAGCGAGTCGAACGAGTCGCTGCCGTATGTCATCGACGACGATCACGCGCCCCCGCCGCACGCTCGACCGAGCCGAGTTACGTTTCTCGTGCGGCTTGTAACTGGCGTTACACTCTGGGCAGTGCCGATGACGCTGCTGCTGAATTGGCAAGGATGGGACGGCACCTTTGCGAGAATGGGGACGCTCTTTACGACATCGGCACTCGTCACTTTCGGCGGTGCCTATGCCGTCTTGCCGTATGTCGCGAAGCAGTCGGTCAGCGTCTTTGGATGGCTGAAACCCGAGCAAATGGTTGATGGCCTCGCACTCGGAGAAACGACTCCGGGGCCGCTGATTATGGTCGTTGCGTTTGTTGGCTTTGTCGGCGGTTATCAAGCCAGTGATCTCAGTTGGATCGGAGCGGTGCTCGGCTGCGTGATCGCGACGTACTTCACGTTTCTGCCTTCGTTCGTCTTCATCTTGCTCGGTGCTCCATACATCGAGTCGATGCGCGGCGAACTGCGCCTGACTGCCGCTCTCACCGGGATCACGGCTGCGGTTGTCGGAGTGGTGCTGAATCTCGCCGTCTTCTTCGCCAAGACGGTCATCTGGCCGACGTTGAGCTTCACGCACTCGGGATCGCAGTCGCTGTCGAGCGTCCTCACGGCAATCGTCAACGCGACCAATGTCTTTGGCTTGCTGCTCACGATCATCGCCTTCGTTGCGCTGCAGCGGTTCAAGGTCGGACTGAGCTACGTCGTGATCGGCTGCGCGATTGCTGGGTTCGTGCGGTATCTCTGCTTCGGTGCCTGAGCACGTCGAACGCTTTGCACCGAATCACTTCTTGAGGTCGGCAGGCAGCTCTGTCAGCGGAGTCAGTTCGAGTATGTCGGTCTGATACCACTGCTTCTCTTGCAGCGTCTTCTTCGCGCGGTCGGCGAAGCGATGTCCGACAACGTGCGACGGATACGAGTGACCGGCTTCGGTCTTCTTCCATTCGCTGAAGAGGTGCCGCGTGTCGGTGTAATCAATTGCAACAAGCAGCTTGCTCTGCGCATCGAAGTAAAGTTCGAGCGGCTCTTTCGTCATCCCCGTGACTTGCAGGCCGAGCGCCGGCTTATCGCTCACCCTTGCGTCTTTGATGACGGCCAGCTTCGCTTCAGGAGCCTTCAAGATTCCGAGGCTCCATGCCCAAATGAGGATGCGGACTTTGTCTTTCTCGCGGGGATTGGTCCCGACCCACATGCGCCCGCCGACTTCGATTGTTGATGTGCGATTGCCTTTCTCATCGGCAGCCGGCGCCGCAGCCGGAGTGGACGTGATGAGAACTCGCTCTCGGAAGCGAAACAGCTTGAGTAATTTCTCTTCCCCGCCGATCGCTCCGATGACTTGCTCGACGACCTTCTGCGCATCGTCTTCAGCAGCGAAGCCCATCGTTTGAGTGGCGAAGAGCAGCGCACTCGCCGCTAAGAAGTTTCGTCGTGAAAGTGGCATCGGGCATTCCTTCGTGAAGTGAGTGATCGAAGTTGTGTGTGCTGCGAGGCTCTCGCTGAATCGGACGCGCTGCGGGGAATCTAGTGTCGATGAACCGTCAGAGAGTCTCTGCCTTAGACCAATGGTCGCCTTCCGCACCGAGGCATTGATCTTCTCGCCCCCGGCCTTGTGCCGGGGGTTCAACGGCCTTTGCGCTACTTAAAATCAGGGACAACTCAAGTAGCGCAAAGGCCGTTCCCCCCCCCGAGGCCGGGGCACCCTCTGGGTCGCGGGGGCGATTTCATCACAGCCTCTCTGCGAAAGAGCGTCTTCAAACGCCTCATGGCCTTTGACGTCACTAGTCGCGAAGACGCCCCCATAGAAGACGCACTTTCGCGGAGCGAAAGGCGACCACAAAAGCGTGATACAGAACTCGCGTTCTTCGGACTCACCGACTTATCGAACGAGCATCCAATCGAGCGTCGCTTTTGCCGGTGCCGCTTTGTCGAACGTCACGGTGAAGCCTTCGGCGGTCTTGTCGGAGATCGCGCGGTTGCTCAGCCAGCTTTGCTCGATGAAGACCGCGTAGTCGGCGTCGGCTTCGGGGGTCGGGAACTTGATCGTCACGCTCTCGGACTTCGCGGTGACGACGACGTTCTTGCCGCGCAGATTCTTCGCGGGCTTTGAGTCACCCGAAATGCCGCTCACTCCCGACACCGAGCCGCCGGCTTGCACTCCTTGCCCTTTGAATTGGAACTCGCCGGTCTCGCGACTGACGGTCAATTGCGCGACTTGAGCCGGCGGTGCAATTGTTGATACAGCCTTTGTGATGCCGGTCTTCGCGCCGTCGTCTTTTTCGACCGGGGCATGCCCGTAGTGCCATTGAATGGGCTGCTCGCGGTTCGGTTGCTGGAAGAGCAGGGCGGCTCGTGCGAAGTCCGCTTTGAAGTTCAGGCCGACGGTCGCAGCGCTGTCGACGACCATGATGTTGTCCCATGCGGGCTTCGGTTCGTGACGCTTCGCGACGTCGTCGAGATTCGCCGGGCCGCCGCGCACGGACAGCACCGTATATCGCGAGACCGCTCCGTTGTTCGCGATGTCGAAGATCGCCGACGGGAACTGACCGGGCACGTCTTCCCACAACCATGAGCGGAAGACTTGCGGCTTGAACGGGTCGGGGCCGATCGCTTGTTCGATCGGATCGCCCGACGCGAAGTCGAACTTCGTATTCATCGCCGAGTGCGCCGCGAGGCCGAGCGTTCTTTGACCGCCGCGATCCCCGCCCGGCACCGCTCGCGAGACGTCGTTCACATAGGTGCCCGGAGCGATGACATAGCTCAGCGGTCGCACGTGCCCGTCGTAGGTGTAGTTGTCGTTGTTGTAGAGCGTCGGACTACCGGCACTCTTCGCGCCCCACCAGAAGCGTTGAATCTCGATGTCCTTCGTGCCGTCCGCATTTGCAGTGAACTTCGTGATCTGATACCAACGATGCGTGCCCTTCGGCGTTTTCTCGCTCTTCTCCGTGACAGCGAAGAAGCGACCGACAACGTCAGCAGTCCATTGGCAGTCTTTGTCGCCTCGAATGAGTCCGCCGAACTTTCGCTCGATGGAACCCGATACCGGACTCTTAATGAGCCCTGTGGAGTAATCGTTACCCTCGAACTGGCTCATCTTCGGATCGGGCAAATCGAACTCGGCACGGCCCGTGACGATGATGACTTTGCCCGACGAGATTTCCTTCTCGGGGTTGCGATTGATGATCGGTCGCGAGTCGCCGAGCGTCTGCACGTTCTGAGCGGCCTTATCAAACACGAGTCGCGACGTGCTCCAATCAACGGACTCGACCTTGCTCTTAAAGGCGTCTTCCTTCGAGCGAATGAAGGCCGCATAGCAGTTGCCGTTCTCGTCCCCTGCGGCCGAGTGGACGTTGCTCATGTAATTGAAGTCACAGTAATAGATGTAGGTGTCGCCGTGCGCGTATTGGTTGCGGATCACCTTCACGTCATACGTCTGATTGTCGTTGTGACTGGTCTGCAGCATGTGCAAGAGCCCGGTGTTGCTCTTGTTCTGCAAGATCGCACCGCTGACATGATTGAGGTCGGTATCAGCGACGAAGTAGCTCAGCTTCTTATCGGGGTCGTAACCGATCGACTTCACCAATCCGCGAGTCACTCCGCCGCCATAGCCTGGCCCGCCGTGCAGATTGAGGAACTGACCGGGATGAATGCCGCGCACCGTCGGCAAATAGAAGCGGCGATCGAGTCCCTTCTCGACGGGCAGTTGCAGGTAGTCGAGATAGCTCGTCGAGCCATAAACGATGTTGCTGTCGATCGTGATGGCCGGATGCGTGCCCCAGTGCGGCAAGCTGTCGCCATCAGCGAGCCGAATGGGGCGCTCAATCCTCATGCCCGAGAGAGGCGGCACTTGCACGACCGCGCTTTGACCATCGTGAGTGACGACGGTTGCTGCCGGCTCGGTCGTCCAACGTTTCGTCTCAGCCGGAGGAGCGGGACTGCGATTCAAGCCTTGCAGCGGCACTTGCTTGCTCTGCAACTGCTTCCATTCGTTGGATGGAACAACAAGCACACCGCCGGTCTTGCGGAGTTCTTCAATCGCTTTGTGAAACGTGTCCGGCAGGTCTTTGCCTTTGACCTCGCCGAACTCACTGAGTTGCCGCACGGGACTCGCAGCGGGCTCAGCAGCCTTAAGCCGACTGCTCACAGGACCGAGCCCAATCAACGCCACTCCTGCTGCCGACATCAATCCGAGTCGCATGAAGTTCCGCATGAGGTTGCCTTTCTGAGCAACGAATTCAGTCCGCCGAATGATTGATTGAGATCCTGCGCCGCAAGCAGCGCGCCCAAGTAGCAGGGACTTCCAGTCCCTGCTACTTGGGCACAATGCTCCATGCCGGAACGTCGCGATCGTCTCACCGTTACCGTTCAGCACGGGCTAGAAGCCCATGCTACGACTCGGCGCATAGCGCGATCGCACTTTCGGACGGCATGAGTGAAGCCGTCTCAACGCAGCGAACTTCAGCTAGCGAGCAACTGCTGCTCGAGCCGCTCCACAAGTTCGCTTAATCGCCATGTTTGGCTGCCGATGACGAGTTCGTCGTTGGCGCGCAGCCATGAATCAATCTTTCTCTCGGCTGCCATCACCGTGCTGTGATTACGACCGCCGAAGAACTCGCCAATTTCTTTGTATGCCGCCTGCGTATGCTTCCGCGCCAGATACATCGCGAGCATGCGCGGCTGACTGACCGACCGAGTGCGACTCTCGGAACGCAGGTCATTCGAGTTCATTCCGAACAAATTGCAGACCGCCGCTTCGACGTCCGCCAACTTCACGACGCGCACGCAGTCACGTTCAAGATCCGACAGCACTTGCTTCGCGACGGCGAGCGTCACTCGCTTACCCGTCATGCGGAACCATGTTTGCAACGTGTTGATCGCACCTTCGATCTCGCGCACGTTGTTCGTGAATCGCTTCGCGACAAGCTCAAGCACTTCGTCCGCAATGATCGCTCCCGAAGCGATCATCTTTGATTGGACGATCTTGCGACGCGTATCGACGTCCGGCGCTTCGACGCGGCAGACAAGACCGCTCAAGAAGCGACTGACAAGCTCGTCGCTCATCTGCGAGAGCAAACGCGGATGCGAGTCGGATGTCAGCACGATCTGCTTGCCGTGACTGATGAGCTGCTGAAACGTATGTAAGAATTCTTCCTGTATTCCGCGCTTACCGTTGAGGAAGTCGGCATCGTCGATGAACAGTGCATCGACATTGCGGAAGCGTTGCCGAAAGCTCGGCAGCGAGTGCGTGCGCAGGGCATGCGTGAATTGATTGGCGAAGGCTTCCGCCGTCATGAACAGCAGCCGCAAGTTCGGATGCAGGCGGCGCATCGCTTTGTAGATCGCTTCCGCGAGATGCGTCTTGCCCGTGCCGCACGGTCCGTGAATGTAAAGCGGATTACACTGAGAACCCGGCTGCTCCGCCGCATGCCGCGCGGCCGTGAACGCCAACTCGTTGCAGCGACCGACAACGAACTCTTCGAAGCCGAGATACTTCCGCCCGTCTCGCGCCGTTGTCTTGCCGTCGTTCACTTCAAATGTTGGGAACAGCGTCTTCGTGCTCGAAGCAGGAGCACTCACAGGCAGAGCAACCGCACGCTCGATCGGCGTTTGAGTTCTCGTCTCAGCAACTGCATTCGTTGTTGCGGCCTCAGCGGGAGTCGAACCGAGATTGGGATCAATCGACCAATCAATCGGGAGCCCGCCGATCAACTCCTTCACGCACCGGGCGATGTCCGCACCGAAGCGGCGCATCATCCATGCTTGTTGAAATTGGCTCGCGACACGAACTCGCACTGCATCGTCAGCGAATTCGAAGTCCGTCTTTCCGACAAACCATTGATGAAAGCTGCGCTCGCCCACCAGCGCTCGCAGCTCATTCAGCAATAAGGATCGTCGATCGACGCTAGGAACGGGCTGCACCACCGCCGTTGTTCCGGGAAGCATCTTGCGCCCCTTGGCGCAGTCTCTTCCGTGCAAGCCAGATTTGTGGACGAAGAGCCGTTCAGCCGAGACTGAATGAGCGGTTCGAACAATGTCCGTTCTGGCGATTCAAGACCTAATGCCGATGAACTCGTCTGACTCGCTGACCCACCAGTCGTTGAATCTGATTAGCTCTTCGGCGAACGCATTAGGAATCCGTTACCGGCCTCGAATCTTGCGAAAAAGAGCGCTGCGTTGCGTTGAAGGAAAGCCAAGAGGAGCCGGGCAATGCACCACCATCAGCCGGCTCCGGTCACTCACTCAGAGGCGGGAACATAGCCCTGCGACCTCACTCGTCAAACAACCGGAGCAACGAATGAGTGATCTTGTTCTTGAGGTTTTCTGAATTCCCTGCCGCGCAAGGAGCAGCTTGCCGAAGCGGGCTTTTCGTCTCATCCCGAACGCGGTCGACGTTGTGCAAAAGATGTTGCCGGACCGTCGACTCACGGTGCTTGACAGATTGATGAGATGCTCGTGAGCGGATGCCGCGCGGAAGCGATAGCTGCCTGCGCTTAATAGGACCGATAGGACGAAGAGGACCAACAAGATTCAGCAATCGCTCTCGCAGGCTTGCTGCTGCTCCCAGTCCTATGAGTCCCATTGGTCCTATTCGTCCTCTGAGTCCTATCTCCCGCGCTACTCCGCCGAGAACGCAAACACGCAGGTGTGCCGATAAGTCTTGCCCGGCTCCAAAATGGTCGACGGGAAGCTCGGGATGTTGACCGAGTTTGGAGAGTGCTGCGTCTCGAGGCACAACGCGCTGCGATGCGGATACTTCTTCCCGCCTTTGCCTTCTTGATCCTTCAAGAAGTTGCCGGTGTAGAGCTGCACGGCGGGCTCTGTTGTGAGCACCGTCAACACGCGGCCCGACTTCGGCTCTTTCACCTTTGCTGCCAATCGCAGATCGCCCGACTTGCCGTTGAGCACGAAGTTATGGTCGTAACCCGTCGCGGCAGTCTTATCGACTTGAGCAATCCGCGCCCCGATGACAGTCGACTTGCGGAAGTCGAGCGGCGTGCCTTCGACCTTTGCGATCTCGCCGGTCGGAATGAGTGTGTCGTCAGTCGCCGTGTATTGGTCGGCGTTGAGATGAAGTTCGTGATCGAGCACCGTTGCCGAGCCTGCTCCGCCGAGATTGAAGTAGCTGTGATTGGTGAGATTCACCGGAGTCGCTTTGTTCGTCGTTGCTTCGTAGTCGATGCGGAGTTCGCTCTTTTCCGTAAGTACGTAAGTCACCTTCACCGACAGTTCGCCGGGATAGCCTTCTTCGCCATCGGGGCTCGTATAGGTGAAGACGACTTGTTGTCCGTCCGCCGTCGCTGATGCCTTTGCGGTCCAAACAACCTTATCGAGATTGCGCTTCACGCCGCCGTGCAGATGATTCGGACCATTGTTGATCGCGAGCTGATACTCCTTGCCGTTGAGCGTGAACTTGCCCTTCGCGATGCGATTGCAAACGCGGCCCGTCGTGCAGCCGAAGAACTGATTGCGATCAGACTCGTATCCCGCGACGTCATCAAAGCCGAGCACAACATCAGCGAGCTTGCCGCTCTTATCCGGCACATGCATCTCGGTCAGCGTCGCGCCGCGAGTGATGAGCTTCGCAACAACGCCGCTCTTGTTCTTGAGTGTGTATTCCTCAACCGCGACCCCATCCGCAGTCTTCCCGAAAGCTCTGACTGCGACGTCCACAGCACTCACAACATCAGACATGACGACCATTCCTGCTTGAGCAACAAACAACGAACCCAAAGTGACGAAACTCGAGAGCAACGATTTCATAGAGGTTCCTTCGTGAAGAACGAGTAGACCGCAATTCCCGGAGCACTGAGTCAGCGTGCCTGCGAAGCGAGCCGAGAAAGCACGCCGCGAGCGTACGTCTCAACGACCGCTCAGCCGCCTTGAAAGGGGGCGGATCTTAGGCGCGTGCCTCATGTTGAGAAGCCGCCCGCATGATGCCTGAGCGACTCAACTCTCTCGCACATCTCTTCAGGAACTCAGACAAGTAGCTTGGGATTCCATCCCGAGCCTCAGCGGGATGAGGTTCTCAAACAAGGTGCGAGAACGCCGTCAGGATTCGGTGCGGAGAAAGCGTCAAAGCCGGATCGGCTCAGACCGAGTTCCGAACTCAAACGATGCCATGAAGAGTTGTTGGGCCACAGATCAAACACAGACGAAACACAGACAATGCCTTCATCTGCAACGTTGTGTCGACGTCACGCCATCGCGACGAACGATCCGTGTTTCATCTGTGGCTCAAACCCCTTTCTCTGATGCTGCCTTAGGTCGTGCGTTCCCGAAGAGGAGTTGTTCGATTCGTGTTGCGATCCTGTGTGAGTTCGGAACACTGATTAAGTTCCGAGTTCTTCATCCGTGTGCGAAGCTGAATTGGCCGACGACTTCGCACACGGATGGGTCCCATACGGATAAGACTTGCCGAATCGAACTCGTCCTCAGCAATGTCGCAATTCTTGCGATGAGTTCCCGATGCGTTCCTCGATCCGCGCATGACGGCGTTCTCGTACCTTATGTGAGAGCGTCATCC
This sequence comes from uncultured Planctomycetaceae bacterium, assembly GCA_964573505.1. GTDB lineage: Bacteria > Planctomycetota > Planctomycetia > Planctomycetales > Planctomycetaceae > AM-0621. Next base: position 1,364 of record CAZNMS010000170.1, on the reverse strand, counting down.
CGCTGAGGCTCGGGATGGAATCCCAAGCTACTTGTCCGAATGAGTTCCCGAAGAGGGCACGTTTTCACAACGCTCTTTTTCCTGAGAGGCTGTCCGAGTAGCCGATAGTCGTGCTTCGCTCCGCGAACTACGAACTCTTGGCACCTTCTCAGACAAACTCCTCGATGTTTCTTTTATTACAGGAAGGTTGCTGATGAGTTATCGGTTGTTGTCGAATGCGTTGTGTCTCTTGCTTTTGGTTTCAGTGGCTCGCGCGGCAGAGATCAAGTTGCCTCGCAGTTCGCCGGAGGAGCAGGGCGTTTCTTCTCAGGCGATTCGCGAGTTCGTTGAGACCGCCAATCAGAAGATCGACACGTTGCATAGCTTGATGGTCGTTCGGCACGGGCATGTTGTTGCTGAGTGCTGGTGGCAGCCCGAAGGACCGGAGAAGCGGCATGTCCTGCATTCGCTCAGCAAGAGCTTTACATCGACTGCGGTCGGACTCGCCGTCGAAGAGGGGAAGCTCAGCGTTGATGACACCGTGCTGAAGTTCTTTCCCGAGGATGCTCCGAAAGAACTGTCGAACAATCTGAAGCAGATGCGCGTGCGTGACTTGCTGACGATGTCGACGGGGCATCAAGCCGAGCCGAAGTTCAATTTGGAAACCGCATGGGTGAAGACGTTCTTAGCTCACGAAGTCCCGCATAAGCCGGGCGCGCACTTTCAATACAACTCGCCCGCGACCTACATGTGCTCGGCCATCGTCCAAAAGGTGACGGGGCAAACGGTGCTCGATTATCTGAAGCCGCGTTTGTTTGAGCCGCTCGGCATCGAGAACCCCGAGTGGGGCATGTGTCCTTCCGGCGTGACCGTCGGCGGCTGGGGCTTGCACGTTCGCACTGAGGACATCGCGAAGTTCGGCCAGTTGTACCTGCAAAAGGGACAGTGGAACGGCAAGCAACTCTTGCCCGCTGCATGGGTCGAGCAAGCGACTTCGAAGCAGGTTTCAAACGGCAGCGATCCGTCGCGCGATTGGGATCAGGGCTATGGCTTCCAGTTTTGGCGCTGTCGTCACGGAGCCTTTCGAGGAGACGGCGCATTCGGCCAATTCTGCATCGTGCTGCCCGAGCAAGATGCTGTCATCGCTATTACAGCCGACACGCGCGACATGCAGGCCGAGCTGAATGTGGTGTGGGACAAGCTGCTGCCGGCGTTCCACAAAGAGAAACTGCCGGCCAATGCGGCTGAAGCAGAGAAGTTGAAGGCGGCGATTTCGGACTTGAAGGTTCCGGCCAATCACGTTCCGGGAGTCATCAAGTTGCCGGGCAGCAAGTAAGGCGAGCGGCAGGTGAGTTCATACCAGTACGACGGACTTGTAGTCCGTC
>CAZNMS010000169.1:0-16187 GCA_964573505.1 uncultured Planctomycetaceae bacterium | reverse complement strand
AAGCCGTCCGGTGTTGCGATTACCGGACCGCTTGCGCCGTTCCGCTACAACCGGTTTGACAATTTATTTTGGCGCGGATCCTTAGTGATTCGTCATTCGTCGCTGCCTCAAGCGGGGAGTCGACGTTGCGGTTTCAGTTGAGGGCACTCGGTAGAGGAATGCGTCGCTTGTCAGCAGCGAGACGAGCAGCGCCTTCAAACTGCCGTTGCTGGAGCGATACGCGGCGTGCGCGGCTTGCAGTGTCGCGGCGTCACCGAGCGATTCGTTGCGGCCCATCCAGTAGCGGAAGCAGTGACGCACAAAGACTTGCTCGACCTGCTCTGACGCGGCCAGCTTGCGAATGAGGTCGAGCGCATTCGGCACGTCTCCGTGCAGCGCGTTGAAGTCCGTGAGGTCGATCCGGCCCGAAGCATCAACGGGCTTGCTCAACTCTTCGGTGCGATAGCGGCCGTAATGGTCGAACATCTCGAACGGCAAGCCGACCGGGTTCATGAGCTGATGACACTTCCAACAATACTCTTGCCGCGTCACTTCCATTCGCTCGCGCAACGACTTCTCCGGAGCGATCGGCAATTGCGCATCGACGGTGATCGGGATATCCGGCACCACTCCGCCCAGCAGTCGTTCGCGCAGCCACTTGCCGCGCAAGATCGCGTGATTGTTCTCGCTCTGTGAATAGGCCACTAACCATGCGGGCTGAGTCAGGATGCCGGCACGCTGCGATGCCGGGAGTTCAACCGGTTGTTCGTCGGGGAAGTCGCTGAGGTTGTACGACTCGTAGATCGCGCGACCCGGCAGATTGAGCTTCTTGTTCTTGTACTTCTCGGGCTCTTTGGCTTTGTTGGCTTCGAACTTCGCGCGTTCTTCTGCTCGCTTCTTCTTGAGTTCTGCTGCTTGCTTATGAGCGACGAAGCTTTTGTTGGTCGTGAGTAATTCTTTTAACACCTGTTGATCGCGGTCGACGACATACAGCACGAGCCGATCAGTGTCCTCGATCAGCGGCCGCGCCTCGTGCTCGGGATTGTCCTTCGGGTCTTTGAAGACATCGTCAGCACCGGCATAGCCGAAGTACTCGCGGAAGAATCGCAGGATGCGCGGCTTCTCGGACTTCGGATCATCAAGCAGCTTGCGCACCGCTGCTTCGACTCCTTCGCGGCTATTGAGGTTGCCTTTGTCGGCATCAGTCAGCAGCCAACTTTCAGGCCGACGATCCGCCACTGCGAAGGCGAGCGCATAAGCGATCTCGCGCGGAGCAAGACGCACGCGGCCTTGAGCATCGCTCTCTCCCGTACCGACTTCCCAACGAAAGATCGCTTCGGGCAAGAGATAGACCGCCGCGAGCGAGTAACGCACTCCGACAACTTGCCCGGCCGCGCTGATGTTCCGCTTGAGCAAGTCGACATAGCGAGCCGTCTCTTCTTGAGTCGGCTGCCGCTTGAGCACTCGATCGAACTGCACCTTGATCGCGGCAGCGAGTTGTTGTTCGGTCGGCGGGTTCTGCTCGTCGAGCAGTTGCAGGAACTCTTTCGGCATCTGCCCGACGGCTTTTGGTTTGCCGTCTTCAATCTTGAAGTTCGTGTGCCGAGTGACGATCGCCAGTGCGTTCTGAATGAGTTGCGCAGTGCTCGGTTCGTCGATCTTCGAAGTGCCAACATCTTTGAAGGCTCCGCGACCGACCGGCGAGAACGGCGTTGCGAGTCCCTCTGCTCCCTTCGCCACTTCTTTAAGGAACGCGTCGTAGATCTCGGGACTGAGCGTTCGGACGCGAGCGGTGTTCTCGAATGGTGCGGCCGACTTCGGATCAAAGAGCAACGCATGCGGGATGACGTTGCCATTCGCGACTTGCTCGCGCCGAGCGACATGCTTGCCCGCGCGTTTCATCTCGGACTGAATCCAATGAGTGAGTGCCTGCAACTCATCGGCATTGAGTTGCGGCTTGTCTTCCGGCGGCATCTCTCTGCCGACGACCTTCTGCAACACGACGGCCCAGCGAGCGGCACTCGTGCTCGTCTTCATGTCGGGTTCGAGCTTTTCGAGATCGAGTTCTCCCTCAGCCTTCTTCCCGCCATGACAAGCAACGCAGTGCTGCTTGAGGACTCCGGCAACGGATGCGCGAAACTCTTTGAGGCTGTCTTCGGCGGATGAGAACCCGCGCGGCGCGTCCGCTGCTGACGCGATTGAAAGCAGTGAAGTGAGCCCCAACGCTGAGACTGCAACAAGTTGACGATGCATACTCGGATCCTCGGTGAGTGAAGTTCGAAGTGCCGCGTGAAGGTCGTGAATAGTCGTGATTCGCTCCGCGAACCAACGTCTGATTCTGAAAACCCTCGTCATTCATAAGGCTTGAAAGCGTTGGTTCGCGGAGCGAACCGCGACTATCGACGACTCGGACAAACTCCTATCGCAGGTGCCCGTTTATCCCGAGTCCGACCAGCGTGAGGACGTTGATGATGAGACCGATGACTCCGCCGGAGATGATCCCGAACCATGCGCGGCCTGCGCCTAAGAGTTTTGGGTTCGTCTTCAGATGATTGAGCGCCACTAAGCCCGTGACCCATCCGCCGAGCACGAAGGGGATTCCGCAGATCGGAAAGAGGCCGAGTAATCCGCAATACCCCGCAGCGATCGCCCATCCGCTCCGCCCGACGGGGATCATCATTGCCTCTGCTGTCGTCGGCACGCGTTGTTCGTCTTCGACCTCCATGAAGTTGCGCTCGTCGTCGTCGAGATACTCGCCGCAGTGCTTGCACTTCCGTGCGATCGCTTTCACTTCGCCGCCGCAAAACTGGCACTCTTTCGTCTCGGGAATCTCCGCCATGAATGGGCCTCGCGAGCAAGTTTGAATTGCGATTTGGAACGACAACGTCGCGGCGTTGTTGCGAGTGACCTTCTCAGAAGCAATCGGCCTGCGTTCACGTTCAAGACGCGTTCGGATGCGGCACGAAGGGGCAGCGCTTCCACCACAATTTCAGCGCCTGCCAATAGATCGCTGCGGCCACTTTCCCTGTCATGAAAGGATGCCTCAGCAGAGTCGCGGCGAGCCCGCCACTGGTGATTTCGCGCCGCTTGAGATGCAGTGTGCAATCGAAAATACATGCGGTCGATCGCCAATTCTCAATGTGTACGGTCAGCGTTTCGCTCGGCGATCTGAGGCGCCAGCGATAGCTCATGTCGAGATCCATAAAGGGCGAAACGTGAAACTGCTTTGCATGCTCGAAACTCAGTCGCTGCCCGGCTTGCGAGCGACGATCAAGCACATAGCAATGTCTCTCGCCCCACGGAGTGTTGTTGACCTCGGCAACAACGACATCGGTCTCTGTCCCATCCGCGTTGAAGCAGTAGTAGAAGCTGACGGGATTGATGAGGTAGCCCCACAACCGCAATTGGGTCAGCACGCGAATCGGGCCCGTGATGGGAGTGCCGGTCGCACTCAGCACGAGCTGCCTGATGGAGTCATCGAGCGGCGGAAGCTCAGCCGCCGATCGCACGGGACGCTGCCCCTGACTGGGACGCGGATCAGGAACGCTCGGCGGCGTCACATCATCGGGAAACAGCAAATGATCTCGGCGATCAAAGCGAGCGATTGCCGGACGCGACGTTGACCACAACCACTTGCCGGCGAAGACGCGATCAAGCTCTGCAAGATCGAGATAGACCCAATAAGCCGAGTAAGTGAAAGCATTCGCAATCGGCGTAAAGCGGCGATGCCGGACTCGGCCTTCGTAGAGGCAGCTCTGTAATGGAAATGTCATATCGGGAAGACTCGCTGAGGATGCTGGCGTCGTAACTTCAGCGCGTCGTTCGCGCATCATTGTAGCTCGACGCTCCGCGTCGAGTTTGCTCGTCATTCAACGTGAGTTCTTTGTCGGGACTCACGACGCGGAGCGTCGTGCCTCTCTTCTTCGGCAACCTCGTGAGTCACAACGCCGCGTCCGAATCTTAGGCGAGGTTCAATTCGGTCTCGCGTTGGGTCGCAGAGCCGCGCCCGTTAGGAAGCGGAGTTTTGGCTGTCTCGTAGCAGATTCCGCTTCCTGACGGGCGCGGCTCTGCAACCTCATCGTGAACCATGCCGCGTTTCCGTAGCCGAAATCGTCAGATTTCGGACGCTTGAAATGCCTGAAATCTCACGATTTCAGCGACATGGTGCGTTGTAGAACTATCAATGGAGGCCACTTGTTTTGCGAGATCATCCTGCGCCAAGCACTGGCGCTTATCCTCTTGCCATTAGACCCCGTGTCAGTGGAGAGCGAAGCGTTGTTTGCGCTCCCCTTGAATGAGCTGTCCTCGCTATGTTGGCTCGCATCTTTGAGATGTTGACCTTCGCTGAAGTTTGAGGTTGCTCATGCTGAGAATTCTTGGGGCTCAGAGTCGCTTATGTGACGGCGTTTCGCGGCGAGAGATGCTGCAAGTCGGCGGGCTTACGGCTTGCGGATTGGGGCTCGATCAACTGCTGAGGAGTCGCGAGTCGGCACGTGTTTCTGCGGCTCAAACCAGTGCGGCGTCCGTGAAGCCGAAGTCATGTTTGGTGCTGTTTTTGATGGGAGGCCCTCCGACCCATTCCACATGGGATCCAAAAACGGAAGCGCCTGCCGAAGTGCGCGGTGAGTTCGGAGCGATCAACACTGCTGTGCCCGGCATTCAGATCTCTGAGTTGTTCGCGCGGACCAGTTTGCTGACGGACAAACTGGCGATCCTGCGAGCGATCTCCAGTGGCGACAACGCGCACTCGTCGAGCGGCTATTACATGCTGACGGGAGTGCCGCACGCTCCGCAGAACGTCGAGAACGCGAACCCCGGCTTCCCGAACAACTCTCCGAATCTGGGCGCGATCATTCGCAAGCTCACTCCCGAACGAGGCAGTTTGCCGGCTGCGATTCGCTTGCCGCATCGCATCTTCAACACCGACGGCAGTGTTTGGCCGGGACAAGATGCCGGCTTTCTCGGGCATCATGTCGAACCGTGGCTGCTCAACTGCAAACCCGCGACGAAGGATGACCGCGTCTCGGAACTGACTCTGCATGCCGATGTCTCCGACGTGCGATTGCTCGGTCGGCATGCGCTGCTCGATCGACTCAATCGACAACTCGATGAAGCACGCGGTGCCGGCAGCTATGACCGCTTGTCGCAGCAAGCATTCGACATGCTCGGTTCGCCTCAAGCACGCAATGCGTTCAACCTCGATCTCGAACCTGAGTCCGTGCGCGATCGTTATGGCCGGAGTCAGTTCGGTCAGAGCGTGCTGTTAGGACGCCGCCTCATTGAAGCCGGAGTCTCGCTCGTGCATGTGAATTGGTATCGCGGTCCCGAAGAGCCGTCTGACGCGCCGTGCTGGGACAGTCACGCTCGCGAGTCGCAACGACTTAAGACAGTGCTCGCACCGCCGGCGGATCAAGCGCTCTCGGCAGTGATTGAGGATCTCGATCAACGCGGCCTGCTCGACGACACGCTCGTTGTTTGCATGGCCGAGTTCGGACGCACGCCGCGATTCAACGGAGCGGCAGGCCGAGACCATTGGGGCCCGTGCTACTCAGCTGTGATGGCCGGAGCGGGCATCAAAGGCGGCACGGTCTTCGGCGCTTCAGATGCGATCGGTGCGTACCCGGCATCCGGCAAAGTCTCGCCCGCAGATGTGAGCGCGACGATCTTCCATTGTCTCGGCATCAACCCGCAGACCGAGATTCTCGATCCGCTCGGACGCCCAATGCCGATCAGTCGCGGCAATGTGATTGATGCGATCGTGAGTTAAGGCGACAGCGCAGCTCTGCAATTGGGTAGCCGAAATCGTCAGATTTCGGACGGTCGAAAATGCCTGAAATCTCACGATTTCAGCTACATGGTCCGCGGTAGCTCGGAAGCCGACGCCTGCGATTCGCGCCAGCCTGAGTTGCACTTTTTCGGTCATAACTTGCAGGTGCCCTCGTTCAAAAAGGGCATGGTTCAGATTTGTGGCCGAGTCGCTCCGCGACTCGGCGGGGAGTTGCGGAGCAACTCCCCCACGTCAGACGGCTTGCAACGACACCTTCCCGGCAGGTTGCTACCCGCTGATGAACCATGTTCAAAAAAGACGCCTCCGGCGAAATGGAAAGCGGTAATGAATTACCGCACTCCAAAACGATGGCAGAAGTCGAGCTCAGAAGAGCGCTTCGATGCGCGGAGCCGATTCGATGAAGCGCAGCATGTCGACGGGGACGGCGCTTTGCAGGCGCAACTGACCGACGTCAAAGAGGGCATGCATCACGGTCGCCATCAGGCTCGATGTCGAAATGGGATCGCTCGCCGGGACATCGTTGCGACGCGCGGACTGACCGATGACTTGCCCCATCTTCAAACCGCCGCCCGCAAAGGCCAACGTGCAAAGGTTCGCCCAGTGATCGCGGCCTCCGTTTCGATTGAGACGCGGAGTGCGACCGAAGTCGCCCGTCAGCACGAGCAGCACGTCGTTCGCGAGACCGCGATCTTCGAGATCCTGTAAGAAAACTGACAGTGCTTGATCGAGCGGCGGGCCGAGCATCTCCATTCCGTCTTTCATGTTCGGATTGTTGCCGTCCGCGTGATTGTCCCAACCGGCGGCTTGCACGGTGACGAAGCCACAACCGGACTCGACCAATCGGCGAGCCATCAGCATCTGTGCTCCAAGCGTCGAGCGGCGCATCTCTTTCGGTCGCTCCTTCTTGTTTCCGATCCAACAGTGGCTCGTGTCGTATCGCGCGATGAGGCGCGGGTCTTCTTTCGAGAGATCGAACGCCTGACTGACTCCGCGCACGACGATGTCGAGCGCTTGCTGGCTGAAGCTGTCGACGGCAGCGAAGTCGGCACTGCGATCGAGTTGCTGCTGATAGCGATCTAATTGGGAAAGCAACTCGCGCCGGTTCTCGAAGCGATCGAGCGGGACATGCAACTGCATGTTGTCGAGTGCGACCGTGCGGTCATCGGGACGCGATGACGAACGGCGAGAAGACGATGTCTTCGAAGGTGCGGCGCTCTGATCGAACATTGGTTCGAGTTCAAACGGCGCGAACACCGAACTCAGCGATCCCGGAGCGGCGCCGCGTTGCACTCGACTTCGCTCAGTGCGGAATTGGCTGTCGGTCTCAGGAGCCGTCAGCAGCACGTTCGTCGGCAAGCCGGACTCGGGATGATTCGAGCCTCGGATGCGCGCATAGGCGGAGCTCATGCTGAAGCCGCGCGGGTCATCCTTCTTACCCGTCGGGTTCGAACCGCCCGACATCACATGCACGATCGCGCCTTCGTGATCGCCGACCGAATGCTGAAAGGAACGCACGACAGCGAGCTTGTCCGCCATTGCCGCGAGCTGCGGAAAGGTGCTGCCGAAGCGGACTCCGGGAATCGAAGTCTGCACGTCGCCGGTCACTGAGCAGTACGGAGACGGCGAATCCATAGCCGGATTGAACGTCTCGATATGCGACGCGCCTCCGCCTAAAAACACGAGCACAATTGACTTCTTTCGCAGGAAGTCCGTGCCCGCCGCCTGACTGCGAGCGGCCAATAATCCGGGCAATGCGAGGCCGCCGAGACCGAGCGCGCCGATCCTCAAGAAGTCGCGGCGACAAAGTCCGGAGCAATCACGAGCGAAGCCGTCAGCGGTGATTGTCAGCATCGGAGAGTCCTCAAACGAAAGCGAGTGCTGCTTGAACGGTCGGCGTTAGTAGCGGCTCGCATCAGCGGGTTCCAATACGCGATCTCAGCAAGTCGGCTCGGAGGACATGACGGAGTGAGGGGAACTCGGAAGTGCCGCTTCTGACAGGACCGTAGCTGAAGTCGTCAGACTTCAGAGACTCACAATGAGGCGTCCGAATTCTGACGAATTCGGCTACGCCATCTTCAAAGCGGCGACGGTCATTCTTTGAGCTTGAATGTCGTATCGACTTTATGAAGCACTCGTTCGGGCTCTCCGTAGAAGAGGCGCACGGTGAGCACTTCGAAGTCGTGACCGGGAAGCGCTTCGGTCAGCAGTTCGCGGACTCGTTCGGCCACTTTGACGCTGCGGGCGGGGTCGTCATCGGGTTTGAACTGCATGCGCAGGATGACCCATAAGAGCTTCGGTCCGCCGCGATGCATCTTCTGCTGCCCGCCATCAACGCGCGGCTGACAACCGACGAACTCTTTCGCCAGTGCTCGCTGCAACGGCACGAAGGGCGCGTTGTGGTAGTACCAATAGAACCACAAACAACCCGTCGCGATGCTCGCGAAGAGGAACATGATTCCGACAACGAGCTTGCCCGAAACAGCACGGGGCTCAGCAGCAGCAGGCGAACGAGCGGGTTGATCCGACATGAGCATCAAACAAGAAGGACGCGATAAGCCGCCGCTCCCAGTGAGCGCGGGGGCGGAGTGTCCTGAGTCGGGTCGCGCCGAGCAATGTGCTTGAGAGCGGGGCCGTTTGCGGTCGCATTCCTGCCATTGGCTGCGGGGCGACGTTACGGTCTCGGAGACGCTTTGTGCTTCGTCGTAGCATGGGCTTCCTGCTCGTGCGTCTTTCCCGAGAAAGAGCACGGGCTAGAAGCCCATGCTACGGCGATTCTCACAGTATCTGACGGTCGGTCCGGCACTTTTCTCACATTCCTTGATTGAGAGAGCCTCATGATTCGCACGCTTCGACGCACTCTTCGGCACTCAGTTCGGTTCGCAGTTTGGAGTCTCGGCATGACGGTTTCGGTCGGTGCGCTGTCGGCTGCCGATCCGGTGCTGCTCAAGGGACATAACGAAGTTGTCTATGACGCGCAGTTCTTGCCCGGTGGGCAGCAAGTCGTGACGGCAAGCTTTGATCGCACGTTGAAGTTATGGGATCTCGCGACGCTCAAGCCGACGCGGACGATGGAGGGGCATACGGGAATTGTGCTGACCGTCGGTGTCTCGGCAGATGGGACGCTGCTCGCTTCAGGAGCCGGCGATAATTCGATCCGGCTATGGGACGTGCCGAAGAACTCAGCAGCAACGAGCATCAATGCTCATGACGCAGCGGCAACTGCGGCAGCTGTGACTCCCGATGGCAAGACCGTTGCGACGGCCGATGCAACGGGCGTGCTGCGGTTATGGGATGCGGCAACGGGGACTCAGAAGCTGCAGACGAAGCTGACGAGTGGCGTTGCGTTTCTCGATTGGAGAAAGGACGGCGGGCAACTCGCAGCGGGGGCGAGCAACGGCGCTGTATGGCTCATCAATCCGGCGGACGGAGTGATTCAAGGAGCGTTCGGGACTCATGCCGGCGAGCTGACGGGTCTCGGATGGGCGCCGAACAATCAGCTTTATTCGAGCGGTGCTGACGGCGTTGTTCGGCGCTGGCCGAATCAAGTTCCGTCGACCGTTGTTGCCGGAGACAACGCCGACGCAGTGCTGTCAGTGGCGATGAATCCGAATGGCTCGAACTTTGTGACGGCGGGCAAAGACAAGACCGTGCGCGTCTTCAATGTTGCTGATGGCAAGCAAGTGCGGACTCTCGACGGGCACGGTGGCGAAGTAACAGCGATTACACTCAGCCGAAATAGCACGCATGTCGCGACGGGCGGCGCGGACAAGACGCCGCGTCTGTTTGATGTGAATACCGGGATGCTCGTCAAAGCGTTCGCAGCAATGCCGGGCAGCATTACGGCGATCGAAGTAAGTCCTGATACAGCGCGGCTGCTCGTTGCTGATGACGCCGGCAATGTGAAGCTCTTGCAGATCAATGACGGAATGGAGTTGAAGTCGTTTGCCGGTCATCAAGGAGCGGTGAAGGCAGTCGCGTTTTGGTCGAATGGAACTCAAGTGCTGACGGCAGGCGTTGATAAGACCGCGCGGTTATGGGCCGTCGACACTGCTCAAGTCGTGCGCAAGGCGGATCTCGATCAGCCGGCAACCGCGTTGGCTCTTGCTAGCAACGACAGCGTGCTTGCGGTCGGGACTCAAGACGGCAGCGTGCGATTGCTGAATCCGGCGGACTTCGCTGAGACCGGTCGCTTGCTCGGGCATCAGGGAGCGATCACGAGTCTCGATGTCGGCAGCAATTTGCAGCAATTGGCTTCGTCGAGTGCTGACGGCACGGCTCGTGTTTGGGATCTGACAACAAAGCTCGTGAAGCAATTTTACTTACAGCATGCCGGCGCGGTGACGAGGGCGCGAATCCTCAATGACAACGCAAGACTCATCACAGCGGGAGTCGACAAGACGGTGCGCGTTGAACCGATCGCCGCGCAGTTTGTGAAGGTTGCAGATGAGAAGCGGATCAATGCGCTCGCGGTCGCTCCGAACTCCAGTTGGTACGCAACCGCGAGCGACGACGGCACCGTCAAAATGTGGAACTCGTCAGACGGAGCACCCGTGCGAGCCTTCTCGGGATTTGAAGGACCGGTGCTCTCGGTGACGTTCAGTTCGAACTCGCAGCAGATCGCAGCGGGCGGCAAAGACAAAACGATTCGCACATGGAACCCGAATAGCGGGCAAGCTCACTTCCGCTTCTCGACAAGTGCTGAAGTGCGGTCGCTGTCGTACTCGCCGGACAACCTCAAGCTGATCGCAGCGCTGTCAGATAAGACGCTGCCGTGCTTCGATCCGACGCCGCTGAATCCTCAACCGGCAGAACCGCCGGCACGTGATCCGTCTCAGACTTTGAATGGTCATGCGGAAGTGGTGAGTGGGTTCGGATGGGCGCCAGACAATCGCACTTTGTGGACGGCGTCAGCGGATAAGAACCTCAAAAGTTGGTCGGTCGCAGCAGCATCTTCGACGGCGACACTGACGGGGCACGGTGCTCCGGTTTATGGAGTGGCGTTTGCGCCGAACGGCAAAGTGCTCGCGTCATGTTCGAGCGACAAGACGATCCGCACATGGGACGTCGAGAAGAAGCAGCCATTGAAGACGCTCGCGACGTTGCCGGTTGGAGTGAATGCGGTCGCTTATCTGCCTGATGGCAACACGATCGTCGCGGCGATCGCGGATAACTCGGTGCGTCTCTACGACGCGAACTCGGGATCAGAGATCCGCAAGTTGACGGGGCCCGAGCATCCCATTTACTCGATCGCCATCAGCAACGACGGCAGTCGGATCGTCGGAGCGGGAATGGGGATTGGGGCAAAGCGACCGATCTATGTTTGGCAGAAGGACAATCCTCAGCCGCAAGTCGTGCTGACGGGGCATAAAGACGACATCTATCGCGTGCGTTTCAACGCGGCGGGCAATCGAGTTTGGTCGATCGGCTATGCGGGCAATTTGAAAGTATGGGATCTCGGTTCGAAGCAGCCGGTGTTTGAATCGACGACCGGGACTGTCTCGTACTCGGTCTCACTCTCGCCGGATGGGGCTAAGGCCATCGTTTCATCGAATGACCGTTTGGCACGCATCCTAGAAGTCCCTGCGAACGCGCGCTAAAAAGCAGTCGAGTGCATTGAAGGCATCCTCGAAGTTGAAGCATGCGGCGGACGTTCGAGATCGAGTCATCTGCGACCGGTCCAATGAATCGCGACGAGCAACTAGCGGACATCGTCCCCGGCACTGCATCTGTCTTATTTGTTACACATGGAAGGAGTTTGGAATGACTGGGTACACCGTCAACACAGGTTCGAGTCAGAAGTTCTCAGCAGGCTGGGACAACGTTTTCACGAAGGGTTCGAAGAAGACTGAGGACAAGAAGGGCAAGAAGAAGGGCGACTCGATCGTCTACGTCGATAAGTCGAAGAATGGTCCCCCGCCGCTCGGCAAGAAGTAAGGGATTGTTGGGATCGTGTTTCAGTCCCGTCCTCACGCGATCTTCAATTGAGAAGCAGGCATATCGAGCGAGTTGATGTCGGTCTCTCGGAGATGCGCAGCGTCTCGGGCAAGAGACGTTCGACGAAGTGCCTGCTTCTCTGCTTTCGATCTGAGAGGTTCATCATGTCAGTCGGTGAGGCCGCAACTCGAAACGCTGAGCATGCGGTCGGCAGCCGACTCTTCTCGTTGATGAGTGATGCAGCGCTGTTGATCGACTGCGACTCACTCGCGGTACTGGCGGCGAACCGTCCCGCTGAAACGATGTTCGAAGCGTCCGAGAGCCGACTCGTCGGTCGCTCCCTCAGCGAGTTATTGGCCGACTTGCCGCCGCAGATTGATCTGCGGTCTGAACTGTCTCGCGAGCGGCCGACGTTTGAATGCCGCCTTTCGCCGACTCTCCGTTGCAGCGGTGCGATCAATGCGACGCTCGTCAAACAATCGAGCGACTCCAGTTCGGCGATCTTGCTGTTGAAGCCGCAGCAAGCGGCAACTCCATTGGCGAATGTGCTGTTTGATGAGGCGCAGGCCGTAGCGGGAGTTGGATGGTGGTCATGGAACGCGACCTCGCAGGAGTTCTTCGCGTCTCAGTCAATGCTCGACCTCTTCAACGTCCCAGTGGAGAAACGCTCGAACTTGTCGCTGTCGACGCTGATGGCGCAACTTGTCCCGGAAGATCACGATGCGATTCAGCGATGCTGGAATCGAGCAACCGCGCTCGGGCTGCAAACCGGATCTGAGTACCGCGTCCAATTGCCGAATGGCGAGTTGCGCTACCTGCAGTCGTCAGCGCGTCCGGTTGAGTTTGATGAGCGCGGCGCGCCGAGATTGGTCGTCGGAATGGTGCGCGATGTGACGGTGTTCGCCCGCAATCGCGAGTTAGAAAAGGCCCGTCGCGTTGAACTTGAGAAGTTGTGCGAAGTGCTTGCTGCTGCCGACGGCTTCGTTTGGGAGTGGAACCTCGAAACTCAACTCTTTGAGTACGTCTCATCGGATGTCGAAAAGATTTTGGGCTACCCAGCATCAGATTGGATCGGGAAGCCGGGGTTCTTTGCACAACTCATCGTTGAAGATGACCGCGATCGAGTTCCGTCGCTTTGCGTCAACCGCACGGAAATGGGACTCGATCACACGATGGAGTATCGAATGGTCGATGCTCGCGGTGAGACGCATTGGATGCGCGACCATTGCTTTGTGAAGCGAGATGCGACTGGCCGCGCGACTCACCTTCAAGGGTTGATGATCGACATCACCGAGCGAGTGCGGGCTGACGAACTCTTGCAGTTGGGTGATGAGCGGTATCAGCGGTTGTTCTACGAGTCCCCCATTTCGCTGTGGGAATTGGATTGCTCGGACACAAAGAAGGCACTCGACGAGGTTGCAGCGAGCGGAGTGGACGACATCACGGCATGGCTGCTCGAGCATCCGCAGCGCGCTGTTGAGATTGCGAATCTCATCAAGATTCTCGACGTGAATCGCGGCACGTTGACGATGTTCGAAGCGGATAGTCCTGCGGACTTTCTCAACAACGTTGGGGGGATCTTTCGTGAGGAATCGCTGCCGGCTTACATCGGATGGCTCGGGTCATTGGCGCGCGGCGAGATGGCCTATGACTTCGAGAACGTGCTGTATTCGCTGAAGACCGGTAAGCGAATGATTTGCAGCATTCGCTCTCGCGTCGCACGCAGCAGTGAGCACAGCTTTTCTCGGACTTACTCGGCCGTCGACAACATCACCGACCGCAAGCACACCGAGCAGTTGCAGGCAGCACATCAGCGAGTTTTGGAACTAATCGCCGCGCGGCGACCGTTCTCTCAAATCGCGGAAGCGTTCTTAGCTGAGATCGAACTGCTCTCGCCGTATCTGCACGCGACATTGGTGATGCCCGGATGGAACGAAGCATCGCACGGCGAATACTTCTTCGGTGCTCGCTACGGAACGCGGATTCGTTCGGCATTGGGAGACATCAACTTCGCCTATCTCCCGACTGCTCCGGCATCCTTCGGCGAACTGAGGCTGCATGATCTGCGAGAAGAACTGCAGACGCATGACGAGAACGAGAGCGCTGCAAATACCGCTGTAAGGCATGCACTCGTCAATTGCGGCATCAACCATTGCGTGAGCGTGCGAGTAGGTTCGTCCAATGAAGACTGCATCGGTCTGCTGCTCGTAATGTCGTCATCAACGGAAGTGTCGGAATCGTTACAGGATGCCGTGCGGAGCTTTTCAGATCTCGCAGGCGTCGCGATTGAGCATGCTCAAGCCGTCGGCGAATTGATGCTGAGAACTGCTGAGTTGCAGTCGGTGTTTGGAGCTTATCCCGATGCATTGCTGCGAGTGTCTCCGACGGGTGAATTGATTGAGGCATTCGGCGCGGCCTACATGCAGTCGCTGCTCGGACGGGATGTGAGTACGGCGGGCACCCTTTGGGATGCAGTTTCGCCGGAAGTGGCTGAGCGATTTCGCGATGCGATGGCGCTGGTGGCGCTCGGCAGTCAGGTCGAATGCATTGAATTCACCGTCGTCCGTGACGGCAAACGGCACTGTTTGGAAGCGAGGTTCGTTCCGCTGCCGAACTCGCACGAGCAGATGGTTGTGATTCGCGACATCACTCGATTGAAGGAAACTGAGGCAGCGTTACTGCATGCCAATCATCAGTTTCAACGGCTCTTCGATCAGTCGCCGGATGCGATCTTTGTGGAGACGTTTGGCGGGCTCGTGCTCGATGCCAATCGGGCGGCATGCGAACTCCATTTGATGGACCGCGACGAGCTCATCGGGCGGCATGTCTTCGATCTCGTGCCGGAAGACGAACGAGATCGCGTCGTTCGCAATACGGCCAATATGGCGAATGACGGCATCAATGAGTTCGAAGGATCGAGTCTGCGAAAGGACGGCATCGCGGTTCCGATTAACGGTCGCGCGTCGAAGATCGAGTACGGCGGTCGTCCCGCATTGCTGATTCATGTCCGGGATGTGTCCGAGCAGAAGCGACAGTTGCAGTTGAAGCATCAGCAAGATCGGCACATCGCGCATGTGTCTCGTCTCACGATGATGGGGCAACTCGTTGCGGGCATCGCGCACGAGATACGGCAACCTCTATGGTCGACGAACACCTTTGCTGATGTCTGCTTAGAACTGCTTGCGCAACCCGATGCGCGGGACAACGTTGACCGCGTGCGCGAACTGATGAGCAAGCTCTCGTCAGCAGCGCGACGTGCGAGCGAGATCACGACGCGCATGCTGTCGTTCGCTCGTAAAGGTCAGCCGGAACGGACTCATGAGAAGCTCGGCAGCCTCATCCTCTCTGCGGGCGAACTCGCGGCACCGAGACTGCGAAATACGAATGCCTCATTGCGCATCGGCCCGGTCGATCAATTGCCGGTCGTCTACTGCGACCGCGTGCTGATCGAGCAGACGATCGTGAATCTTCTCAACAATGCCTGTCAGGCGCTGATGGCCAAAGAGCATGGCCAGCGAGAAGTCGAATTGGTGGCGGTCGTTGAAGGAGACGAAGCCATCATTCGCGTTTCAGACAATGGTCCGGGTTTGCCGCTGGGAGTCGGTGTTGAGCAGCTATTCGAAAGCTTCTTTACGACCGAAAAGAGTGGCACCGGCATTGGATTGGCGCTGAGTCGTTCCTTCGTCGAAGAGCACGGAGGACGCATCCGCGCCAAGATCAACCCCTCGGGCGGAATGACGTTTGAATTCACTCTAAAACTCAATGAAGAGGTGCAGACAGATGCCGTCAGGAACAGTCTTCATCGTTGATGATGATCCGGCCGTCAGAGAATCAATCGCGGCGCTGGCCGAGATTCGCGGCGTGAAAGTGAAACCATTTCCGTCCGCCGAAGCCTTCTTAAGCGGCTTCAATCCGAATGAGCCCGGTTGTTTGGTGACCGACATCCGCATGGAGCCCGGCATGTCGGGCATTCAACTGCAAGCAACGCTGCGCGAGCGCGGTATTCACATTCCGGTCATCGTGATCTCGGCCTTTGCCAATGTGACGAATGCCGTGCAGGCGATGGCAGAAGGCGCGGTCACGTTGCTCGAAAAGGGCTGCTCTTCTGAGCAACTTTGGAAGGCGATTGCTGAAGGACTCGAACGCGATCACGCGAACCGCGAGAAGCGGCGCGGTCACGATGAGCTGCTCGCGCGGTTCCGTGATCTCACTCCGGAAGAAGTGCATGTGATGGAGCGGATCGTTGAAGGAGCACTCAATAAGGTCATCGCACGCGATATGGGGTTGAGCTTGCGAACGGTCGAAGCGCGCCGAGCAAGCGTCTTAAAGAAGGTCGGAGCGACATCGGTCCCCGAACTCGTGCGGCAGTATGTCGAGATCGAGAACGTCTACGGTCGCCGCCCGGCAGAGCTGCTTTTGGGAGCCGGTCCGTAAGCTCGACTTTTGCCATCGTTTTGGAGTGCGGTAATTCATTACCGCTTTCTAT
>CAZNMS010000168.1:0-16310 GCA_964573505.1 uncultured Planctomycetaceae bacterium | reverse complement strand
GTCGAACGAGGGTTACGACCGGGGCAAGAAGTTCGAGCACTATCGGTCGATTCCGAGTTTGCAGGAGTACGTGCTCGTCTCGCAGGATCGCACTGTTGTTGAGCACTTTGCTCGGCAGTCCGATACCGACCAATGGTTGCTAACGGCAATCGTTTCGCCGGAGGGGGCACTCGAACTGCCTTCGGTCAATTGCCGAGTGCCGCTGAGTGAGATCTATGCCGGAGTCGACTTCGAGCAGAGCGAGAAAGCGACAAAGTCTTGAAGCCATTTGGCGGTGCGGGAGCGACTGCAAAATGAGTCGCACAGTCCGGCCGCGAGCCTATTCGAAGGGCTCGACTTCAAGCTCAGTGCTGCGGCGGTTGCGCTGATTCGGAGGAATCGCTTTCACGCTAGCTCCGCGCTGTCCGATGCCGTACTTCGCGAGCAACGCATCTTGATTGCTCGCCGTTCCTCCCTGCGGAGCCACTGCAACAGCGGGCTGCACGATCGCTAATGACCTGGCTGCCGCTTGAGGCGCTGATCCCGTTAGGGGCGCGCCGACTGGGATCGCTTGCGGTCGATTGGCAATGACCTGCGAAGCAATCTCTGACACAGACTTTTGCTGTGCCGCGATCTCGATGGATTGATCGAGAACCGCCTCGGAGATCGCGACTGCGTTCGGCGCCGGTGCTTGATCTGCTTGAGCGGGAGCCGCCGATTGCAAACTCGGATTGTTCGAGAGCAATCGCAGCAGCGCCGAATCGGTCGAGTCGAGCAATGTCGGCGTTTGAGCAAGTCCCGGCAGACGACTGGTCGCAAGCGCTGCAACGTTTCCGCCACCGATCGCGCTGCTCGTTCCCGTGAGTGGATCAAGCGTCGCAGGAAGTCCAACGGGCGAAAGGTCGGTCAGCAGGCCGCCTGTCGTTGAAGAGAGACCAGCTTCCTGCAGGAGTTGATCGAGTTGTCGGATGCGGTCTCGTTCCTCAACGCGATTGTCAGTGAGACGGTCAAGCTCCTGTGTGAACTCAAGGATCTCACGGCGTTGAGTTGTCTTATCAAGACGAGCGGACTTGATGAATTCCGCGCGCACTGTCTCCACCAATCCAGTGACCGGCGTTGTGGCGGAGATTGAGGACATGATGTTTCGCTAACGAACGATTTCGAAGGCTGTGTCGAGCAATTCAGTGCTCACTCGGAAGCCGCGTGAGTTCGCGGCGAAGGCCCGCTGTGCTGTCAGAAGTTCCGTCAACTCGTCGACGATTTCGACGTTCGATCCTTCGACGACTCCTTGTCTCACCGTGCCGAAGACATCGCTCCCCGGAGTACCGACGATCGCTGCTCCAGACGCATCCGATGCTTGAACGAGGTTGCGGCCGATGCTTCTTAGCCCGACCGGATTGATGAACGTTGCGAGCTGCAACTGACCGAGTTCAACGGTCTCATCAATTCCATTGTTTTGAACAACTGCCGTAACGAGTCCATTGGGCTTTACGGAAACGGACTTTGTATTCGGCGGCACGACAATGGCCGGCTGCAGCGCGAAGCCATCTGCCGTCACGAGCGTGCCCGTTGAATCCAATCGGAACGTCCCGTCGCGGGTATAGGCCGTTGTGCCATTGGCCAATGTCACCGGGAAGAACCCGCGGCCAGAAACAAACAAATCATATTGATTATCGGTGACAATCGGCGGACCTTGCTTCTGATCTCGGGTCGTGATCGCGGAATAGCGACCTCCGTAGCCGACCTGCAGTTGATCAGGGCCGGTGTAGTGGATGTCTTGAAAATCAATGATCGTGCGTTTGAAGCCGGTCGTGTTGATGTTTGCCAGATTGTTCGAAGAGTTATTGAGCGACGTCTCAAACATGAACATCGCGGTTGAAGCGGTGTGCAGCCCACCAATCATCTGGCGTCTCCTCGTCCCGGTTGAAATAGTCTCGACGCGTGCTCGACCCGCTCAGCAACGCGGGCCGGACGGTATGAGTGGGGAATCTGAAAGTCAAAATCTGCAGTCCATGCGGGCCGCAATTGCGGTCGCTCCAATCAACTGCGGCTTCGCGACCATCGAAGTTTCGGTAACTAAGGAGCGTTAGACGGGGGAAGTCGGAGCTAGTTCCGACTTCGTTCATCATTCCAAAACGCAACGTTCGCCGGGCGATCGGTAACGATCTCGTGCTCCCAACCAGCGCCGCTGATTTGCGTCGTGCAACGGAACTGGCCTTGATCATCAATCACTGTCGTGAAGACTCGGCCGTTCTCATCAGCATAAGTCATGGCCACAGACTTTCCGTCAGGGGACGGAACGATGGGGCAGAATCCGCCATCGCTGAAATTGGCACGACCGATTGGGAGCGTTGAATCATTCTCGACGTTTGCCACTTCGAGAAAGAAATGAGTCAAGCCGCCGACTTTGTTTGCTCGGCAGCGTGCCTGAAACTTGTTGCC
This sequence comes from uncultured Planctomycetaceae bacterium, assembly GCA_964573505.1. GTDB lineage: Bacteria > Planctomycetota > Planctomycetia > Planctomycetales > Planctomycetaceae > AM-0621. The sequence continues at coordinate 13,889 of CAZNMS010000168.1, read as the reverse complement.
GGTCCCGATTGGCACGCGCAGGAAGACACGTTGATCCGCAAGAGCATCGCGCGACTTCGAAACGCTGTCGGCGTGCCGATACTGGCTCGTGCGATCAATGGTGTTGAGTTCCACTTCGCCGCGTCCGAGTGCCAATTGCAGCTTGCCGAGTCGCCAACGTCCGGCCGTTACCGGCAAGCGAGAACTCATTCCGAAGAGATCTGCATTCCTACCGGCGCTCGATGGTCGCGGCGGCGGCGGTGAACCCGGTCTTGAGGTGCCCTCAACGAGATACGGTCGTTCGAAGAGCTGCGGTTCGCGACGACCTGCAAGATGCGTCTCCCATCCTTCCCATGTCACGAAAAATACATCTTGGACGCCATCAGGTGTCGTGCGGATTGCGAGATACCCCGAGTCGTCTTCACGAAACGGAGTCATCCCCGCAGCAAAGAGATCGACTGCCGGAAACGTGTCGCGAAGTGGAGTAAGACGCCGTTCGGCAAAGTCGTAACGAGCGAAGTAATGCCGCTCATCACGACCGCTCGTGAACCACAACAGGAGATGCTTTCCATTCCCCGACCACTGAGCTGATGCCTGCCGAACCACTCGCTTGCGAATCGTTCCATTACTGGCGGGCCACACGAAGACTTCCGATTGATGGCGACGATGCCCGGTCATGTCTTGAGTGATGATCTGAATGAGGTCTGCTTCTTCAGAAGACTCGACAAACACGAGCGCGATCTGATCTCCCTTTGGTGAGATACCGGGGCGGCGCATCCAGCACGGCTCTTCCATTCCGATCCGGCGTTTGTCGCGCGCATAGACATCTATGGCAGCCAGTCCGCCTTCATCCGTCGAGAAGATCAGAGTCTTTGAGTCGGGCGACCATACGACCGAGCGCGGAGCCGCGCAGCCGGAAAGAATGCTTGCCATCAGTAAGCAAAAGAGTCGCAAGCAAGCGGTGTGAGATCGGTAGAGCATGCTCGTCTCGGAATAAGGGACGATGAGAACGGCTTCTATTCACCTTGAACTTACTCACCAATTCCCGAGGACGCCGACACGAGCCTCGATCAAGCCCGCCAAATGTGCTGAGCGATTCCGTCTTATGGCGACTGGTCCGATGCCGTAGACCTGATGTATCAGGATGGCTTCTCGGATTGGCAAAACGTTGCCGGAAAGATTCCGTCGAAACCTCGCCGGTCGTGCCGATGTTTCATGCGACACGCATTTTGAGTTCGGCCAACGTCCGTGAATTTGAGACTCGGTCACAGGGTCGCAGCCGCAGCGGGCTATAGTTGCTGCGGTCCTCAGCAATAGCGGTCGAACGGCTCGCAAGACGCCGCTCGACGCGTGCCTTGATAGTCGTGGTTCGCTCCGCGAACCGACGCATTCAAGTTTTAGGCGAACGGCAGATGAGTTGTTACCGGTACGACGGACTTGCAGTCCGTCAAAGACGAAGCCCGACAGACTGCAAGTCCGTCGTACAAGAATTCGCCGGTAGGTTCTCAGCTGCCGCTCGCTTTCTAAATCGCGAAGGCTCTCAACATCAGACGCCAGAGCAACAGAGGGCTCATCAGCGTCTCTTCAAGTCCGTCGCTGGCACGCGGTCTACGTCTCGTCTCGCGCGTCTTGAATCTGCCCGACGCAATCTTCTGCTCGGCAGTTTGAATTCGAATGGAGCAAGGTCATGCGACTCTCTCGGTTTGCTTGTTGGTGTTTCGGACTCGTATCGGGAGTCGCGCTGGGCGCTTACTCGTATCACGGAGCCAGTTCGCAATGTGCTCAAGCTGAGAGCGTCTCGAAGTCAGAGGCCGACGACATCTATCGCGAACTTGATGCTGGCGGGTCGTCGCTCGCCGAGACGAGTCGACTGATGGCAAAGATCGCGAAGGTCGTCACTCCGAGCGTTGTGAATATTCAAAGCGTTAAGCAGTTCCCCGGTCGCGGAAAACTTGAGGAGTCCGGCTCGGGCGTCATCGTGACTTCGCTGCGTAAGCCCGGCACCTACATCATCACGAACCGGCACGTCATCAATCATGCCATCAGCGATTTGAACGGCATCTCGATTCACATCTTCGACGGACGAGTCATCAAGCCCGTGCGCGTTTGGGACGACCGCTTCAGCGATATCGCGCTCCTGCAAGTCGAGGCTAATGACTTGCACGGGCTGCGCATCGGCGACTCTGAGAAGTTGCAGATCGGCAATGTCGTGCTGACGTGCGGCAGCCCCTTCGGACTCAATCAATCGGTGACAATGGGCATCATCAGCGCTCGCGGCCGGCAAGCGCTCAAAGGGCAAGGCTCGGGAGTGCTCAATCAAGACTTCTTGCAGACCGACGCCGCGATCAACCCCGGTAACAGCGGCGGTCCGCTGATTGATTTGCAGGGACGTTTGATTGGCATCAATACCGCGATTGCATCCACTCACGGAGGCAACGAAGGCATCGGCTTCAGCATCCCGAGCAACCTCGTGAAGCACGTTGCCGATCATTTGCTGGAGTACGGTGAAGTCCGTCGCGCGTATCTCGGCGTGAAACTCGACGACGACTTCAACTTCGAGAAAGTGAAGCAACTCAATCTCAACCGCTTGCGAGGTGCCCGCGTCGTCGAGGTCTACGCCGACACTCCGGCTCAAAAAGCGAAGCTGCAATTCAACGACGTGATCCTGCAGTTCGATGGCAAAGAAGTCATCGACGAGAGTCATCTCATCAACATCGTCAGCCTCTCGCCGGTCGGTCGAAAGGCCGAGATGCTCGTGTGGCGCACCAACGAACTCATCAAGCTGCCAGTCGATCTGATGAGCCGCCCGACAAAGAACGCGAGCGATAAGTAACGCCGTCTCGCGAGTGCGACGGCCGTTTCCTCAAGCTGGCTTCACCCGCACCCGTGAGAAAGTACGACGGGCTTGCAGTCCGTCGATCGGCTGCGGCGACGGACTGCAAGTCCGTCGTACAAAGATGCGCACGGCGCGCTGAAAGTACACAGGAAGCATTCCAGTGAGGCTCCGCCTCGAACCGTAAGTCAGCCTCTCCGAGGCTGACTCTTCTGCACGACGAGGCCGGTCACGAAGCGCCCGCTTGAATTCGAAACAGACTCTGATGGAACCATGACCTTGAATCGTTGTTAGGCGAGTTCAAGCGGGCGTTGTTTGTGAGAACTCGTCTTGCAGAAGCGGCAGCCTCGGAGAGGCTGCCCTACACGGTTGCGACTCGCCGCCGAGATTTGACTCGATGGGAACGGGTTTTGATTTTGAAGAGTCTAGAACGAGCGGGAGTTGAGGCCCTCGACGCTGATTCGGCCTTCCGTTGCCGCTACGCAAAGTGAGGAACACCGATCGTCGGCTTTGCGCCTCTGTAGTTTCCATGACATATGTAAGAGTTTGAAACACTGAGGCGGAGATCGCAGCGAGGCGGCGCCGTGAAGGACATGAACTCGCTGCTCGCCCAACAAAACTGGCGACGACTCGCGCCACCAATTCATCAGGCTGCTCCTACGGCATCGTCCAAACTTCGCTTGAGTGGTCGATGTAGCGTTCGAGTCCGTGCTCGTAGGGCTCGGCGGCGAAGGTCGGTTGTTGGCCGGTGAATTCGAGGTCGGAAATGAGCCGACCTTCCGCCGTTCGACCTTTCAATCGCGAGACGAAGATGTCGTGAAACTGAAACTGGTTGTTCTCGTCGAGCCCGTATGCCTCGGTCACTTTCGCCACTTTGCGCGAGCCGTCTTCGGTGTGTCTCACAAGCTGCACGATGACGTTGATCGCTGAGGCCACTTGAGCCCGCGCGACATAGACCGGCAACGAGACCTCGCTCATCAGCGAGAGCGTTTCGAGTCGGATGAGTGCGTCTCGCGGCGAAGTGGCATGCACCGTCGTCATGCTTCCCGAGTGGCCGCTGATCATCGACTGGACCATATCGAGCGCCTCACCGCCGCGAACTTCGCCGACGACGATCCGATCGGGCCGCATTCTCAATGATGCTTTGAAGAGGTCGCGAATGGTGACTTGCCCGCGCCCCATGCGGTCGGCTTGCTGACTTTCGAGATAGAGGCAATGCCGCTGATTGAGCCTTAACTCCGAACTGTCTTCGATGACGACGATGCGCTCCTCTTCGGGAATCGCCGTCGAGACCGCGTTGAGCATTGTCGTCTTGCCCGTGCCGGTCCCTCCGGCAACGACGATGTTCTTTCTGAGGATGACGCACAGTTCGAGGAACTCTTTGACTTCATCCGAGAGGCTGCCGAAGCGCACGAAGTCTTCGAGCCCCAGAATGTCTCGTTTGAATTTGCGAATCGTCAGAAAGGTTCCGCTGCGAGCACTCGGCGGAATGACGGCATGCACGCGCGAGCCATCCGGCAAGCGTGCGTCGAGAATAGGACGATCACGATCAATCTCGCGGCCAACGTATTGAGCGACGTTGTGAATGGCCGACAGCAGCGCATCGTCACTCGCGAACGCCGCATCAGTTTCAAAGAGCTGCCCGCCGCGCTCGATGTAGACCTGATTGAAGGCGTTGACCATCACCTCAGTCACGGAGTCATCGTCGAGAAACGGTTTGATCGGACCGAGGAAGTAACCCAGTGTCGCTGCGAAGACGGACTCACGAGACATAGCGTGACTCGATGCATGACGAAGAAGAGAAGTGATCGACCTCATCGCCAGCAGTGGCGTCGCGATGCCGATCGTTCTAGCGAGGTTGCACCTCAGACCAATTGTCGCCTTTCGCTCCGCGAAAGAGCGTCTTATGCGGCGTCACAATGAAGAGACACCGCACCTGCCGAGACGCGTTCAAAGACGCACTTTCGCGGAGCGAAAGGCGACCACAAAACTTGACACAGAATTCGAGATCCTCGGACTCAAGTGGCCTAGTGCGTCCTCAAGACTTGAGTTTCGGTTAACAGAAGTCGTGAGACTTCTGAGCGAGCGTCGAAAGACCGAACTCTCACGAGTTCGGCTACCCCGAATTCTTAGTCTTGAAGACGCACTAGCAGTGTGAGCAGCCCGATGTTGAATGGGTAGCAGGGCACAACGCCGAGAGTCGCTCAGAGCTACGTTGCCTTTCACTAAGGGTTCGACGACACCTCAGTCGCAGGCTATCTGAGGCGATCGCGTTTGGCTGCGAGCAAGGCACGACCTCTGACCGACGAGTCTGCGGAAGACGGATTAAGAGCAAGATTAAGATTAAGAGGACTCGCAACCTGTCGCTGGTGATGTGCAATTACTGATACATACCCTCTTTAAACCTTGCTCTTAATCTGAATCCGACGAACCCCGACGCCTGCAGTTCGTCGCTAAACGACCCACTTCACTCCGCGCATCCGCATAACCGACTTCGAGTCGTCCTCTTCAACACACTTCTTCATGAGCAGCGAGCAGTACCTCAAACCCGAAGTCATTCAGACCGTCTCGCGATTGGATTTGCGAGCTCGGTTCATCGTCGAGGGTTTCTTATCGGGACTGCATGCGAGTCCGTTTCACGGCTTCTCCGTCGAGTTCAGTGAGCACCGCCGCTACACGCAGGGCGATGATCCGCACGACATCGACTGGCTCGTCTATGCGAAGACCGACCGGTACTACATCAAGAAGTATCAAGCCGAGACCAACATCACCGGCTATCTGCTGATGGACCTCTCAGAGAGCATGGGGTACTCGCACCGGCAGCAACTGACGAAGTTCGATTACTCGATCTGTCTCGCGGCCGCGCTGAGCTACTTGATGATCCATCAGCAAGACCCGGTAGGTCTCGTGACCTTTGACGAACGCATTCGTCAGAGCCTTCCGGCACGCAGCAAACGCACCCAACTCGGCAACATCTTGGCGTTGCTGTCGAAGGCACGCCCGACCGGCAAGACCGACATTGCTGCGAACCTCAAGCAAGTCGCGGCAATGGTCAAGCACCGCAGTTTGATCATGCTCTTTTCGGACCTGCTGTCCGATCCCGAGCCCATCATCTCGGCCTTGCGCCTGCTACGGTTTGCCGGACACGACATCATCGTGTTTCACGTGTTGGATGAGGCCGAAGTCACGTTCCCGTTTGATGGACTCGTTGACCTGCTCGATCCCGAGACCGGCGAGAACTTGATCGTCGACGCGCCCGGCATTCGAGCCGACTACTTAGAGACCGTCGCCGAACTGCGCGCGACTTATCAGCAAGCCTGCCGCTCGATCGGAGCGGACTTTGTGCCGCTCGACACCAGCATGCAGTTCGGCGAAGCCTTGCTCGAGTACCTCTCGCAGCGCCGCGCTCGGTTCTAAAGCAACGGCTCGCAAATAGGTCCGCTTCGGGCTTGTCCCATCCGTCTCTACACAACCAACGAACGAGCCGGCGAGCTTAATGAGCGACGTTCCTCTACCCCCATTGCCTGCCACTTCTTTGCCTGCATTGGATTGGTAGTGGAATGAGAGACCTAAGACGGGCTGACGCCGCAACCAATAGGAAAACGTGAATCCGGTGAGGTCTTCTCTGCTCTGCAAACGGTGAAGAGCGTGTTTGAACGAGAAGACTTTTGCGGCCCTTGTACGACGGACTTGTAGTCTGTCGATCTGCCGCCGCGACGGACTACAAGTCCGTCGTACATTTTGGTTGCGGCACTGCCGCGCTAGGACCTTCGTTCCTCTGCGGTTCATGAGATAGCTCTCACCGCAGAGGAGCGAAGGCCACAGAGGTTTTGGATCAGATCTGTCGCAACAAGATGCTCTCACGCCGCGCTGAAGTGACGACGTGCGAACCAATCGCCTTCGCTAACCGCACCGCGAGCTGACTGAGCAACATCACTCGCTCCGATTGAACTCGCCTTTGTTGAGCAACCTACATTTCAACAAGTCGGCTCCCTATCGTCCGATCCCGCAGCGGGTCTGAGTTGTCGTCGCGGGCACATTGAGCCCTCACAGAGTGATCTCCACCTCGCGAGTTTGAACTCTGACTTTCGCGGCACGGACACGCAGGCGCTGCCACTTGAGCACGCTGCTCGGGGCACGGACCTTTGCCATCTCGGCGTTCGGATTCATTTCACAGGATTCTCATGACAGCACGACGCATCTTGGTCACGGCGGCTTTGCCGTATGCCAACGGTCACATTCATCTCGGGCATTTGGTCGAGTACATCCAAACCGACATTTGGGTTCGCTTTCAGAAGCTGCGCGGCAACGACTGCATCTTCGTCTGTGCTGACGACACGCACGGCACGGCCATCATGATTCGAGCTCGGCAAGAAGGTCGCAGCGAAGAAGCCGTCATCGCGGATATGCGAGACGCTCACATTCGCGACTTCGCCGGCTTCGACATCGAGTTCGATAACTATGGCTCGACGAACAGTCCGGAGAACCGCGCGCTGTGTCATGAGATCTGGGCCAAGATCCGCGAAGCAGGGCTCGTCAAAGAAGAAGCTGTCGAGCAACTCTTCGATCCCAAAGAAGGCACGTTCCTCGCCGATCGCTTCGTGCGCGGGACTTGTCCGCGCTGCAAGGCCGAGAATCAGCCGGGCGACAACTGCTCGAAGTGTGGCGCAACTTACACACCCGCCGAACTCATCAATCCGAAGAGCACGCTGTCGGGCGCGACGCCGGAAGTCCGGTCGGCTCAGCATCTCTTCATCGAGTTAGAAAAATTACACAGCTTCCTCGCCGAGTGGACTCAGTCCGGCGAGCACTTGCAGGACGAAGTTGCGAACTACCTCAAGGGGCACTTCCTCGGAGATGCGTTGCGGAACTGGGACGTCTCGCGCCCGGCTCCGTACTTCGGCTTCGAGATCCCCGACGCTCCCGGCAATTACTGGTATGTCTGGTTCGACGCACCGATCGGCTACATCGCTTCGACTCATGAGTGGTGTAAGAAGAACGGCGAGCAGCTCGACGATTGGTGGAAGAATCCCGACACCGAAGTGCATCACTTCATCGGCAAGGACATCACCTACTTTCACACGCTGTTCTGGCCGGGCATGCTCAAGACGGCGGGTTTTAATCTGCCGAAGAAGGTTCACATTCACGGCTTCTTGACGGTCGGCGGCGAGAAGATGTCGAAGTCGCTCGGCACGTTCGTGATGGGCTCGACCTATCTCAAACATCTCGATCCGGCGTTCATTCGGTACTACTACGCCTCGAAGCTCGGGTCGCGACTGGATGACCTCGATCTGAACCTCGACGAGTTCATTGCAAAGGTCAACTCGGACCTCGTCGGCAAGGTTGTGAACATCGCCAGTCGCGCGGCGAAGTTCGTCGCCGGGCAAACGCTCTGCGAGTCGTACCCATCCGACGGCGGTCTCTTCGAAGCGGCTGCCGCAAAGGCCGATGTCATCGCCGATCTCTATGAACGCTGCGATTACAACAACGCCATGCGCGAGATCATGCTGCTCGCCGACGCGGCCAATAAATATGTCGACGAGAAGCAACCCTGGGTGCTGCGCAAAGATCCGAGCAAAGCCGCCGAGGTCCGTGAGATCTGCTCGGTCGCACTCAATCTCTTCCGGCAATTGGCGCTCTACTTGAGCCCCGTGTTGCCGAAGTTGGCTCAGCAAACGGCTGAGCTACTCAATGCCCCGATTCGACGTTGGAAGGACGTTCGTTCGCCACTCGTCGGCACGCTCGTCAGCCCGTTCAAACACATGCTTCAACGAGTCTCTCCAGAACAGGTCCAAGCCATGACAGAAGAAAGCAAAGTTGTCGAACCCGGAACCGAAGCCGCCGCTGCTCCTCAATGGAACGACGGGCCGGAAGCCCTCGCCGCCGAGCCGCTGGCCGCCGAATGCACGATCGACGATTTCGTGAAGGTCGACTTGCGAGTCGCCCGCATCCTCTCCGCCGAAGACGTCCCCGAAGCGAACAAGCTCTTGAAGCTGACGCTGAGCCTCGGCGGAGACTCAAAGCGGCAAGTCTTCGCAGGCATCAAAGCGGCCTATAAGCCCGAGCAACTCGTCGGTCGATTGGTGATCTGCGTCGCGAACCTGAAGCCGCGCCAAATGAAGTTCGGCCTGAGCGAAGGCATGATCTGCGCCTCCGGCCCCGGCGGCAAAGACGTCTTCTTGCTAGCTCCCGACACCGGAGCCGTCCCCGGCCAGCGCGTGCATTAGTCATTACACCATCGCCGCACGCGCGCCGCTCGGCACGCCGCGCACTCGTTCCCAAGCTCCGCTTGGGAACGCGTCGTCGGGAAGCTCCTGCTTCCAGTCACCTGTTGCAGACCGGGTAATGCACAAGAACCGGACGGGAAGCAGAGCTTCCCGTCCGTGCGTTCCCAAGCAGAGCTTGGGAACGAGTGGAAAACCGAATGACTACGACAACTTCTCTCGCAGCGCTCACGGTTCGGTTTCAATCTCTGCTTCCGATGGCACGACCAGTTGATGTCGTTGGATTTCGATCGACGACGCCAAAGTATGCCGGCAGCAGTGACGTCCTGTCTGGCGAGGGCAGCCGACTGCATGGCGGACGCTGGAGTCCGATTGGACTTCGGGCGGTCTATGCCAGCTTGACGCCTGAAGCAGCGATGGCAGAAACACTGGCCTATTACCGCTACTACAACCTTTCGCTGGCCAGCGCGATGCCTCGCTTGTTCGTTGCCATTCGGTTTCAACTAGCTGCGGTCATTGATCTGACGGATGGAGACGTTCGAAAGCGATTGCGCCTTTCAGAGGCGGAGCTTATTCAGTGCGATTGGCGAAAGAAGTTGGCTGTATCGCAAACTCCAATCACTCAGTTGGTTGGGCACGCAGCGCAGTTGGCGGGTTTCGAAGGTCTACTCGTTCGATCGTCGGCTGCCGTCAACGACAAGAACTTGGTGGCCTTTCCAGGCCAAATGCGACTCGGCAGTGACATCTCGCTCGTGACGCCGTAAGGTGAGACTCCGGCATATATTCCTGCAAAGTTGCAGGTAACATCTCTTGGCACGGTGCAGAATCATGGTCACAAAAAGCCCAGTTCGTCTGAAGTCGCAAAGCTCGCGAGCGGCAACTCCGAGTAAGACGAGCAAGCTGACGACTTCCAAAACACTGCATCGGCTCGTCACGGGAAAGCGAGGCGGCGGTGAGCTGCAATTGCGGCAGAAGTTTGGTTTCAGTCGCCCAGTGTTTGCTCGACTGATTCCAATTTCGGAGCGTTCCTTGGCAGAGATCGAAAAAGGCAACATCGCTAATGAGGCCGTCAATCGCTCGCTGGCACAGCTTCAGCGACTCTTCAAAGCGATGGAAGAAGTGATCGATACTGCGTCCATCGGTTCGTGGTTGATGGCTCCGAACCCAGCGTTTGACGGCCTTAAGCCGATGGAAGTGATCGAACGCGGTGAGGTCGATCGAATTTGGCAAATGATTTATCAGCTTCGCAGCGGCACAGCGTTTTAGCTCGTAACGCCACTCGCATCGGCAACGTTCGTCGATGCCTCCGCCATAGGCTGCTTTGACGCGATCCAACGTAAAGCGTCCAAGGGCTGGCGCCTTGAGTGGGCTATCGAATCTCGGCCCGCTGGGGCTCAGGCGCGGCGGAGGAGTTTGCGAACCGCAGATCAACGCTTATGGACGCTGATAAAGACAAATGCTGGTCGGGCCCCGTCACTCGTGCACTCCGGAGTCGCACTCGTTCGCAGGCTGTTCCTAATGTCCGAAGGACGTTGCGTGGGATGAAAACGAGACTGCGAGTTCCCTCGTGACGCCAAATTCGACGAGTGAAAGCGAACGTCGTCCCGCCGCGGCTCGGGATGGAATTCCAAGATGCTTTTCGGGGCAGAGCCTGGGAATGAGTGAGCTTCACAGCGACCTCACAAGTTTGAAATGATGTCCGCAAATCGTTCGCATTCCGCAACGAAGTCGGTGGAGACCAACCATGTCTTTAGTTCTTGATCGACCTACCGAAACGGCGTCGCCCGTTGTCGGCGACGCGTGTGATGTTGTGCTTGATCGCGAAGGCTATGAGTTCATCAACGGCGAGTATGTGGAGAAGCCAATGGGCACAGAGTCAGATTGGATTGCGATGCTGTTGGCGGGCTTGTTGGTCAATCATTGCCATTCAAATCGGCTCGGTCGCGTCTTCGGTGCAAACACGGCGTTTCAGTGTTACGGCGAAGCATTCCCGCAGGATGCCGACAAGTTTCGCAAGCCCGATGTCGCGTTCATTGCTCGCGGCCGATTGCCGATTCTGCCGAAGGGCTATTGCAAGACCGTGCCGGATCTCGCTGTTGAAGTCATCTCACCGGGCGACGAGTTCGCTGTGATCGACATCAAGGTTTGGGAGTATCAAAAGATCGGAGTGAAGCTTGTCTGGATCATCGTTCCCGACACGCAGACGGTGCATGTGCATCGAATCAACGGCACGACTCAAACCCTGCGAGGCGATGACGAACTCAGCGGCGAGGATGTCGTCCCCGGCTTCAAGTGCCGCCTGCCGGAACTCTTCGCGTTCGATGAGGCCGCCGACGACGCCTCAGCCTGATAGGTACCGCTCGTTCCCAGGCTCTGCCCCGAAAAGTAGCTTGGGATTCCATCCCGAGCCGCAGCGGGACGACGTTCACTTTCACGAGTTGAATCTGCCGTCACGAGCGAACTCGCAGTCTCGTTTTCATACCAGCCAACATCCGTCGGACATTGGGAACTACTTAAGAACGAGTGCAAATTCAGAGTCGTCTCGGCAGGGTGTCATTAGCGTTACATCAGCGTTGATAAGCGGTTCGTCGTTCCTCATCGCCGTTTGAGAGCGAGTGCAGCGTGACGGCGGCGGTTTTGGTGAGGGACGGTTCTTTGGCCGCTGAGTCGGAGGGCTCCGTCGAGACCGGAGCACTCCAAGATGCGCGCAACTTTGAGCTGCTGCAGCGCGTGAGGGGCGCGTCGCTATTCGGCGATGACCGGGTTTCGAAGCAGCCCGATGCCGTCGATGGCGGCTTCGACGGTGTCGCCGGCACGCAGGTATTTGTTCTTCGCGGCGCCCACTCCCGAAGTCGTGCCCGTCGAGATGATGTCGCCCGGTTCGAGAGTCACGTAGCTCGAGATGAACTCGATGATCGCAGCGACGGGAAAGACCATTTCAGAGGTCGAGCCGTCCTGCTCGATGCTGTCGTTGACCTTCAACGTCATGTGAAAGGCTTGCGGATTGGGGCACTCATCCGCAGGCAAAACACACGGGCCCATCGGGCAGAAGGTGTCGTGCCACTTGCCGTGCAGCCAATCGAAGAAGCCGTCTTTCTCACGCTCGGTGCGACCGGGGTTCGGTTTGAATTTGCGGTCCGAGATGTCGTTCACGACGGTGTAGCCCGCGACATAGCTCAGCGCGTCCGCTTCCTTCACCGCTCGCGCGCGACGACCGATGACGACTCCGAGTTCAAGTTCCCAATCAATGAAGTCCGGCGAGATCTTCGGGATGCGAATCGGATCGCCGGGATGAGTGAGCGTCGTCGACGGCGGCTTCATGAAGACGTAGGGAAAAGTTTGAGCCCGCTCAGCCGCCCGCGCTCCGCCTTCTTCAATGTGCTTCGCATAGTTGCCCGCCAGCAACAGCAGCTTCGTCGGATTGGGGTTCGGGACGAGCAGCTTCACGTCGCCAATCGGAGTGCGAAGTGCAGAGCGTTCGTCATCGGTCAGACCGGCAAGATGACTCTGAATGCGCACAACGTCGGCTCGATAGTCCCCGCCCGGCAAGAAGGGGAGCAGCGATTCGCTTTGAGGCACTGCTACTCGTGCGACTCGAGCAGCTTTGCTGAGCGCGATGATCGAGTCGTCCTCAAAGAAGCCGACGGAGACGGAACCTTGATGCTCGAAGCGGGTAAGTCGCATGAGGACGCTTTCAAGAAAAGAGGATGAAGGTCTGAGTTCGTCGCGTCAGCACGGCGCCTGCGCGCTGCGTAGCTAAATCGCCTCCGGGCTTGTCCCGGGGGTTTAGCGGCCTTTGCGCTACTCGAATTTGCCCTAAATCGAAGTAGCGCAAAAGCCGTTGAACCCCCGACGCAAGGTCGGGGGCGTTTAAATTACAGCCTCGGAGAGTTGAGCTACGACGACGACGCGCGCGGACTGCTTTCTGCTGCCAGCATCGTGCGCAGGTTGTCTAAGCCAGAACGCATTGCGTTCTGATAGACCCAGATATCGCCGCTCCAAGCGAGCATGCGGAAGCCTTTCTGCACGACCCACTGGCCGAACTCGGCAGTCGTCGTCATGAACGCGCCGACCTTTCCGTGAACTCGGCAGGCGGCGATGACTCGATCAACCGCTGCGATAAACGTCGGATGCGAGAACTGGCCGGGAATGCCGAGCGATGCCGAGAGATCGAACTGTCCGATCCACAACACGTCGACGCCTTCAACGGCTGAGATCTCCTCGACGTGCTCGAGACCGGCAGCCGTTTCGATCTGTGCGATGAGCAACACTTCGTCATTGCTGCTCTGCATCTTCTGAGTGACATCGCCGCCGGCGTACTCGTCATGCACGATGCCGAACGCGCAGCCACGACGACCGACTGGGGGATACTTCGCGCATTGAGCCAGCAAGCGCGCCTGCTCGGCGGATTCAACCATTGGCACCATCACGCCCATTGCTCCGACATCGAGCACTCGAGCAATGAAGTGGTACTCCGTCGCAGGGACTCGAACCATCGGCACCATCGTTGTGCCGCGCGTTGCGATGACGAGATTCTTGATGGTCTCGTAAGTCCATCCGGTGTGCTCCATATCGAAGAGCGCGAAGTCCGCACCGGCCATTGCCGTCGCTTGAGCCGCACCGGGAGATTGGAACTCAAACATCATCGTCCCGACGGCAGTGCCGCCGGCGAGTAAGCGTTGCTTCACCGCATTCGGTCGCATGCTGGAGTGCTTTCTGAATCTATGACGGGAGACATTGAAGACGTCGCCGATCGTCGCCATTCGCTCTGAGGCTGTGATCTTTTCGCCCCCGGTCATGTGCCGGGGGTTTAGCGGCCTTTGCGCTACTTAAAATCAAGGGCAATTCGAGTA
>CAZNMS010000167.1:0-16346 GCA_964573505.1 uncultured Planctomycetaceae bacterium | reverse complement strand
AGCGTATTTCGCCAGGATCGAGGCCGAATACTGCCGCGCGCGCGACGCGGTGCTCACGATCAAGGGCTGCGGGGAGCTGCTCGACGGTGATCCCACCCTGCAGCGCTCGATCCGGTTGCGCAACCCCTACGTCGATCCGATGAACCTGAGGTAATTTGTATTACCTGCCCGGCGATAGTCGCCTTTCGCTCCGCGAAAGGCAGCTTTTGCGAAGCAAAAGCTTCGACGGAAAATCCCTTTCGCAGAGCGAAAGGCGACTATCTCTCACTCCACAAACAAGAACTCGTTGCAGTTCAGCAGCACGCGGCATGTATTCGCGAGACCGTGCTCGGCGGAGTACGCGAGCAACGCGTCTCGCTCGGAGTCGTTAGGCAACCGCGCGACAAGCAGTTCGAACGCTCGTTCGATTTGACTGCGCGGGTCTGCCGTTTCTTGCTGGAGTCGCTCGGCAAGATGCTCGCAATGACGCAGCACGAAGCGGTTGTTGAAGAGCGACAGTGCTTGCAGCGGCGTTGTCGTTTCCGCGCGTTGCGGGACGGAGAGCGACGGGTCGACCGCGTCGAACGATTCGAGCAGCGGGTCATTCACGTTGCGGAACAGGAAGCGATAGACCGCGCGCCGGCGACTCGGTGCCGAGTCCGGATCGAAGCCGTCGTAGTCGATGATCGGCGACCGCAGCGGGTCATGAGTCGTCATGTTGAACTGCTTCACCGACGGGCCGTGCATCGACACATCGAGCCGACCGCTCACCGCTAAGATCGTGTCGCGGAGTTGCTCGGAATCGAGACGCTGTCGGTTCTGGCGCCAGAGCAAGCGGTTATCAGCGTCGATGTCCGCAGCAATTTCATTGCTCGTCGGCTTTGCGACCGAGTTCTTTGCATCCGCTTCGGACGTGATTGCGGTAGCGAGTCGACTGCTGCCGACCGATTGACGATAGGTCGCACTCAGCACGATCTGCCGATGCAGCGACTTCAACGAACCGCCGCCATCGCGCAGTTCGCAGGCGAGCCAATCGAGCAACTCGGGATGCGACGGCGAGCCGCCCATACGACCGAAGTCGTTCGGTGTTTCGACGAGTCCTTTGCCGAAGTGCCAGCGCCAAACTCGATTCGCGATGCTGCGCCATGTCAGCGGGTTTCGCTCATCCGTCAGCCAATGCGCGAGTGCCGCGCGGCGCTCGCCTTCTTGTTTGAGTTCGACGATCTCGAAGTCGGGCCTCAACGACGGCAAGCCATCAATGCCGCCCGGAGCAACGAGCAGCGTCGGCTTCTTGAAGTCGCCGCGTTGCAGGATGTGAATCGGATAAGGCTCAACGGGCGGGCGATAGTTTCTGAGTGGCGCGATCTTCGAACCGATCGCCCAAACAACTTGCTTCGGCGGCAATGCTTTCAGGATGTCATCAACGAGTCTCGGTCCGACCGTCTTCCATAAATTCTTCTCATCAGCAGCCAGTTGCCCCGCAACGACGCTGCGTTGATCGGGCGACATCGGGACAACGTCTGCGGGCTTCGGAGTGTTCGTGACCGCGAGCCTTAATCGTCCGACTAAGTGTGAGCGCCCCGAAGTCTGCTCGATCCGCACAACGATCTTCGCGAGATCTTTCAGCACGAGCGGTTCCGCGAACTCATAGACCGCTGCGTGCGAACGACCTTCTTGCGGATGAATGCCCCATCCGGTGCCGGGGTTGCCGTCGAGCGACTTCTCGACGCCCCAATCTTGCTGATTGAAGTCCGCAACCGCGCGACTGATCTTGAGTGCGACCGGTTTATCAGGAGCCGCAACAGTGACCGCGCTGACCTTCATTTCGGTCACGGTCAGATTGCCATTCTGAGGCTGACGTCCGGGGCCTTTATGAGGCAGCGAGTCATCAGTGAGGACATCCAATCGCAGGCCGGTCAGCGCTTCGATTGGCAGCGCAAACTTCGGCTCAAGGGTCACGGTGTAGGCGTCGGTCTCAGCGAGTTTGCCCTCAAACAAGTACGAGCCGTCGGGTAATTTTTTCACCACTGTCTCAGCCGATTCGGCTGTAATCATTCCTTCAACCGTCTGCCATCCGCGCTCTTGTTGCTCGGCTGCTTGCCGCCATGCCGCGAGTTTTTGAGTGAGCACCGCGCGTTCGGACTCATTGAGCGCGGCAACATCGCCGCTGCTTTCGAGCTTGCTACGGGCCGTCGTCCATTGCTGACGTTGAGCGACGATCGAGGGGTCCGCGTCGTACTCGCGATCGCCGCGAACGACTCCGGCAAAGACCGCCTGCATGCGGTAGTAGTCGGACTGCGTGACCGGATCGAATTTGTGATCGTGACACCGAGCACAATGCAGCGTGATGCTCAGAAAGGTCGTCGCGACGTTGCTGACCATATCGTCGCGATCAAGGTTGAGAGCGATCTTCTTGCACTCAGTCCCATCAACTTGCTCGACGAGAGCACTTTGATTGAACGGCCCTCCGGCCAAGAACCCGAGCGCCGCAATGAGCGACGGGTTATCGGCAAACAAAACATCCGCTGCGATCTGCTCTTGCACGAACCGCGCATAGGGTTTGTCGACATTGAATGACGTCAGCAGGTAATCGCGATAAGGCCATGCGTTGTGGCGCGGCAGGTCCATACCGAAGCCGTGCGACTCACCGAACCGCACGATGTCGAGCCAATGCCGCGTCATGCGTTCGGCGTAGCGCGGCGATGCGAGCAGTCGATCTACGACCTTCTCGACCGCTTGCGGATTTGTGTCGTTGATGAAGTCGGCAAGCTCTTCGCGCGTCGGCGGCAAGCCCCATAAGTCGAACGTCAGCCGTCTGAGCAACGTGCGCCGATCGGCTTCGGGCTGCAGCGTGAGTTTGTGCTTCTCCAATTCGGCAGTGATGAAGCCATCAATGGCCGCACTGCCGCGAACTGCGGTCGTCGGTCGGACGAGCGGCTTCGTCGCCCACCAATCTTTCGCCGTCGGCTTCTTCGCCGGATCAATCACGCGCGGGTCGGGTGCTCCGCGTTTGACCCATTCTTCGAGCAGCGCGATTTCGGCATCAGGCAGCTTCTTGTCGGGCGGCATCTTCAAATCGTTATCGCGATGACGCACGGCATTGATGATCAAGCTTTCGTCGGGCTTGCCCGCAACGAGAGCCGGTCCGGAATCCCCGCCCGTCGCCCAGCCGCTGCGCGAGTCGAGCGTCAATCCCCCGCGCTGCTTGCCCGTCTGATGCGAATGACATTCGAAGCAACGGTTGATGAGGATCGGCTCGATGCGTTCCTTGAACCACTCAGCATCGTCCGCCGCAAACCCGCGCGACGAGCCGAGCAAAACGGCAAGCAACCAGCAGAGAGCAGAGAGACGACTCAACATGTAGGACTCCTTACATGACCGCAATCCAGCTACGAGCTGCGCGGCGCAGTGATCTCACGAATGAACGGGCAGCTTGCCGAACTCGCTGACGGAACGACATCGCAGCATCGCAACAAAGGACCGACCGATGCCACAAGACTGGCGGAACATCTTCGCGCACACCATTTGGCACTCGCAGCACAACCGCGGAAATTGGTTCGACGTTGCCTATCCGGCATTCAACGTCGTTGAAGCTCTCTGTTGGTTCGGCGTCGCGTTGTACGTCGTCCGCAGAGCGATCAAGCACAACGGCAGTCGCTTCGAATTCGGCTATGCGAGTTTGTGGTTTGTCTTCGGCTTAACCGACCTCCGAGAAGCCTACGCGCAACAAATCGGACTCATCGCCTTCAAAGGACTCGTGCTCGCCGCCCTGCTGCTGATGCGACGGCGCATCATCCGTCGCTATCCGGGAGCACGAGCGGTCTAAGACGCTCGTCGGCAGCGAGTTGCCCGGCTGTAAGAACTCCGACAGAGGCGCAGTGCAAAGAGTCTCGAATGAAACGACTGCAGGAGTTCGTCGTCGTAGCATGAACTTCCAGTCCATGCGTCTGATGGAAACGTCGCCGCGCTCTCGACAGTCGCCGTTCATTTGCTCGGCTCGGCATTGCGGTCCACCTTGAGCGTCACGTTCTTCATCCGTGTGACACATATCCGTGTGCGAAGCTGAATTGCCCCAAGACTTCGCACACGGATGTGTCCCACACGGATAAGGCTTGTCGACTCGAACTCCTTGTCAGCAATGTCGCAGTTCTTTCGATGAGTCCCCGACGAGAGTGGCAACGATGTCTTTTCTTTATCTCTGTGCCTCTGTGTTTCAATGTCTTCGGAAGGCGTTTGAAACACAGAGGCATAGATGGCAAGGAGTTACGACAAACTCTTGCGTTTCAGTCGTCGGCGATGCGTCAAAGAGACGTCTCGCGACCTCAGCCGAAGGGCTCGATTGCTTTTGCAAGAACAGCTTCAGAGAGTCCGCGCGCCCCCTGCTTTGTGTGAGTTTCGTGACCGCTAAGGATGCTCTGATGACCGAACCTCTTGTCTTTAAGAACGACCGCTTTATGCCTGCGTCGCAAGCGAGTCTCGCGATCTATGACGCGGGCATCGTGCTCGGCGCGACGGTCACGGACATGACTCGCACGTTCCGTCACAAGTTGTTTCGTCCCGAAGATCACATCGATCGCTTCTTCCGCTCGCTCAAGTACGTGCGACTGGATCTCGGCCTCTCGAAGTCGGAAGTGATGGCGGTCGGCGAGCAACTCGTTGAGCACAACGCGCGGCTCTTGAGTGACGGAGACGAACTCGGCTTGATCCACTTTGCGACGCCCGGCGAGTACCGCACTTATGCCGGCTCGGCCGGCGGAACGGCGACGAATCGTCCGACGTTTGTCGTGCATACGTTTCCTCTTCCATGGGAAATTTGGGCGAACAAAGTGGCTCGCGGAGCGCACGTCGTCACGCCGTCGATCAGACATATCCCGCCGCAGTGCATCGATCCGAAGATCAAATATCGCAGTCGCATGCACTACTACCTCGCAGACAAAGAGGCGACGCTCGCCGATCCCAATGCGATCGCGCTGTTGCTCGATCTTGATGGCAACGTGACCGAGACAAGCGGTGCAAACATCTTGATCGTCGAAGATGGGCGACTCGTCTCACCGACGCTGCGCAACACTCTGCCGGGCGTCAGTCGCATGACGATCATTGAACTCGCGGCGGAACTCGGCATCCCGTTCGAAGAGCGCGACATTCAAGTCTTCAACGTCATCAATGCCGATGAAGCGTTTCTGGCGACGACTCCGGTTTGCTTGATGCCGGTGACGAAGATCAACGGACTGCTGATCAATGAAGGCCGGCCGGGACCGATCTTTCAAATGCTGCACGACGCATGGAGCGACCGAGTGGGACTCGACATCCATCAGCAGTTGCTCGACGGCGCGAACCGACGCCGCTTCGGCGCATGAGGAGACGTAGCTTGACTCTCTGAGTCGAGGTCCTGAGGAACACATCTGGTTTTGGGTACGACGGACTTGCAGTCCGTCGCTTCTCACGACGTTCGACGGACTACAAGTCCGTCGTACCAGTGTTCCTCACCCACTGTGCCGGCCTGCCCGGTGAGGAACTCTTCTCAAGGACGGTGCTCGACTCGGAGAGTCAAGCTACGAGACGCGCACCCGGCATGCTCCGGAACGAACCTCGAACTCAACGGCGGCCCGACGATGACAAAGGAAACCCGCCTCATGCCGTTTCGATCGAAGCTCTACGAACACGTGCGACTCGCGATTGAAACGGGACGAGCGGTCGTGCTCGTCACTCCGGTTGCTGGCGCGACCGGCTGCGCGTGCGCGTTGTTCTTATGGTCGCTCGGCAAAGTGACGGAGTTGTTTCTGTCGAATCCGGCTCTGCTGTTTGGGTTGCCGGTTGCTGGAATTGTTATTGCAGGGCTCTATCGGCGGTTCGGTGCGAGTGCGGAAGGCGGCAATAGTCTGATCATCGAGCAGATTCATCAGCCGGGCGGCGGAGTGCCTCGACGCATGGCGCCGCTGATTCTGCTGACGACTTTGCTCACTCATCTCTGCGGCGGTTCGGCGGGACGTGAGGGCACTGCCGTGCAAATGGGCGGCAGCATCGCCAGTGCGTTCGCGCGGATTTATCGACGCCGGTTCGGCTCAGGCGGCGACGATCACGAGTCTCGTCTGAAGGCGGCGGCTGAGATGCGGCTGCTCTTGATGGCCGGCATCGCAGCGGGATTCGGCGGCGTCTTCGGGACTCCGCTTGCCGGAGCCGTCTTCGCACTCGAAGTGCTGACGCTGGGGCGGCTCAACTATGGAGCTTTAATTCCCTGCTTCTTTGCGGCTCTGATCGGCGATTGGAGTTGCACCGTTTGGGGCATCGGCCATGCGGACTTCACGGTTGCCGCGCTGCCGCCGTTGCAGCACTCCGTTTTCAGCACGCGCGCGGTGAATGGTCTGCTGCTCGTCAAAGTTTGCGTTGCGGCGATCGGCTTCGGGCTCGTGAGTGCCGGCTTTGCGACACTGACGCACGGCATTCAATCGCTGAGCAAGCGGCTGATTTCGAACGCATTGCTGCGTCCCGTGCTCGGTGCCTGCGTCCTGATCTCGCTGACGTATCTGCTCGGCACGCGCGAGTATCTCGGGCTCGGTGTCACCGCGATTGAGAACGGGAACGTCACGATTCTCTCGTGCTTTGAAGCCGGCGGTGCGACGCGCTCCAGTTGGTTTTGGAAGCTGCTCTTCACGGCGGTGACATTAGGCACCGGCTTCAAAGGCGGCGAAGTGACGCCGCTGTTCTTCATCGGAGCGGCACTCGGCAACGCCTTCGCCGGACTGCTCGGAGCACCGGTTGATCTCTTCGCTGCGATCGGCTTCGCAGCAGTGTTTGCCGGAGCGACGAACACTCCGCTCGCAAGCACGTTGATGGCGATCGAACTCTTCGGGCCCGAGCACACGATCTACTACGCGACCGGATGCTTCATCGCGTATCTGTCGAGCGGGCATCACGGGATCTACGCCGCTCAACTGATCGGCGAACCGAAGGCGCGTCATTGGGACGCTCATCGCGAGAAGACAATCGGCGATGTGAGGTAATCCGAAATACATCCGGCATCGTGCATCGAAAGAGGGCTTCGTCGCTCTCGATGAGATGCGTGCTGTTGAGACGGCGCCGTTCTGAAGACAAAGGAAAGGGAACGCTAATCGGCACTCATCGACGCTAATCAAAGACGAGTTGTGAATAGGCTCGATCGCGCGACCGTAGGCGAAATCGTGAAATTTCGGGGCCGCAGCGACTGCGTCAGAAGTCTCACGACTTCTGCGACGAGCATTCGCACGATTCGTTCGTCGTTCGAAGATGCCGCCTCAATGAAAGCTGTCTTTGATTAGCGTCGATGAGTGCTGATTAGCGTTCCCCCTTCTTGACTCTCAGCGTTGACTGAGGAACGCCGTCTGAGGAACGACGCTTCTCCGCAGGCTATGTCTCGCTCGGATTCTCTTCTTGTTGGCTGAAGAAACCGTCGATGCCGTTTAAGTCATCGTGACGGCTGCCGAGACCGAGAATCGCACTCATCAGTTCGTTGCCGAAGTCGTTCGGGTTCAGGTCGTCTAAGCCGAGAACGTGCCCGTACTCGTGGGCGAGAACTGTCGCGAGGTCGTAACGCTCGCCGAGTTGCTCAGCGAGCAACGTGCTCCATCCGTGACCGGCTCCGTCGTCATCAAGGATGATGCGGCCCAATCCGTCGACGTAGCTCAGCAAGCCGGTGTCACCGAGGTCGCGGATGATGATCTCGGTGTTGAGGATCAACGCTTCTTGTTCGGGAGTCAGTCCCTGATTGAGCCATGCTGACTGCGCGAACGCAATGACCGGTGCGAGTTCCTCTTCGGTAATCGGATCGACCGAGTAACCGATGCCGATCGACGAACCGATGAGCGGTGCTTCGAGCGGTAAGCTCGATACGGTCGTAGAGATGTCGACTCCATTCACGACCCAGAACGGCGAGATGCCGCCTGCATTCGCAAAGGTGATGTTGAGCAAGCCGTCGGCGTTCGTGTCGTGCGCTCCCGTGAAGTCGAGCGCCAAGAAGCCCTTCGCTGCGGTCGATGAGGATTGAGTGGCGACGATGCCTTCAACAGTCACTGTCACCGTTTGATCGCGATCTTGAGCACCGGTGTAGACGCGGACGTCGTAGTTCGTTGCTGCGGCGATTTCGATTTGGAATGTGCGTGCTCCCGTCGAAGCATGCCCGCTCGCGTAGTCGCGATAGAGGTCCGTGAAGAGCTTGCCGTAGAGGTTCGAGTTGCCTTGATCGAACTCGTTCGGAACTCCGACGTCGTACGAGTTCGGAGCGGTCGTCCAACCGAAACCGTCAACCGATGCAGTGAGATTCGTTCGGAGCACTCCGACAAACAGAGGCACTGTCGGCGACGGCCCGAATGCACCGATCTTCTGAGTATGGTTGAAGTCGAAGCGGCGCTCGTCCGCGATACCGAACGTCAAGAACGCGGCGTTCTGCACGGTGCCGTAGTTCAATCCGTCGAGTGACTTCGCTGTGAGCAGCGGCGTACCGGACTTCGTCGGCGTTTGCAGATCGAACGCGATCGCTCCGCCGACGCCTGTCAGAATTTGCACACCGTCGATGATCGGGTTCACGTCCTCTGAGGCGATCGTGCCGAGGCTCGATGTGACCGTCACTTGCTGGCCCGCAGCCAGTCCCGACGTTGCGTTGACGGTGAAGATCGTGAAGCCGTCTGCCGGTACCGAGCCAATGTTCGGAGTGAAGTTGATGGGCTGCACGGTGCTCAGCGGCGCAATCTGCAAGCCGTTGATGACCCAGTTCGGAGCAACGCCGCCGAGATCAGCGAACTCGAACACTGCGGTGCCGCTGCCGCCGACAGTGAAGGTGAAGAAGAACTGCTGCCGATCAAGCGCCGCGACCGAGATGCCCGTCGCGACCGGCGTTCCGTTCACGCTGATCTGCATGCTGTCGATGTCGCGGTCATAACCGACCGTCGCCATTCCGCGATAAGTTCCGGCCGGCAAGTCGACGCGGAATGTATTTGTTGTTGCAGCGAATGCTCCGTCACGTCGCAGATTGCTGAGCGGATCGGGATCG
The DNA here is from genome assembly GCA_964573505.1 of uncultured Planctomycetaceae bacterium. Taxonomy (GTDB): domain Bacteria; phylum Planctomycetota; class Planctomycetia; order Planctomycetales; family Planctomycetaceae; genus AM-0621. Next base: position 7,345 of record CAZNMS010000167.1, on the reverse strand, counting down.
ACAACCGCTTCGCCTTGCGAGTTAGTGAGGCCGCCGAGATCGAAGCCGTTCGGTGACGTCGTCCATCCGAAGCTCTTGCCTGCGCTGTAGAGCAAGCTCTCGGGCACTCCGATGAACCCGCCGGGGAAGAGAGGATCGGCAACCGGAGCCTGCGTCGGCGACTGACCGAAACCGGACGACGTATTGATGTGATTGAAGTCGAAGTTGCGGAAGTTCGGCAGCACATAGTTGACGATGTTTGCCCCGTTCGCAGTGCCGTCGACCGCGAGGAAGCTGACGACCGCACCGCCCGGTGAGAACGGACGCTGCAAGATGATGTCGAGCTCGCCCATTGGTCCAGTCAGCACTTGCAGTCCGGCGAGTTCGTCGTCGGCATCAGCATTCAGAATCGTGCCCATTGTCGTCGCGATCGTGAGCAACGTATTGGCCGGTGCGTTGATCAGCGGGAATGTATCGACGGTTACACCATCCGCCTCGAACGGTCCGGCGCACGCTCCCATTGTGAGGATGTTTGCCGGTCGCACTGTGAGGCCATTGACCGAGAACACCTTCGGATAAGCCGTGCCTTCGACGAACGTGAGATCGAGCGTGCCGTCGCCGACATAGACAACGAAGTCACGCGTCGTTGACGCGCCGGCCAACGTCGAAACATTCGAAACGACAGTCGCGCCAGAGTCAGCGTTCTTGACCGAGAGTCCCGTCAAATCAGTGAAGGGATTCCCGACCGCAACCGAGACCGCGTAGTAGCCGGCGGTCGGCACATCGACGGTGAAGGTCGCGTCGTCGTTGAAGTAGTGACCGTCTCGCACGAGGTCGGTGAAGCTGTTGTCGTAGAACCCGTCATCACGCTCGAAGCCGCTGACAGCAGTCTGCCATCCGTAACCCAGTCCGCCCGCATAGAGCGTCGTCGGCAGCACGCTCACATATCCCGTCTGAGTCGGCGAGTGACCGACTGCGCTCGCAGTGTTGATGTGATCGAAGTCGAACTGTTGCGTCGGCCCCGTGCCGAGCGGATTCAGTTCGAGCGACTCGAAGTCATAGAAGGTCACCGGCTGATAGCCGCCCGCTGTATTGATCGTGAGCGTCGGAATGTCGATCGAGATCTCATTGCCGAACGGGTCGAGATCGAGCACGTCTCCGGGCGGAACTCCGGGGTCATCGAAGCACGGATCGCCGCCATCGAGGATCATCGGAATGGCGAGCGACGGCTGAGCATGCACGACATCGAGTCCGTCGAGCGCGTTGACACGCAGCGATTCGACGTTGGTGTGAATGTCGATCGGCTCAACGCCGACCGCTCCGCGACTCACATGTTCGACCGTCGGAGGCGCACTTGTCGTGACGAACAACTCTTCGGCGTCGTTTGTGCCATTCACGATGACAGCGTCAGTGCCGCTCGTTGCGTCATCGACAGTGATTCCGCTGCCGAACGTTGAACCGGTCGGGTAAGTGATGATGTAGCTATCGTTACCCTGCTGGCCATCAAGCAGCAGACCGCCGATTCCCATTGCGTTGACGATGATCGTGTCGTCGTTGCTATCTCCGTTGATCGTCGCACCGTTCGCCGAATTGATAATGCCGTCGATGAGGATCGTTGAACCGGCGGCATCGGCATTGTTGAAGTCGCCCTTAATGAGGACGGTGTCTGCGTTCGAAGCAATCACAGCTCCTGTAGCAATCGTCACATCATCGCCCGCGCACAGCGTGACCGTGCTCAACGTCGACATCACTGTGACGCCGGTTTGCACCGTCAAATTGTCTCCTGCACCGGCTGATTCGCCCGCAGTGAGCGTCACCGATCCTGCTGCGACGACATCTTCAATCAACGTCAATGGACTCGCCGCGCTGACGTCTACGTCTCCCATCGTCGAGAGAATTCCATCCGCCAAGATCCAGACCCCGCCGATTGTCAGTGCTCCGGTATTGGCGACAAAGAACCCGTGCGTACCGCCCCCTTCGAGATTCGACACAGAAGTTTCGATGAAGTCGGCACCTGTCCCAACAAAACCGGCCCCCCGTAAGAGCGCCTTAGCGGCGTTAATGTTGTTGGCACCGCCGTTGTTATCGAGGATCGATCCACTGTAGGTCGTGACCGAGACTCGCCCCGATGTCAGTCCAGCTTGCAGCAGGGCAATCGCGGCATCACTCCCACCGTTCATCAAGTTGTTGACCGTCACATCGAGAGCATCATCTGCTTCAGAGGTTGTCGAAACCGACGTCCCAGGACTCATCACAAACGTGCCCGCACCACCTGCGAGATTGGCCCCAAGAACAATCGTGTTGGCTCCCGCACTGAGGCTCGCATTGATGGCGAGATCATCGTCGGCATTGAGAATGACACCATTTGTTGCCGTAACGGAGTTGTTTGCCAGCACGATGTCGGTTGCGTTGATGACGATGCCCGAGTGAGTGCCGCCATCGAGCGTCACTAACTCCGAAGCACTCGCATCAATGCCGAGTCCAAACGTCGTCACGACGTTCTCGATGAGCAGTTCGCCATTTGTAGCTGAGAGAATCCCGGTGCCCGGCGCCGCGATGCTCATGGCGCGAATCACAACATCAACCGTCGTGTCGCCGGTAATTGAAACTCCATCGCCCGCAGCGGGGTTGATGACGACATCTGCTGCTGTCCCCGACGCGCCTTCGACCGTGAGTGCTTTGTCGATCGTCAAGTTCTCGGCATAAGAGCCGGCGTTGACGCTGACCGTGCCGCCGACGATGGCTGCGTCGATCGCGTCTTGAATGGTCGCGAAGGCGTCGATGCCTAAGGCCGTTGCGGGGCCCGCTCCGTCCGGATCACTGCCGGGGGTCACTGCCGCCCAATCGTCATCGACGTAAGCCGTCGCCGGTCGAACGGTCCATGCAACGGCTCGTTCGAGAAGTGCATCGCCATCACCCGTTCGCAAGTTGGCGTCGCTATAGACGTCGGTGCGAGCCGAGTAGATCGGTGCGAGATACGCGCTGCGACCGAGTTGAATGTCGCTCACAACGACGCTCGGATGATTGCTCACAGTGCTCGTCGCAAGGACCGTTGCTCCGCCATCAACTTGCGGCTGACTCGTGTTATTAGGCAGCGAGACGTAAGGCGACGTAAAGGGACTCAGACCGGCAGTAATGGGATGCACGGTCGCATTCGGAGTGACGTTCTCATTGAGCAATTCGAGATCACCGTCGATCGTGTTGACCGGGATGATGTCGTCGATATCCGTGACTGCGGGCGGTGTGAAGTTGCCCGCTCCGTAGATCAGCCATCCGACGCCAACAACGCCGCCGCCACCTTGCACATAGGACTTCAACGCCGGCGCGAAGATCGTGTAGTCGATCGAACCGCTGCCTTCGTCGCCGATGACGACGGCGTCGTAGTTCTGCAATTCGCCGAGCGTGTCGACATCTGTCGGAGTCACGAGCGTCGCGTTGAATTGGAACTGCGTGCTGTTGTTGAGCTGACTGACGATCTGAGCGAACCCGCCCTCCGCCGCCCCGCCGAGCCCATTGCCGACAACCGCGACGTCAATCGCCGAAAGCATGCTGCGCTCTTCGAGCACTTCCGCTTGCTGAACGCGGATGTCATGCGACGTCCGACGCATTGAACGAGCACGTTGAAATGCTCTTGTAGTTTTTGTGACAGACTTCGCTGAGCGACCAAATAACTGACGTACGCCGAAGGACAGGAGCATGTTGCACGCGCTGCGAATTGCGCGACGTTCCAACGTCACTCAATTCGGTGTGTGAGAGGATTTCACAGTCGAACGGCGCTTGATCCGCAGAGGGGATTCGCGGTGACCTCACTAACGACGGGAATAGCCGTTCCCGAGTTGTCGTCAGCGAGGACGCATCACGCGCCACGATGAAGTGCGGAAGATGCAGCGTGTGCTGACTCGTTGCGATTTAGAAACGTGCTCAAACCCGAAAGTCGTTACGACCGGAGTTGAGAACTCACATGAGTGCTGAGTGGTCCGCGCGTCAGGAAAGTCAGCCTCGTTGATGTTGGGATGCGGCGTCCGCGAGCAACGCGATGCCGGCGAGATCGGACACTGGAACTTGTCTCGATGTCGCATCGAGCGTCGAAATGCACGACGGCAACGATTCGACCGAGCGTGACGGTCTCCCTGTCGTTCCGATTACAGCGATCGCACCAATCTCCTCAATCTTGCAGTCGAGCGCGGCACATTCGGCGCGATCGACGATTCAACGCGATCGTCAATGTTTCCCGCATCGTTCGCGTTTAGCCGTCCCGCAAGGTCCGCCGATAACTCACTCGGACTTACTCCCGTTTGGAGTGAGTCCCCGCTTCCTAAGAGTGCTCACGAGTCATTGCACGGCGACCTTATTGGCAGCCGATTCAATGTGTCCCGCAGTCGCCTGTCGACTCGACATCGAACTCGGAGCGCTCCCTCAGAGGCGGCTTACTGAGTTGCACAACAGATGACGGACTAACTTCGTAGGTTGCTAAGTTCGCGGTGCCCTTTCGCCGCATGGACTCTTGCTGGCCCTCTGCACTTCGCGCGAATCCTTCTTCATCGCGCAATCGTCACGCAGAGCGTTGGCCGGTAAGCCGGGCACAATCGTTACAGCGGACTCGGCTCTTCTGTTGCTGAAACTCGGGTTCGGAGACCGGATCGCCAACCTTTGGATGGCAACGTAAACGGAGGCAGCAACGCATCATCACAGCGAGCAGCAGTAGCTCTTACGGACCGAACGCAACTGCGCTCGGCGAGTCAGACAACGGCCAACACCAAACGCACTGCGTTCTGGCAGTTGCTGTGAACTCATTCGTGAATGCGATGCCTTCATCACGCGACTCGAGATCAATCAGCAGGACTGAAATGCAAACTACCACTCGCCGACGCAGCGGTTCCAAAGTGCAGAACCCGTTGGAGACCTATCTCAAAGAGATCAACGAGACTGCCTTACTGACCGCGGAAGAAGAGAAACAGCTTTCGTATCGGATCTCTGACGGAGATGCCGGTGCTCGCGACCGTATGGTTCGCGCCAACTTGCGGCTCGTTGTGAACATCGCACGAGCCTACACCAGCAAAGGACTGCCTTTGCAGGACCTCATCGAAGAGGGCAATCTCGGCCTGCTGCGTGCGGTCGAGGGCTTCGACCCCGAGATGAATACGCGCTTCAGCACCTATGCCAGTTACTGGATCAAGCAGTCGATCAAGCGGGCATTGGTGAACTCGGCAAAGACCATTCGCATTCCGGCCTATATGGTCGAGCTGCTGACGAAGTGGCGCCGAGCAACCGCGAAGCTCGGTGAGACTCTCGGCCGTTCGCCAACAGCCGACGAAGTCGCAGCGGAATTGGGCTTGCCGAAAAAGAAGCTGCGAATCGTCAAGAAGGCGATTGAGATCTACAACACGAGCCCTCAAACCGAGCAGCCCGACAGCAATTGGACGCTCAACGACGTCATCCCGGATGATCGTCATGGCGCTCCCGATCACGAGCTTGTTGAGTCCGACAACCTCAAGCATGTGATGAAGATGTTGCAGACGATGGATCAGCGCGAGGCGACCATTCTGCGAATGCGATTCGGTCTCGACGACACCGAGCCGAAGACGCTGAAAGAGATCGGCGAAGCACTCGGCCTGACGCGTGAACGAGTCCGACAAATCGAGTGCGACGCACTGAGCCGTCTCAATCGCGGGCTCAACGGCGATTAGTCAGCACGCTCAAAACAAACTCCCCGCCCTTGATCAATTTCAACGGCGGGGAGCTTTCGTTTGGAGACATCGCGAACGCAGTCACTCGCCTCACTGAAGCCCGGCTTCTGACGATGCATTTTGAGTTACACCATTCTCGCACGGCGAAGCCGCGCTCAATGGTCGCCTTTCGCTCCGCGAAAGTGCGTCTTCAAACGCGTCCCGGTAATCGAGCCGTCAACTCCCGATGATGCCTCAATAAAAACGCTCTTTCGCGGAGCGAAAGGCGACCATTGGTTTGAGGTGCAACCTCACTTGCAGTTCTGTCGCAGACGTCATGAAGCGAACGTCGAACTGGGCACGGTGAAAAGCGCGAGTTCGGCTGCGAGGCACGACGGGTGCTACTCGACTACAAACGCTGGCGTCGATCAGTTGCGCGTCTGAGTCGGCTGCTTGTTCGCGTTGCTCTTGAGTTCGATGAAGGAGTTCATGCCATGTTTCGATCTGCCTTAGTGGCTCTTAAGCCCGAGCGCTCTGCTTCTGTCATCTCGTTCGCAGTGGAACTCGCGAAGAATTACCGGCTCGAATTAGGCGGCTTATCGATCATCGACGTTGAACGAGTCTCTCAAGGAGAAGCCGTGCCAATGGGAGCGTCAGCGTTCAAAGCAGATCGCGATGCACGGCGACTCGAAACCTGTCGGCAGCTTGCTCAATCCGTCAGCGGCGAATTGTCGTCCGCCTGCGAGATCGCGGGCGTGCAATGCTCATCACTCATGAGCGAGGGCGACACAGTCGGAGAGATCTCGCGAGCGACACTCGGTTACGACTTGCTGATCTGCGGTCATACGCCCGGCGGCGATTCCTCGGACCGCTCTCTGTTAATGTCGATCCTCAAGCACAACGCGCGACCGGCGATCGTTGTGCCCCGAGATCCCGTGCTCGGCTCGAATGTGCTGCTCGCGTATGACGCCTCGTTTCAGTCAGCACGAGTAATGGCGTCGCTCGTGCATTCAGGCATCCTCGCGAACCGCCAACTGCATGTTGTCTGCCTACATGAGGAATACGGAGTCGCTGCCGCTCGCTCCGTGAGTGCCATGAATTTCTTGCGACGACACGGCATCTCGTTCGAGTGTCATCCCGAGGTTTTGGTGAAGACACCGGCAGAGCAGCTTATCGAAACCGCGCAGCGACATGAGGTCGGACTCATCGCAATGGGCGCGTTCGGCAAAGGTGCGATGCGAGAATTCTTCTTCGGCTCCGTCACTCAGACGATGCTCGGAAAGCTCAGCATCCCGGTGCTGCTCGATCATTGAGTTCGGTCTTTCGAGGCTCGATCAGAGGTCTCACGACTTCTGCTACCCGAAACTCAAGTCTTGAAGATGCACTCGTGAGGCTCTGCCCCGAAAAGTAGCTTGGGATTCCATCCCGAGCCGCAGCGGGACGACGTTCACATTCACTCGTTGAATTCGCCGTCACGAGAGATCTCGCAGTCTCGTTTTCATGGCCCCTCAACGTCCTTCGGACATTGGGCTCTGACTCAGCGCTGTAGGTCAGTCTCTCCGAGGCTGACTTTTTCGCGCGGCGAGGTCGGCAATGAATCGCCGGTTCAAGCAACAGAACCGACTCGGGTCAAATTCCGGCGAGCTTCATTTCGGTCTCGCATTGGGTCGCAGAGCCGCGCCCGTTAGGAAGCGGAGTTT
>CAZNMS010000166.1:0-16517 GCA_964573505.1 uncultured Planctomycetaceae bacterium | reverse complement strand
TATTTCGTAACGGATTCCGCTTCCTGACGGGCGCGGCTCTGCAACCTCACCGTGACCCCTGCCCCTACGGGCAAGTTATCGACGGCGGTGTCAGCGATCGTGCAATTTTTGTTTCACCCCGCAGGCTGCGGTCCTCTTTGAAGAGGGAACACAATTTGGCAAGTTCACAGATTGAAACTCACTTCGAGAGTTCGACAAAACTGGCCGATCAGATCGGGCTCGTGCGCGCGGTCGCTCTGCAAGTTGAAAGGGTGCACGCGCGCGGGGAACTGCATTTGGCAGTTCGACAAGAACTGCTCTCGATCAATCCTGAGACGCAAGAAGTCGAACTAGCGGCAACTCCGGACGAACCGTTCGCAATCGGCTCGCTGGCAGACGAAGAACGCTGCCCGCCTGAGTTGAGATCGGGAGCAAGCTCGGTCGTTCCGCATGATCTCAATGCCGCGCGACGTCAGATGATTGCCGAGGTGCGGTCGGTCGATCCGATTCGCATTGATGTCTACCAGTTGGGAGCGCTGCTTTGCTGGCTCGTGACCGAAGGTGGTTCGGTCAGCGACTTTCTCCGCAGCCCGACGTTTCAAGCACGCGTTCCGAAAGCCGTGCGGACGTTGCTTGAGCGAACTCTGATTAGCACCGATGCAAGCTGCGTCGGGACGCTGCCTGAGTTCCTCAGCCTGCTCGCCGAAAGCGAAGCCGAGTGCCGAAGCGATGTCGTTCCGGCTGAAGCAAAGCCGACTCCGCTGAGTGGAATGGAAACTACAACCGATCACGGCAGCCCATCAGGACCGCGCGAAACGGCGAGCCTGAGCGGGCAGCGACTCGCTCATTACGAGTTGGCCGAGCGGCTCGGACGAGGCGGTATGGGCGATGTCTATCGAGCTTTTGAGCCCGCATTGAAACGCTGGGTCGCGATCAAAATCCTGCCGCCCGAGCTATCGCGATTGCATGACTTCGTCGATCGCTTTCGAGCCGAAGCCGCGAACATGGCGAGCCTCGTACATCCCGGCATCGTGCCGATCTACTTCATCGGCGAAGAGCGCGGACTGCACTTCTTTGCGATGCAGTTTGTCCCCGGCGAGTCGCTCGCCAAACGGCTCAGCAGTCGAGGCCGATTCGAATGGCGCGAGGTCATCCGACTGATGCAAGACGTGCTGCGCGGACTGGCGGCGGCTCATCGCATGGGGCTCGTGCATCGCGACATCAAGCCCGACAACTTGCTTTGGGATGAGACTCAGCAACGCGTGCTCATCGCGGACTTCGGACTCGCGAAGGCCATTCAGTCATCAAGCGGCTTCACGCATCAGGGCACCATTCTGGGGACGGCGGATTACATCGCTCCCGAGCAAGGCCGAGGCTTGCCGGTTGATCAACGCTCGGACCTCTACTCACTGGGTTGCGTTGCCTACGAGATGTTGGCCGGACGATTGCCCTTCAGCGGCGACAGCACGACCGCGCTCATCTTTCAGCATGCTTATGAGCCAGTCCCGCCGCTGCTCGAAGTCGCGCCCGATGTTCCGCCTGAACTCGCGGGAATTGTCGAACGACTCTTAGCCAAACAACCGCAAGATCGGTTTGCGGATGCAGATGCAGTGCTCGCGGCGATTGCTGCGATTGAGCATGAAGCGACTGAGGCCACTCGCCCCGGAGCAAACCCTGAGTCAGCTCTCCAGTCGAGCAAGCAGGCTTCGTCCTCAACTTCGAACGACACAGTCAAGCCGCCCAAACGCAGCGAGCAACTTGAACTCGAACTCAAGCAGCAGGCTCGCCGCGTTACGGAATTGAGAGCACTCGAAGCGGAAGGCATGCGCGCAACGACTGCTCGTCCGGTTGATCAACAAGCAGCGCTCGCCGACATCCGCAGACAACTGGCTCAAGCGACTTCGAATCTCGAAACGCTGAGGTCTCAGCAAGCGTTGTGGGAAGCGCAGCAAGATGTTGCTGAAGCCGAGCAACACTTGCAGCAAGTGACTCGTCCGCAGCCGAGAGGCATACGACTTCAAGCACTCGCCATCGCCGGCTGCCTCTTGCTGATTGTGCTCGTGAGCCTCTTGCGAGCGGTTCGGACTCAGTCGGGACCGGGACCAGAAGGAGCAACGATCCCGGCTATCGCTCAAGCAAACAATGCACCGACAGTGCCCGCACCGCCGCAATTGACTCCGCCCGCTCAAACGGCGCTCGTCAATCAACCGCCCGCAATCCCGGCTACTGCTCCCGCCCTTCCCGCACCTGTCGCAATTCTTCCACCAGCAGCGTCGGCGCTTGAGATCCTCGATGCCCACTACGGGGCACTGGATCAATGGGTTGATCTGACCCCGCGTTTTCAGAAGGCCGCTCGTCAGGGGCGATTAGTCGCCGTCGCGCATTCGGCATTGGTCGGTACGCAACCCGTTCGCAATATGCTCAATCACTTGCGACTCAGATACCGCTTGCACGGTCGCTACTACGAAGAGGTATTAGGAGACCACTCGGTCGTCCTACTCGATGGCACTTCGCCGGCCGCACAAGTATCAGATGATAAATTTGAGCTTCTCAACGCATGGTACGGGGGCGGGGTATTAGGCGAGTCGGGATTTGTGGATATCACCGACATGATCCGCGAGCGGCAAGCGCAAGGCATCGCGGTGCTGAGTTCGCTGAAAGCGGTCAACGTCGATGGCCCTCGGTGCGTCGTGATGCGATATCGGCAGGGACGCGAAATTCGTTGGAAAGCCTTCTCGGAAGGCAGCGACATGCGTTTTGAAGACCCGAGTATCAGTAGCAATCAACGATTAGTCGTTCTCAAAGCGGAATACGGCGCGCACGACATTTGGATCGACCTCACCCAGCGCATCAAATCAGCCGTTCGAGACAACCGACTGGGCGTCGCCGTGCATAACTCGCTCGTCGAAAAAGACCCTTTCGACGGTAAAACAAAGCTGTTGCGGCTGACGTTTCTCAGGAACGGTCAATTGTTCGAGCGACTCTACGGCGAAGGCTCATTGGTCTATCTCGACGAACGACCTTTTCCCGCCGCGAGTAGTAACACACTCGAAATTCATGACGCCCGTTCCTTCACCGGCGTGATGGGCGAGGAGTTCGTGACCGACATTACGAACTCTGTCCGAGCAAAAGTCAGCAGTCTCCCCGTCGCCGTTCCGGCCGAGCATTTTCTCAAAGCGAGCGCTCGCGGAAATCATTCACAAATCTACGTGATCCGCTACTCACTCAACGGCGAGGGGCGAATATCCATCTTCGATCAACATCAATCATTCCTGCCGCAATAGGGCAATGATACCTCGCATCGCCTCAACCGCGCCGCGAAGCCGCAACCATTGTGGCCCGACGCTCCGCGTCGGGAGTCGCGATCCAGCGCGCGGCGAACTCGTAATACGGCTCAGTTCGCCGGCGCGGTCACTGCTGTCGTTGCCGGTGCGGCTGCGGGTTCGAATTTGCGAACCTTGAGGAAGCTCGACATCGCGACGATGACGAGCGCGAGCACGACCGTAATTCCGAGCCACTTCGCGCGGTGCTGACGCAGCGGTTCGAAGGCCTTCGACTTTCCGACCAATGCGGACGCGAGGAAGAAGACAACGAACGCCAGCAGGATCTTTGTGCCGACCAGTGCGTGCCAAAGTTTGTCGCCCTTATGCGATCCCATTAGCCGCATGTAGTTGTAGAAGCCGCTCAGAATGAAGAGCCCGATGCCGCCGTGAACGAAGCGTTTCCATTTCGCGAGCACTGCCGCTCGCAATTGCTCGTGAGCATCGTTCGGCAACTGACTCGCCGCCGGCATCAACACGAATCGCATGAAGATCGAACCGCCCAAAACGGCAATCGCTGTCCCAACATGCGCGAAGCGAGAAACGGCATCCAAAACAAGCTGACCGGAATCCATAGCAACCCATCACTGACTAATCGGGGGGAGAAGAACGCTGAGCGAGTCGACTGTGCTCGACGCGACTGCGATGTCGCGCCGAATGCTGCTCGCAAGGGCGGGCAGGTTGAGGACTCGTTCGCGGAAATGCGAGTCGTCCCTGCGTTGTTGCTGGCGTTGCATGCGTTGATCGGTTCCGATGCCGCCGTACTGACGCTTCAAGACATTGAAGCCTGCGTCGTTGCTGCTCTTGTCATAAATATTGCACCTTGCGCCATGCGATTCCGATCTTCTCAACGATCTGCCAAACGCTCGATCGACATGACTCCGATGATCGACTGCGTCTTTCAGTTGCTGCTCTTCTTTTTGGTCGCGAGCCACTTCGAAGAAGAAGCAAAGACATCGGGAGAAGGATCGCTCGAAGCCAACTTGCCGGAAGCCGCTGCGGCAATGCCGATGGTCATGCGGCCGCGCGAGATGATCATCAACATCAACACGCGCGGAGAGTTCTACATCGGCGGCGACCGACTCACGGAAGCGGAAGTCGCTCAGCGATTGCAGCGTGCGAGCACCGACAATCCCGGTCGTCAGTCCGTCGTGATTCGCGGTGATGAAAAGGCCGATTGGAAGTACGTCGCCCGCGTCATGAGCCTCTGCAATCAAGCTCAAATCCGCGACTACCGAGTCGCCGTCGTGCCGGAGTCGGCGAACGAGTAACGCCGGCGTGTCTTTCGTTGGCCACCGACCCCGTCTCCTTCGCTCTCCACCGACCCCGTGTCGGTGGAAGCTGCGACTGGTCGGCTAGCAGCGCCGATCTGCATCGCGTCTCTTGCTCTCCACTGACCCCGTGTCAGTGGAAGCACGACTGGTCGGCTAAGGATGGTTCGAGGAACTCCGTCATCAGCGAACGACGCCTTCGGCTGCACCAACTTCAAGAGCGTTAGCCAATCAGTCGTTGCTCTCACCGACACAAGGTCGGTGGAGAGCGAGAACGGTGAGGCTTGCGGCCTGCGTTGCTAGCTCACCAGTCGTTGCTTCCACTGACGCGGGGTCAGTGGAGAGCCTGCATCCCGCAACCGCAACGCGAATGGGCCAGCTTATTTTGAGAGCGATCGCGCAATGGCAAACGGACTTAGAACCCGCGTGCTTGCCGGATGTCGCTGAAGTCTCGCAGGCGGTAGTCGATGCCGACGTAGTCCAACACCGAGCACAACGCTCGCACGGCAACGCCCATTCCGTCCGGGCCGCTGAAGCCGCCGAACTGACCGCCGCCTTTCAAGTGCGGCTCGACCTCTAAGAAGAAGCCCGGCACTCCCAGTCGCGTCAGCCGCTTGAGGATCTTCGGCAAGTGCTCACGCAGTTCGCGGAGCGTGAGTTCGTGACCTGCGTCACCAACATTGGCCGGGACGAAGTTCTTCAACCGCTCTTCATCGACGACTCCAGTCCACTGCAACGACGGGTCGATCGAGTAGTCCTTAATGTGCATCCATCCGAGGTAAGGGAGCATGTCCATAAACTCGGAGTAGCACTGCAGGCGGTTCTTGTTCTGAGCAGCGATGTTTCCGCCGTCGTAAATCAAAACCATGTTCGGGTGCTTGAGCGTCTTTGCGATCTTCGCCAGCAGCGGCCCGGTCTCGCCGATCAGGTTCGGTTCAATCTCAAGACCGTAGACCAATCCCGCTGCCGCGCACTTATCCGCGATCTTGCCAATCTGATCTGCCGCTTGAGTGATGTGCTCTTCCGGCTTCGAACCGCGCGGGTGATAGAACGAGAACCCGCGCAACAACTTCGTGCCCAGTGCGACACCGGCTTCGATCGAACGCGCGACTTCGCCCTTCAAGTACTCGTTGAACGGCACGAACTTATTGTGTGAGCCATCGTTGACGTCCTTCAGTTTCACCTTGCCGATGCGTGACCCAATGCTCGTGACATTGAGGCCATATTCAGTCTGCATCGTCGACAGCGTCTTGAGTTCGTTCTTATCGAGATCAACAACGTGCTTCACTTGCCCGGTCGAGTTCACGTCAATGAAACGCGGGCTGTAGAACCGCAAGCCGACCGCAGCGAGTGCGGAGAATTGTTCCAGTGCGGTCTTACGATTGGCGGACTCGTCCGCGAAGGCGCTGAGGATGACCTGAGGATTATCTGACATACGGTTTTCCCGAAAAAGATAGGAAAAATGTGCTCTGCGCGAGCGACGGGGGGACGAGCGGGGGCGGAGTTTGCCAATGCTGCATCGCTCTCACAAGTGGCGGCAAGTATCACCACTAAGGCCGCTAACGGAGCTGCAACGAACCGCGTTGATCGACTCGGAAGCCGGTCCTAGACTCCCGCGCGCTTCGCCTGAAGAAGCGGTTCAACGAGCAAAACTCGGGCGTTTTCAGTGTTCTGCATTGAGTCAGACGCACCTGCAAACGCACGGCGTGAACCTCAGCGAAATGTAAGATTCATTCCAGTGTGTGCGACGGACACAACTCGTCTCACGAGATCGCACTGAATCGCCGAGACATCGCAACGTCTCACCTCAGGCCGCGCAACGTGTAATTGATGTTACCGACAAGAGTGTTTGAGTCTTTTGGGGTCGTCGGAGAAGAACGTCTCGAATTCGTAGCATGGACGCCTACGTCCGTGCTGCGTCGCTGTCAGACGTAGCCGTCCGACCTAAGCGATGCGATTCGGGAAGTTTCACCTCGACGATCTCTTAGACATCGTCGAGTGATTGCCGGCCAGTCCTCGCTAAGACATCGACCTCTTGTCAGATGCGTTATCACTTCCGAGCGAGGCTGAATGGCCGATCGAATGCCGTATCGGCTTCATCCCGAATCAATCTCCGTCCGCAGAGGAGCTGCCCCATGCGTTTGTCGGTGTTGTGGATCGCGTTGACGTTTTGTGTGCTTGCTCAACCAGTCGCGTTTGCTCAAGCGCCTGCTAAGCCCGGAGCGACAGCGAAGAAGGGCGAAGCGAAGACGCTCGTCACGAAAGATGGATGGAACATCGCGACGACATACTTCACGTCGAGCCGCGAAAAGGATGCTGCCGTTGTCGTGATCATTCCGGGCAAGAACGACAATCAAGCGATGTGGCAGGCGTTCGCTGCGGAACTCAACAGCGTGCATGACATGGCCGTCATTACGGTCGATCTCCGCAAGCAGCCGAAGGGCAAGAGTTCTCCGCCAGAACGAGCCGTCGCTGCCGCAAAGAACCCGACGGTCTCGAAGCTCGACGTCGAGGGCATGCTGGCCTTCGATCTCGAAGAAGTGAAGAAGTTCATTTACGCCGAGCATCAAGAGAAGCGTCTCAACATGCGGCGCCTCGGCTTAGTCGCGGGAGATTCCGGGACCGCGCTCGCTGTGCAATACACGATTCAAGATTGGTTGAAGACGCCGCATGACGACGGGCCGACGCTGCAAACGCGAACTCCGCGCGGGCAAGACATTCAAGCACTCGTGCTGTTGTCTCCGACCGACTCTCTCGCACCGACCAACATCCTGAAGGGACTGCCGTTACTTCGCGAAGCCGGAGTGGCTTGCATGCAGGTCTATTCGACGAAGGCCAAGAAGGACGTCGAAGTCGCCGACAAGATCCATCAAGGACTCGGCGGCACAAAAACCGAGAAGCCAAAAGAAGGCGAAGCGCCGAAGCCCAGCAAGCAAGCTCTTGTGCCGCTCGACCTCACCGCCGCAAAGGGAGTGGACCTGCTCGGCAAGCCGGTCGTGATCGGCAATCAAGCCGTGCCGGTGAATGCGATCATTGGCGGCTTCTTGGCAAAGCATCTCAAAGAGGTCGACATCGAATGGCGCGACCGCAAATCAAAGCTGGAATAAAACTGACAGAGTCCGCAAGCCGCCCTTAAGTAGCATGGACTTCCAGTCCGTGCTGCCTTCTGTCTTCTTTACTGCGGCCACTCCTGTAATCGGAATGACATCCGGCGATGCGCAGCAACCTGATAGCCGTAGTTCAGCTCAGAGAGTCAAGTCACGGCCATCTCGCAGACTCAACCCCGATCGCTACCACTCAGAAAGGACTCTGAAAATGACCGCTCCTGTTGCCGTCGTGCTTGCCGCTGGAAAAGGCACACGCATGAAGTCGGACCTGCCGAAAGTTCTGCATGAAGTCTGCGGCCGGACGATGGTTGAGCATGTCTTCGATGCCGTTCGCGGAGCCGGCGTGAAGCGCATCGTCTGTGTCATCGGTCATCAAGCGGACCTCGTGCGCGAGAAGCTCGCCGCTCATCAAGACGTCAGCTTCGCCCTGCAAGCCGAGCAGAAAGGCACCGGTCACGCCGTGCGAATGGCGGCAGATGCTTTGGCCGATCACGACGGCCCTGTGCTCGTGCTCGCTGGCGACACTCCTCTCTTAAGGCCCGAGTCGCTGATCGGTCTGCTCAACGATTTGCAGTCGAAGAAAGCCGTTGCGGTCATCGGTACCGCGATCACCGAGAACAACGCGGGGCTCGGTCGAGTCGTGAGAGATGCCAGCGGAAACTTCGTCTGCATCGTCGAAGAGAAGGACGCCACTCCCGAGCAGCGCTTGATTCAGGAGATCAACACCGGCTGCTACGCCTTCGACAGCAAACAACTCTTCGCCGCACTCAATGAGCTGAAGCCATTGAACTCTCAAGGCGAGTACTACCTCACCGACTGCCCTGCGATTCTCAAGACAAAGGGCATGACCGTCAGCGCCGCCGCGACCTTCGACATCCACGAAGCAATGGGCGTCAACACGCGCGAGCAACTGGCCGAAGTCGAATCGATCCTGAAGAGCCGGTAGGAGCCTTGGAGTGCTCCGACCCGGCGGAGCCCTCCATTCTCAGCGGCGCCATATCCTGCTCCAACAAACGCACTTCCCCGTCAGTTGCTCGGCTTGCATTGCGATCCTGTGTGACTTGTCAACTCGGTGTGGGGCGATTCGCCTTTGGCGCTTTCTAGAAACCTAATGATGACGGCGTTCTCGTAGCTTGTTTGAAAACCGGCTCTCCGCCATTCGTGTTGAGTCTTGTGTTGAGTGAGCCGCAAGGCGCTAGCCGCGGGTTCTGAATGCGGCCAGAACCGGCGGCTAGCGCCTTGCCGCTCACAGTCATCAACATGAATGGCGGAGAGCCTGAAAACCTCATCCCGCCTCGGCTCGGGATGGAATCCCAAGCTACTTGTCCGAACGAGTTCCCGAAGAGGCCAGCCTTGGAGTGCTCCGACCCGGCGGAGCCCTCCATTCTCAGCGGCACCTCATCCGCATCCAACAAAGACGCCTCCCCGTCGCCTCCAAAGCCGCCCAACAAATCTTTCTGTCCTCCATCTTTTTGCCATCCCCCTCTCCCGCCCCCCAACTCGTCACCCAATCACCTCCGAAATCACGCGTCCCAAGACATCCGTCAAACGGTCTTCGCGGCCATGATGGAAGTAGGTCAGCGCCTCGTGATTCATCCCCATCAGATGCAGGATGGTCGCATGCAGGTCGTGTAGGTGAACTCGATCAACAACCGCTTCAAAGCCGAAGTCGTCGGTCTCTCCGTAAGAAGTGCCGCCTCTGACATCTCCGCCTGCGAGCCACATCGAGAACCCATACGGATTGTGATTCCGTCCCGGCTCGCCTTTGCCTTCGCTGAAGGGCATGCGTCCGAACTCTCCGCCCCACACGATCAAGGTTGAATCGAGCAACCCGCGCTGGTCGAGATCCGTCAGCAGAGCGGCGATCGGCTGATCGACTTCACCGGCATGCTGACCGTGATTGGTCTCGATGCTCTTATGAGCGTCCCAAGTTTCTTCGAGATGTCCGCCGCCCGAGTAAAGCTGCACGAACCGGACGCCGCGTTCGACCAGCCGCCGCGCCACGAGGCAATTACGTCCGAACTCGTCGGTCGGCTGCTTGCCGACGCCGTACATGTCGAGCGTTGCTTTCGTCTCTTGTGAGAGATCGACGGCATCCGGTGCTTCGGACTGCATGCGGAAAGCGAGTTCGTAGGACTCGATGCGTGCCGCGAGTTCCTGTCCGCCGGGGCGCCGATCGAGATGCTCTTGATTGAGCTTCGCCAGCAAATCGAGTTGCGCGCGTTGAGCGTCTCGATCGAGATGCTCGGGCCCCTTCAGATCCAAAATAGGATTACCGACCGGTCGAAAGAGCGTGCCTTGATACGTCGCGGGCATAAAACCGCTCGACCAATTCGGCTGCCCGCCAATCGGCCCGCCGCGTTTATCGAGAATGACAACATACCCCGGCAGGCTCTGATTCTCCGTGCCTAATCCATAGACCGCCCAACTACCGAGCGACGGGCGACCAATAAACGTCTTCCCCGAATTCATCGCGACGAGCGCCGAGCCATGTGCATGGCTATCCGTATGACAGGATTTAATCACCGCAAGCTTGTCGGCATGCTTGCGGACATGACTGAAGAAATCGGATATCAGCAATCCACTCTCACCGCCCGGTCGAAACGGACGAAACGACGGAGTGAGATACCCAATCTTCCGCCCGCCGGAATTGATAAATTTCTTCCCTTCCGGCAGAGGCTGCCCCGCAAAGCGATCGAGCACCGGCTTATGGTCGAAGAGATCTACCGCCGACGGTCCTCCATTCATCATGAGGAATATCAAACTCTTCGCCTTCGCCTTGAAGTGCGACTGCTTCCCGGCCAAAGGCTGACTCACCCCCGGCCCTGCTGCCCGAGCATGTCTTTGAAAGAACCCGTCCCCCGCCAGCAACCCGCCGAGCGCCAGCCCAGCCATCCCGCCGCCCATCTCCCAAACAAATTCGCGCCGTGTGTGATTGCAAGGAAAGAGATTCGCCAACATCGCCGCCCTCAATTCAAAGTGACAATTAATGCATCAATCACAATTATCGAATTCCGCTCCGCCGCGTCGTCTAACTGCATCGCCATCGGCATGCGTCGCGGTCGTCAACTCCGTCCTGCCCGCAGTGCTTGAAGAGTGGTATCATAACGTTTCCCGGCCCACCATTTACTCGCCGCGAAGTCCGGGCCGTCCTGCTCCATGCCGCCCATCCGGATGCGAGCGGTAGAAAGAGTTGGCTCCCCGCTCGGCAGCGTGTGGTATCACGCGCGGATCCGCCGGGTTCGTCGCCTCTGCCGATCTCCTCGCCGTGCGCCGAGGCGATCCAATCATGACAAGCCCGCGTATCGCAAGAGCGTTGGCCGGTCTCCCACCAGAAGCGTGACGCTCCGCGTCATTCTCATGTCATCACAAGCTGTCGAATACTCAAAGTGGCCAGCGAAAAGAGGCTTGGCGCGCGAGAGCCTGAAAGGCACCATGTTGCCGCCGCTCACCGTAGAGCGGCACGAAAGTGCAGAGGCAAGTTTGGAGCAAGTCGATCCCCCCGTTAAGTGCAACGCGGATCCTATACGAGGCGGAAGAAACACATCCGCTCTCCCGACTCACCCACTCCGCCTCGCGTAGAATCCAATTCGTTCGCCAGATTGCATTCCTCGAAAGGAGATCTAATGTCGCAGCACGAATTGAGCTTTACAGAAACTGACATGACCGGCGGTCGACTCGTTGTTCCTCTGGTCAAAGTTCTCGGTCATCTTGGTCCCAAACATCACGGCCTTGTGATCGGCAAGAACGATGCCGACGGCGAGACGTACGTCACTGACTTCGGAAAGGGATTCACTGGATTGCTGACTCTCGACGAGTTTGTCGAGAAATATGGGCACGGCGGTGAGATCAAATTCGTTCCAAATGACGGAAATCGAACAAATGCTCAAGTCGCACAAGCGGCGCTTGATGAAATATTAAATGGAAAACTTGGCGACTATGACCTCGTATTCAATAACTGCCAGAACACTGTTGATCGAGCAATGTACGGCAAGCCTGGTCTGAGTTCACAAGTCAAGAATGTTTTGGTGGGACTTGGCTTCGCGCTGGTCGGTGGTTTCATGGTCTACAACGAACGAAATCGAAACGCCTGACACGTACTGGCGGACAAATTAAGAATTAGACCCCGCGCAGCCGGGGCCTAATTTGTTGTTCAAGAAGCCCGGTTGGGGTGTTTATTGAGGCTCTACCTTTGGGTATTAGATCGCCGTTCGTTGTCGTTCCTTCGCTCGCAGGCCGCAGATCGCGGCCTCGCGGGAACGCTCCTTGGTGGATCAATCGCCGTGATTCAGCCGAAATTGTGAACTTGGCTCGCGATGGATGGGCTAACTTTTCGCGCCAGGTTGACACTGATACTGATATCGGCGCAGCCCGCGATCCGGATCGCTCGACGGCGATTTCTAAAACTCGTGACCACGCACCACTGTTCCTGAGGCTGACGAATTCCAGTGGGGCCAAGACCGCAATGAGGCCGCGCGGACGAGGACTCACGGGCGAGTCCGGAACGCTGCGTTGATACTCGGCACTCCAAGGCTTCTAACTGGTATCAACGAGAGGAGCATGCGAAGGCGCTCGCGGGTTGCGGTAGATGACGGCAATCAATCGCAACTCACCGTCGCAGTCCGGGCAATGCGTTGTGCGTTTCACCGACTCAGTCACGAGTGCGACTCGTCAGCAAATGCTCCTGCCCCACCCAAGTACCAGAAACACTTTCCACTGAATAAAATATAAAATCAAACGCATCCTGCCGACGATGCGTTAAGAAGCCGTCATATCGCACCTTCCGAAAACCCCTCGGCAAGGCGCGCTGCAAGAACCGACGGGGAAACTCGAACCCGCTGACCGCCATTCGCCGCCAACGATTTGAGCCGCTCTGCTCACACTTGAAGGTCACTTCCGCTTGATCGTCGGGACTATCAATCAACGACTCGACGCGATGGTTACTAATCGCCACCTTGAAGACATACGAGGTCTCTTGGCTAATAAATCGAACACAAAAACAGAAACGGCGATCTGATGTCAGTCAGATCGCCGTTTCGTTTAATTGGTCATCATCATTAGACACTGAGAGCGCGGTTGCCGACGGGCGGCTTTCCAGAAGAACCGCCCAGCATTGGGGACCGGGCCACCGGGGCCCCACCACCGTGACGGACCCTCGAAAGCCATACCCGTAGACGCTCCGAAATTCGGAACGCTCTCAGGCCACGTGCTTACCGACCAGATTGCAACAGAGCGAGAATCGCTTGCGAGCTTTGATTCGCCAGTCCGAGGACCGTCGAAGAAGCTTGCTGGCGAATTTGCTCGTTGGTGAATTTCGCAATTTCTTGTTGGTAATCGACGTCGCGCAGTGAAGACTCCGCTTCTTGCAGGTTCTGCAATTGCGAACGGAGATTCGACTGGGTCGTTTGCAGTGTGTTCTTCTGGAACGCACCCAAATCGCCGCGAGCAGTCACGATTTGATTAATCGCCGCATCAACCGCCACCAGCGTCTCGCTTGCGTTCGACGCACTGGTGATATCAACAAGGCTCAAATCGGTAACTGTTGTATTCGCAGTACCCGTCGCGAGATTGGCGCTATCAAGCACGCCGATCGTGTACGAGGCAGTCTCGCCCGAGAACGCACCCGTCTGGAAGACGCTAGCGGTCGCAGTGAAGACATTGAGTGAGCCGAACTTCGTTCGAGCAACAACGTCGTCAATCGTGCCGACGAGGTTGTCGATCTCAGCCTGATTGGCTGCGAGGTCGCTCGCTGAGTGCGCACCACTGTTGAGCGAGTCGATTGTCAGAGATCGAATCGCAATCAGGATGTCGCTGATTTCGCCCAGAGCGGACTCAGCCGTCTGTGTGAAATTCACGGCGCGATCGATGTTATCAATCGCACCTTCAAGACCGCTGATCTGTGCTTTCTGTGTTTCAGAAATCACAAGCCCGGAAGCGCTGTCGGCGGCTCGGTTGATCTTCAAACCGGTCGACAATCTTTCGAGCGAGGTGTTGAGCCGGCTAGAGCTGCGGCTCAGGTTGCGTTGCGCTGTCAGTGACGCAACATTCGTTTGGACTGACAAAGCCATGGTGACCCCTATTCTGCCCGATGATGTAATCGTGAATGTGGTGATGCCATCAGGCTTGCATCACTCTCGTGTCCGAAACACTGAATCGACTCCTTTCGCGATTGCTTGACTCCACTTCACGGAAAATTGAAGAGTGGCGAAATCGCCGTAACGATTTGGCAGACAGACAATTGCGACATGTAAAAACGAAAACAGCCAGTTCGCACGAGGCGAACTGGCTGCTTTTGTTTTTGATGTTATTTAATTGGTAACGCAGCGACTCAAGCATGCTGTTGGCGGCGAGGGATGTCACCAAATCGGCAATTATTAAAATTGCATGGCAACGACGCTAGATATCGCCGTGTTCTGCTTGTCTTCGAAAATATAAAACACAGACGACCGAGAGCGGCCATCCTATATTGCTGTCGTCGATAGTCGTGGTTCGCTCCGCGAACCAACGCTCTCGAGCTTTATCAATGACGATGCTTTCAGTCTCAGACGTTGGTTCTCGGAGAGGTTGTTATTAAATCGCCCCCGAGCTTGCCTCGGGGGCTCAACGACCTTTGCGCTACTACGATTTAAAGCCAATCAAGTAGCGCAAAGGCCGCTAAACCCCCTGCACAACGCCGGGGGCGAAAAGATCACAGCCTCGGAGCGAACCACGACTATTTGCTACCATCTGAGGCGCACTCCGTGGAGTCTGTCCGAATTCTCGTAGCATGAGCATTCAGCCCGTGCTGAATGGCGACCGTCATACGAACGCGAATACCCCAAAAGCAGCACGGACTGGAAGTCCATGCTGCTGACGCTCCCGCCGAGCCACTCACTGAGAATGACCGGCAGCAGTAACTCAAAACCGCAATGCTCCGATCGCTCGGTCGAGTCATCTCGATCGTTGCGCGGAGTCTCGGCAAAGAGCAGTTTGGGCTCTGTGGATGAAGCGCCGATCAACGAGAGGCACAAGCCCTCGACCAACCGGCGACATGATCCGAGCGGCGTAGTGAATCGACGGGACCGCCAAAGACTTGCTTCGATTTTCGGGAATCTTGACGCGACACGAGCGGATCCGCCTCCAGCCTGCTCGCCACTACAGCAACCGAGTCGTCGATGGCAGGACGCTCGCTCTGCGTGTTGTGCCGCGGCGTTTCCAGCCGCGCAACGGCTGCTCGGCGCCTGAGGCGGCCATGCGAAGACGGGCTCTCGTCGAGCTCGTTGCGATACCCATGCACCTTCGAGACATCGACCGTAGCGATGAGGCAGATAACCAACGATGCGAGGTCGGTGGAGCGGTGTTAATTGGGAAATCGCCGCTCTACTCGATCGTCTCGATTTCGCCGCCGGCTCGGGTGCCGACTGCTCGCCATACGGCTAATGAGATATTGCTACTCACAGTCTTGACGGATCCATCAGCCATAACGGCCTGCACGATACCCGGATGATGGCTGCGAGATGTTGCCGAAGTGTAGCTCGCTAGGGTCGTGCTACTTCCTTCTTGCCGAGCAGCAAAATCAATGTCAAAGGTGACTCCCTGCCAAACATAGGTCACATTGGTGTTGGGCCCCATTGTGGTTGTGAAACCGCTGTGATGAGAGTGGCCGTTGGCCCATTCGGTATGCGCCGAACCGTCTCTTGTGGCGGTAAAGATGCGATCATGAACTCCAGTCGCTGCTGCTGCCGCAACGTCAGCAGCCGTCGCAGGGATCGCAGTATTGAATTGAGAACTATTGCGAGTATACGCCGTCCAAGCATGCACCTCGGACGCCAGCAGAGTATTACTCGTCCCATCCGTGATACTGGCAAGCTTGATCGAGCTATTAGGATAAAAGAGCCCGTCTCCGCCGTTGCCGGTCACGGGGTCGTAGATGAACCATGTGCCGAAATTGAAGCCGTAGGTTGTCGGCATCAGAAAAATACCGTTCGTCCCAGTATTGCGAGGAGTGTCTCCTTTGGGGTCTGTCGGACACACATATCCTGGAACTCGGAAGCCACTGATAATTGGGAAGTTGCCCCAAGCTTGTCCCAGATCAATTTGGTCGAAGAAGTTCTGCTGTTCCAAATAGGGCATCAGTCGCCCGTGAACCGACCAACTAGAGTTGTTGGTGACGGCCGGATTGATACACATACTCGGAGGAAGCACGCCCAGCGACGATTCGTAGTTGGCGATCGCGAGGCCGATCTGTTTCAGGTTGTTCTTACAGCTCGACCGCCGAGCCGCTTCGCGCGCCTGCTGCACCGCAGGCAGCAACAACGCCACAAGCACGGCGATGATCGCAATAACGACGAGCAATTCGATCAAAGTGAAACCACGCGGTTTTGGAGTCAGTCGCATACAGCACCTTCAGAATCAAGACCTCAAAGACGAACAAAACTGCTGCGAAGTCTGACGAAGAAGTGCTGGCGATTGCTCAGCGCGATGCGATCAAGATTTGCGCGAGCACGGCGAGCAACTGACCGCATCGCGCATCAACTACCGAGCGAACCGCGCTGATGCTGTTCCCCAATGCCGATTCTGCGCCGTCGCTCAGACTAACGAAAACGCCCGGCCAATTCGGGACGCCAACAACCATCGACCGAGATTCGGCGATGGCATGCTGCGGCAGTCTCAAATTGACCGGGCGTTTGATTCTTCAACCCGGTGTGGCGCTCAGCCTCTCAGGGCTAACTAGCGCCAATTCCAGCAACCGAGTTTCGGAGCTGGCTCGCAAGGGGAGTAGTAATAGCTGGTCGCCTTCGGAGCACTGGAGCACTTCGATTCGCACTTGCCGCAAGAACCACAGTCACTGGCTTTGCTGA
>CAZNMS010000165.1:0-16552 GCA_964573505.1 uncultured Planctomycetaceae bacterium | reverse complement strand
TCTTCGACGGACTACAAGTCCGTCGTACTGGTATGAACTCATCTGCCGCTCGCCTAAGCAAGCAACAGACGGGAACCTCACGATCGAGCGTCGCGCCTCGTAGCCGAATTCGTCAGAATTCGGGGCGCGGTAGAGGCGTCCGAAATCTGACGATTTCGGCTACTGGTCAGTCACCTTCTGACGACCGAATGAACGCGGCGTTGCGATCTGATTTCTGCGGAGCGCGAGATTCTCATGACGTCACTAGCTTCGAAGACTCGACCGCAGCGGATCTATCTCGATGCCAATGCAACGACGCGGCCGTTTCCCGAGGTCATTGACGTTGTCGCGCGACACCTCGCAGAGACGTTCGGCAATCCCGGCAGCAGGCATGCTGAGGGACGACAAGCGCGCCGCGTGCTCGAGTCAGCGCGTGAGCAGATCGCAGAACTTCTCGGAGCAGTCCCGAGCGAAGTTGTCTTCACGAGTGGCGGGACCGAAGCCAACAACGTCGCGATTCTCGGTCGCACTCAAGGAGCGCCCGGCACAATCGCCGTCTCGGCGGGCGAGCATCCGGCGACTGTCGAAACAGTTCGCTCGCTCGTGCAACGCGGATGGCGGATGCAGACGCTGCCGCTCGATCCTAATGGGCGATTGCAGCCGGTCGCGGGGCCATTGACCGAGCACGCCGATCTGCGACTGGTCACCGTTCTGCTTGCGAATAACGAAACCGGAGTCGTGCAAGACGTCGCTCCGATTGCCGCTGAGTGCCGCAAGCTCGGAGTGCCGTTGTTCGTCGATGCCGTGCAGGCTGCGGGCAAGATCCCTCTGCACTTTCATGATCTCGGCGCGATGTTGCTGTCGATCGGCGCGCATAAGTTTCATGGCCCGCGCGGCGTCGGCGCATTGCTCGTGCGAGAGGGTCTCAAGCTCGCGCCGCTGAGCTTCGGCGGTCATCAAGAAGTGAGCCGACGACCGGGCACCGAATCCGTCGCACTGATTGCGGGAATGGCGAAAGCACTCGAACTCTGCGTGAGTGATCTCGCAGCACGCACCGCGCGACTGACGGAACTGCGCGATCGGCTGCAATTAGGATTACAAGCAGCTTGCTCGCCGACAGTCATCAACGGCTCGCTCACGCATCGGCTGCCGAACACTCTCAACATCGCCTTTCCGGGAGTCGACGGAGAAGCGTTATTGGTCGCACTCGATCTTGAAGGCATCGCCTGCTCGCTCGGCAGCGCGTGCGCGAGCGGCTCTGCCGAACCGTCGCCGGTGCTACTCGCAATGGGCTGCTCGCCCGACGTCTATCGCTCGTCCGTGCGAATCAGTGTGAGCACCGATAACTCGCTCGAAGAGATCGACGACGCTGTTGCGCGCATCGCTCGGGTCGTGCAGCGGCTACGCGGTTGAAGGACGAATTCAGCGTGTCTCGAAGAGTGACCGCGGAAGTTGGGACTGCCGAATGATCGACAGCAGCGTGCCGAGTCGCAGCTCACGATGATCGGGGACCGGCACGGTAATTGAGACGTTTGATTCGGTTATCTGCATGACGATGTGACTTCCGCGTTGCCGAACCTCAACAAATCCCTGCTCAGCAAGGATCTTGCAGGCTGCTCGTCCCGATCAGCGAAGCAACTTAGCCAACGGCAACCTCCATTCGGGTTACGAAGAACTCCGAATGCAGGCGCAGTTCGACTTCTTCGGGTGTTGCGCATTCCATGAAAAGTTCGACCGCCTCTTGAAGATTCGCCTTTGCTTCTTCGACCGTGTCTCCTTGACTTGCGACATCCAATTCGGGGCAAAGAGAAACATATCCGTCCGCTTGACGTTCGATGATTGCAGTGAATTGACGACGCGCCATGACGATCTGCCTCTTCGCACTCAGTTCGATTCGCCGAAGACAACTGCCATTGAATTATGGCAGTCATCTTTGGCGGCCTATTTGATGATGTCCGATCATTGTCGTGCTTGAGCCCATATGCACGACTCTCTGATCTACTTCTTGATGGCCCAAAGCGAGTCGAACGAACGCAGATAGAGCACGCCGTTCGAGATCGCGGGCGATGCCGAGATTGCTTCGCCGATCTCGTTTGTTGCGACGACCTCAAACTTCTTACCGGCCTTTACGACTGTAATAACTCCGTCACGCGCGACTAAGTAGATGTGACCGTCGGCATAGACTGGCGACGCGCGGTGACGCTGACGATGACCGCGTTCGAAATAGATCTGCTCGCCGGTGCTTTGATCGAGGCAATAGAGATTGCCGTCGTGCATGCCGAGATAAACGAGTCCGTCGACGATCAGCGGCGACGGCACGTCCGGCGTCTTGCCGTGAGTCCAAAAACGAAGCTGAGTCACATCGCCTTTGCCGTCCGGCTTCAGTCCGACGCACGGGCCGCCCTTTGCCGTCGGCACAACGATGATGCCGTCAGCACATGCCGGTGACGCCACAAAGCGCAGAGTCGGGTCGTACTTCGTCTTCAGGTTCAAATCGCCGCAACGAAACAGTTCGGCTCCGGTCTTCACGTCGTGAGCAATCAAGTAGTCGGCACCGTGCGTCAGCAAGAACTTCTTCCCGCCGTAGTCGTACATCATTGGCGACGCGTACGAGTGCTTATTCTCATCGACCGCATCGGTCTCTCGATTGTGCTTCCAAACTTCTTTGCCGGTCGCCGCATCGAGGCACGCGACGACGCCTTTGCTCGGCTCCTTGCTCCATGCACCGTGAATCATCTGCAAGTAGAGCTTGCCATCATCAAGGATCGGCGATGACGTCATGCCGAACTGAATGTTGAACTTGCCGTAACGCTCTTCGAGGTTGAGCTTCCAAACTTCTTTGCCGTCGACCGTATGACAGGCGAGCGCGCCATTGGCCATCATCGTCCAAACGTGCTTGCCGTCCGTGACGGGCGAGTTCGAAGCCGAGTTCCCTTCATCACCGCGAACATCCTTATTGCCCTTCGCGATGACTTGCTTCCACTGCTGCTTCCCGTCGGTGCCGTAGCAGGCGAGTACGAGATCCTCACCCTCTGCTGCGGTGAGGAAAATGCGATCGCCCCAAACAACGGGCGACGCGCCGGCCGGTCCCCCCAAAGGCGTTTTCCATAAGACGTTCTCGGTCTTCGACCACTTCGTCGCGATGCCCTTTTCAGTGCTGATGCCATTGCCTTTCGGGCCGCGCCAGGCCGGCCAATTCTCGGCACTGACCGACGAAGTCAGCGTCAACAACATCGCAACAGAGGCAGACAAAGACAGCAGTCGTTTCATGTGAGGGAGTCCTAAATCGAGGAGTGAAAAAGCAGAAAGCGAGCAGTGAGTTGAAGAAAGCAGGCATCGAGTAGCTGCGTCTCGCAGATTGAAAACACGCGGCCTCATTCATCCGACGAGGCGGCGCAGTTTTGAGCGGCCCTGATGAACCGACAAGCCAGCGCGCGATTCGTAGCGAGTGCGGCAGAAGCCGCGACAGCGGCAGCAGAAAATAGCTGCGGGTGTCAGCCCGCAGTTCACGTGCAATCTTTATTGCATGAGCCGCGAAGCGGCGGCAGCGGGCCGAGATGCTGGCGCCGCCTCGCGGTTCTGCGATGAGCGGCTCTGCTCACAATCTGCGTCCTCTGCCTCCGCTTGTGTCGGGAGAACGCCGCAGGCGAATCGGCGCTTTGACCGCAACTCTCAACGGATGCCTTTTCTTCGCGTCCGTACGACGGAGTGCGGCCTACGGTTTCAGCACTCTCGACTCATCGAGCGCAAGAAGGGCTTTTCACAGTGATCACCGTCGTCGAACTCATTGAGCAGCAGAAGATCTTCACTCCCGAAGAAGCTGCCGTGCTTGAAGCGAAGCGAGCCAATGAGCTGATTCAGGTTCAGCTCGATGAAGTGCATCGTCATACCGACGACTTCTTTGCGAAGCTGTTGCTCGTCCAATTCGTGCTGACAGCAGTTGCAGCTTGCTGGCTGACTCCGATGTCGCCTCACGGACTGGCCGCGATCGAACTCTCGTTGTCATGGCCCGCCGTCATTCTCGGCAGCGTGCTCGCGGCAGTTCCGATGTGGCTCGCAACGAGTCAACCCGGCCGCTTCTCGACGCGTTTCTTCGTCGCTCTGTCGCAAGCTTTATGGTCGGGGCTCTTACTGACATTGCTGCCGGGACGACTCGAAGCCCACTTTCACATCTTCGGTTCGTTAGCGCTCTTAGCCTTCTACCGAGACTGGCGCGTGCTCGTGACTGCGGTCGTTGTCGCAACCATTGATCGAGGACTCCGCACCGCCTTCTGGCCCGAGTCGATGTATGGCCCGACCGGTCACGATTCGATTTGGCGCTGCTGCGAATACATCGGATGGATGTCGCTGCAAGCCGGCTTCTTGTTGATGTTGGTGCGGACCACTCTGCAAGAGATGCGGCACAGCTGCGCTGCAAGCGCGAAAGTCGAATTGCATTGGCAGCAGACAGAAGACTTCGCCGAGAAGCGAACTCATGAAACGCAGTCGGTGATCGACGAGCTGATGGTTCGCATGGCGAAGCAACATCAGAACGAAGCTGAGCTTCGTCGCTTACTCGATGAAGCATCGCGCAACGCTGAAGAGCTGAAGGTCGCTCGTGACCGCGCCGAGCTTGCGAGCAAAGCAAAGTCCGAGTTCCTCGCGAACATGAGTCACGAGATTCGCACGCCGATGACGGCGATTCTCGGCTTTGTTGATGAGCTCGCTGAGATGCAGCCGTTTGATCCCACTGTCGCGGCTGACGCGATCTCAACGATCCGTCGCAATGGCGAGCATCTGCTCTCAATCATCAACGACATTCTCGACCTGTCGAAGATCGAGTCGGGGCAACTCAAGCTCGAGAAGATCAACTGCTCGCCGCTGAAGGTCGTGCAAGAGGTTCAAGAACTGATGACGGCTCGCGCTTCGGCAAAGGGATTGCAGATCAGCATTGATGCAACGGGCGACCTGCCGGCGAGCTTCTCAACCGATCCGACCCGCTTGCGACAAGTGCTCCTCAATCTCGTCGGCAACGCGGTGAAGTTCACGGAGCGAGGGAGCATCTCGATTCGCTTGCGTAAACTTGATGACGAACGGCTGCGCTTCGAAGTCGTCGATACCGGAATCGGTATGACTCCCGAGCAAGCGAATCGACTCTTTGTGCCGTTCCAACAAGCGGACAACTCGACGACGCGACGCTTCGGCGGCACGGGATTGGGACTTGCGATCTGCCGACGACTGCTTCACAAGATGGGTGGCGCGATCAAACTGCACAGCGAACCCGGCGTCGGCAGCACGTTCACGGTTGATGTGCCGATCGTCCCGACCTCTGCGGCCTACTCTGTCATTGAAGTGACACCGCAGGCTGTCGCGGCAACTGACGCTGTAACGACCGCTACAGCCGGAGCACTTGCCGGGATCCGCGTGCTGCTCGTCGATGACGGCATCGACAATCAAAAGTTGATCGGGTTGATTCTTCGTAAGGTCGGCGCTGTCGTGACGGTGAAGTCGAACGGTCAAGAAGCGATCGACGCCGTGAACGACAAACCGCACGGCTTCGATGTCATCCTGATGGATATGCAGATGCCGGTACTCGACGGTTTCTGTGCCACTCAGCAGTTGGTCGCGCAGGGATGCTCGATCCCGATCATCGCACTGACTGCGAACGCTTATCCCGAAGATCAGCAGCGCTGCCGCGATGCCGGCTGCTGCGACTTCCTCACGAAGCCAATTGATCGTGCTCAACTGACGGCATGCCTCAAGCAATGGGGCGGAGCCGACGCAGTCGTTGAAGCAACCGCAGCGACCGCATGAAACGGATCTAATTCGACAGCGCACCTTCGCGTTTCCGTAGCCGAGATCGTCAGATCTCGGACGCTTGAAATGCCTGAAATCTCACGATTTCAGCTACATGGTGCGCCGTAGAACTAACGCGGGCGGCGCACCGCTGCTGAGACGATTGAGGCAGCTATCCTTCCGCCGCGAAGTACTTCGGGGACTTCGCCGAGATCATGAATTCGCAATCGCCTTTGATGAGCCGCATCAAAGTGCGTCCGTGCGATTCATCGTCTCTGTCGTGATCGCGCCGGGAATAGGGAAGCAGCATGCGTTGGCCGCTGACGGATCGAATTGTTTTGGGCATCGTGATTCTCGGAGCGCTCGTCTTTGTGGGGCTCGCCTGCGCGATCGGTAGTCCGCTCGTGCAATCACTGGATGAGTCGTTGATCCGCGCTTTGCGAACGGATGATGCCGCTCAAGGCCCGCGCTGGCCCGCATGGTTTCAAGAAGTGGCGCGCGACTACACCGCGCTCGGCGGCTATGCGGTGCTCTCGACGCTGACGTTCTTAGTTTGGGCGTTCCTGCGGCTCGAAGGACGACGACAACGAGCCCGCTTTGCCGTCATCGTCACGATCACCGGCTACCTCATGAGTATGGGGCTCAAAGAACTGATTGATCGGCCTCGACCGGATGTCGTCCCGCATTTGTCGCACGTTGATGGCATCGGCAAAGAGAGCTTTCCGAGCGGACATTCGACGATGTCGACCGTCGTGTATGTGACGCTTGCGCTGATGCTCTCGGAACTGTCGGCGCGCAAGCGCGTGAAGGCGTTCTTGATCGTCGCTCCGATGTCGATCGCGATCGCTGTCGGAGTCAGTCGGGTCATGATGGGAGTCCATTTTCCGACCGACGTCATCGCCGGATGGGCCTGCGGACTCAGTTGGGCGCTCGGCGCATGGCTGCTGCTAAGACGTTGGCGCCGAGCGGGACATCCCGGCTCAAACAACGGGCCGCTCTGAGGACGCGAAGAACTCGCGACTTATGCGCTTCGCCCGCAAGCAGCGGAACGTGCGACGGACTTCTGTCATGCGAGATTGAGTCGCCGATCGAGCCGACTCGTCGTTCATCCGCAGGAAGCCGCTTTTCAACAGTCGGGCTTTCCTGCGGATGGCAATGCCGAACTGCGGATCTGCCTATGTAAGTCGAATTGCAGGTCCGTCGGCATGACGCGACGGCGACGGACTGCAAGTCCGTCGTACACCGCTGCGAATGGCGTGCTGACGTTTCGAAGCAGCGATCTTCGTCGCTCGCGAGCTACTTGATTGAGATCGGAGCAAGCGGCAGCGTGAAGTGGAACTGAGCACCGCCCTCAGTTGGTCGAGTGGTCCACAATGTCCCGCCCATTAAGTCGATCAAGCCTTTGCTGATCACGAGCCCTAAACCCAATCCGTCCGGGCGCGTTGTGAAGAAGGCTTCAAAGAGCTTGTCGGCTTCGACATTCGGCAGGCCGGGGCCATTGTCCCGCACGACCACTTCGGCAAAGTCACCGCTTTGTCGATAGGCAACGTCGATGCGGCGCGGCTGTCCTTCAACGGCGTCTAAGGCGGCGCAGGCATTGGTCAACAAGTTGACGACCGTTTGTTGAATCGCGACCGAGTCCGCTTGCACGAAGATGCGTTCGGCAGCGGGATGTAGTTCGATCGAGATCGCGCGCGGACTTGCAGCCGGTTCGACGATCGCCATTGACTCGCGCAAGACCAATTCGAGTTCAACCACTTCCGTTCGCGGTTCTGACTTCCGCGCGAACGAGATCATGCGACGAATGATGTCGCCGGCGCGCGTCGCTTGTTGAGAGATGCAGCCGAGCCACTCACTTACGCGATTGAGATCGCGCTGCGGATTTTCGAGCGATGTTTGGCAGGCGTTCGCGAAGTTGTTGATCGCCCATAACGGCTGCTTCAGCTCATGCACGATGCCGGCAACGATCTCGCCCATCGTCGTTAAGCGCGAGAGATGCGCCTTCTCAATGAGGCAACGGCGTTCGGCTTCTTGAGCGCGCCGCAATTCGGTGACATCGCGAACGACGAGCAGCACTGCCGCCGTGCCGGCATAGTCAAACGGGACGGCTCGAATATCCGTCGGCATCGCCGTGCCGTCGGCGCGCGTCGCGCAGCTATCGAATTGCCGCAGGTCGCCGCTGACGAGCTTTTCTTGCAACTGAGTGGCTTGCACTCGGAGTTCAGTCGGCACGAGTTCGCTGACGTGCTTGCCGATCATGCGTTCGCGCGGCATGCCGTGCATGCTGCAAGCGGCGGGATTTGCATCGAGCACAAAGCCGTTGACGTCTTCCACAAAGACGCCGTCCGGGCAGCACTCAAACAAACTGCGGAATTGAGCTTCACTGCGAGCCAATGCTCGAATGAGTTGCTGAGTGTCCTGCGCTGCAGCAGTCGCTGCTTCGGCGGACGAAGACTTCTCCGGGGATACGGAGGACATGATGCCTCTATTTGATGCGACGTTTGTCAGGCCCGACAAAGTTTCCGCAGAGCAAGGGCGATCGCGCTGCGGCAAGAGACTCTAAGCCGCATCTCGGCAGACGCTCTAGTGACGGCAACATCTCATGCAGGATTTGCCATCAAGATTGTTCGTTGCTTCCTCATCGCAGAGTCAGTCGCAGTTGTCAGAGGCTGCTGCACGGCATGTGACGCGCGAATTCATCGTGCTCATCAATGTCTGATTGCGAGCATGTAGCGAATGTGACACTCAATGCTGCATGCAGCCTCGTGACTCTTCGAGACGCAGCGACTGAGTCCGAAGTCGGGTAACATCGGTTACAAAGCGGCGAAGCGACGTCCGGAGGGCGAGCTACCGAGAGACCCGTAGCTGAAGTCGTCAGACTTCAGACTCTTGCGTGATGGCCTCCGAATTCTGACGAATTCGGCTACTGCCATTCTCGGCATCGGCCATCTGTCGGAAACGCCCTGCTTGAGATCAGCAACACTCTTCCTGAGGTCACCTTTCGGATGTCTCCCTCGACGGCGCTTGTCTTGTTCCCCGCTGCGGCGGCAGTGCTCTTCCCACTGGCTGCAATGGCGATGAAGCGGTCGAGTCAGCTCGGTGTCGATGTTTGGCAAACGGCCTTCGTTGCCAACATGGTTGGTGCGGTCTCTTACTCGTTCTTATGGGTGCTCGGCGGGCAACCGGTGCGAGTGGATTTTTGGTGGCAGCCGCTGCTCATTGCTGTCTGTCTCTTCGGCGGGATGACGACGCAGTTCATGGCCTTCAATCGCGGCGAAGTCTCGGTCGCAGTGCCCGTGATGGGGATGAAGATTTTGGTCGTCGCGTTTCTGACTCCGCTGCTCGTCGGAGAAGAAGTGCGACCGCTCTTATGGATCTCAGCGTTGCTGTCGGTGATGGGAGTCGCGTTCTTGAACTGGCGCAGTTCCGGCGGCGGTAATCGCAGCATCACGATCGCAGTCATTGGCGGATGCGCGGCAGCGGTCTGCTTCGGAACGTTTGATGTACTCGTCCAAAAGTGGGGCCGCGAATGGGGAGCGGGTCGACTGCTGCCCATTGTCTTTTGGCTCAACGGACTGCTGTCGCTCGTCTGCATCGCGGGCTTCAAGACTCCGCTGCGGACGTTGCCGGCTGCCGGATGGAAGTGGCTGCTACTGGGCTCATCGCTCGTGAGCTTTCAAAGCATCCTCTTTATTGGCTGCCTCGCGACTTACGGAGGCGCGACGAAAGCGAACATCACATACTCAGCGCGCGGCTTGATCAGCGTCTTGCTCGTATGGACCGTCGGGCATCACTTCGGCAACGCGGAAGGATCGCTCGGAGCGCGCGTGCTTTGCTTCCGAGTTCTCGGCGCCGCGTGCCTGCTTGCCGCGATCGTGATCGCCGTCAGCGGTTAGTCGCCTTTCGCTCTGCGAAAGGAAGCTTTTGCGGAGCAAAAGCCAACACTCCCTTTCGCAGAGCGAACGGCAACTACTTCTTTCCCGCATTCGGTTTTGGAGTCGGCCAGTTCGGATCGTCGACGTGCTGCTCGATCATCAAACGCTCGGCACGCTGCACGAGTTCGGGATGTTCCGCAGCGACGTTGTGCTCTTCTTTCATGTCGGTCGTAATGTCGTAGATCTCGATCGGCGTGTGCCACTTCGGTCGCACGGCTTTCCATTTGCCGATCCGCACGGCGCGAGCACCGGCACCTTCGTAGAACTCCCAATAGAGGAAGTCGTGCTGCTTCTGATCCGCGCGGCCGAGCAACGTTGGAGCGAAGCTCAGTGAATCAAGATCGCTCGGCAGTTTGTGTCCGACGAGCTCGGCGGTCGTCGCGAGAATGTCACCGTGATACGCGATGTGATCGCTGACTCCTGCTTTGATCTTGCCCGGCCAGCGCACGAGTAATGGCACTCGAATGCCGCCGTCATACAGAGCCCGCTTTGTGCCGCGCACTGGTCCGCTCGACTCGAAGAATTTCGGATCGTTGCCGCTCTCGGTATGCGGCCCATTGTCGGACGTGAAGAAGACGATCGTGTTGTCGCGAAGCCCGAGTTCATCGAGCGACTTCAGCAGCTTGCCAACTTGCTCATCGAGATACGTGACCATTGCCGCGTGCATCTTGTTGGGCTCGGTCCAATCGCGGTCTTTGTAGATGCCATGCTGCGGAATGCCGGCTTCTTTGTGTTCGTTGTTGGCGTGCGGCAGCGTCCATGCGGCGTAGAGGAAGAACGGCTCGCGCTGATGCTGCCGGATGAAGTTGAGCGACTCGTCCAAAATCAGATCGTGAGCGTAGACCTTCTTGACCGTGACTTTCCCCGCGCCCTTGTCATCAAAATTACCCTCGTTCGGCAACGAGATGCGTTGCTCATTCTTAAACAGGAACGACGGGAAGTAGTTGTGAGCGTGATGTTGGTTGTAGTACCCAAAGAAGAAGTCGAAGCCTTGCCGCGTTGCGAGCCCCTGCTCGCCGCCGGGCAATGTGTCGCCGAGCCCCCACTTGCCGACGAGTCCCGTCGCATAGCCCGCATCCTTGAAGAGCTCGGCCAACGTGACGTCTTCGGGCAAGAGCGTCTGCTTCTCGACCGCACCATTGCCGCGCACGCGCGTATGACCGGTATGTCGTCCCGTCATGAGCACGCTACGTGACGGAGCGCAGACCGTTGCTCCGGCGTAGTACTGAGTGAACCGCAAGCTCTCTTTCGCGAGAGCATCAAGCTGCGGCGTCTGAATCTTCGTTTGGCCGTAGCTGCCGAGTTCTCCGTAACCGAGATCGTCGGCCATGATGAAAATCACATTCGGACGAGTCGGCTGCTGAGCGAAACTCAGAGACGTGCAGAGCAACCAAACACAGACCGCGCGAAGAAAAACTGATGACATGAAGTTCGCTCCGAAGACGGGACATTGAACGCAGGACGAGCCGACGAGCTTGAGGTCGATCTCAGCACGCTGCGTTGAGGACTTGCGAGACTAACGGATTGCGGGAGTTAGCTCTCCACTGACCCCGCGTCAGTGGAAGCAGCGACTGGCCGGCTAAGGGGCGTTCAAGCAGCCGCTCTTTAGCGAACAACATTTGGCCGCTTCGCAGGTGCTCTGATCTCAACAGCGTTAGCAAATCAGTCGCTGCTCCCACCGACACGGGGTCGGTGGCGAGCGAGAACAAAGGATGTCTTTGAACCGCGTCGTTAGCTCGCCAGTCGTAGCTCCCACTGACGTCGGGGCAGTGGAGAGCATGCCCTCTGCCGCTGACACAATTCCTACACCACTCTCCTCGAAAGCTCCAAACTCGTCTTGTCGCACTTTTCAGATTTGAACTACTCCTACCTTCCCTTCTTGTCGCACCGTTCTGCGCTCGCTCAATTCCCGCCTCATCTCTTTCCGAGACTCAAGCGATGCTCCTCTGCCAACTCGGCTCGTTGCGCACACTCTCGAGCTTGCTCTCGCAATGCGTCGCGGCACTCGTGCTTGCTGGTTCGCTCATTGGCTGCCAGTCAATGCCGTACATCCGCGGCCAGTCTCCCGACGAACCCGGCCTACTCGGTGCTCAAGCCGAAGAACCGGCGATCAAAGATGCAATCATCGACATCGTCGTCGAGGGCAATACGACGATTGAAACCGGAGCCGTGCTCGGATTGATCAAATCACAGCGAGGCCGCCCCGCTGACGAACGCATCATCAAAGAAGACTTGCGAGCCCTCTATGGCACGCGCTGGTTCTACAGCGTCGAACGCCGCTACCGGATGACGAAAGACGGGCTCGTTTTGGTGTTCCGCGTCGTTGAACGACCCGTCGTTAAGAGCGTGCAACTCAAAGGCAATCTCAAGGTTCGCGAAAAGACGCTCCGCAAGCAGATCAACATCGAACCCGGCTCTCCCTATGACGTCGGCATGAACCAGTCGGCTGCTCGCGCGATTGAACGCTACTACCAAGAAAAGAAGTCGTGCCCGAACGCAAAGGTCACGCTTGAGTCCGGCGGAGATCCCAAAGACCGCGACGTCATCTTCGTCATCGAAGAAGGCGATCGCGTCATCGTTTCGGACGTTGAATTCACCGGTAACGAGTCCTTCAGCAGCGCACTGCTCAAGACAAAGCTCAAGTCGAAGACAGCGTTTCTCGGCATGACGTTGTTCGGCGGCAAGTACGACGAATCGACATTGCCGGACGACCTGCAATCACTGCGAGACTACTACCAGTCGCTCGGCTACTTCGACGTGAAGCTCGATAAGAAGATCAGCGTCACGAAGAACAACTTGCACATCATCCCCGAGAACCAATGGCTGCCGCGCATCGATGCCCGAGCAACCTACACCTACACCGTCAGCGAAGGCCCGCGTTACACCGTTCGCAATATCATCCTCGAAGGTAATGAGATCTTCTCGAACGAAGAACTCCTTGAGAAATCGGAATTACATGAAGGCGATAAGTTCAACGCCCGCTACCTCAACAAAGACGTCGAACGCATGCGAGAAAAGTACGGAGCACTCGGCCGTCTCTTCTCACGCGTCGAGCCGACTCCGAAGTTCATCTCAGGGCAACCCGGCATCGTCGATGTCGTCTATCAAATCGACGAAGACCGTCCCTACACGATCCGCAACATCGACGTGCATATCGCCGCGCCGGGCGGAGTGCCGCATACACGAGAGCCCGTCGCGCTCAATCCGCTGCTCGTCGCGCCCGGCGATCTCGCGAATCCGCAGTTGATCACGAAGAGCAAGTCTCGTCTGCGAGGTCAGATTTGGGAGAACGGCGGACCGAACGCTCCGCGCATCGACATCAGCAAGGTCGATGAGGCCAAAGAGAAGAAGAAAGCCAATAGCCGGGTCTCGCGCGGGCAAAGCACCGAGATGTTCGACTTCGACGTGCTCGGTGATGATGACGATGCTCGCCGCGTTGATGCCGAACCCGCAGTCATGCCTCGCGTTCGCTCCGCTGCAGAGTTCGAGACGATCATTCGCGGGCAAGACGCGATGCTCGCGCAAGCTCCGCCGCGAAACTTCATCTACGAGAACAACAACGGCGGCGATCCTTATGGCGGACTTCAAAGCCCCCTCTCACGAGCCTTTGAAGAGCCGTCGGAAGTCGATCTCGGCGTGCATGTCACGGAAGCTCAAACGGGCCGCTTGATGTTCGGCGCGGGCGTCAACAGCAATGCCGGTGTCGTCGGCCAATTCACACTCGAAGAGAACAACTTCGACATCACTCGGTTCCCGACGAGCTGGCGCGACTGGGTTGAAGGCACCGCCTTCCGCGGTGCCGGTCAACGCTTCCGTTTGGAAGCGATGCCGGGGCAACTGGTGAGCCGCTACATGGTTAGTTGGAACGACCCGTACTTCCTCGACACCGACTACAACTTCGGCGTGAGTGCTTTTTATTACCAGCGCTTCTTACCCGGTTGGGATGAAGAGCGATCCGGCGGCCGACTCACGCTCGGCAAACAATTGGATAAATGGTGGTCCATCACCGGAGCACTGCGACTTGAGAACGTCGTCCTCGACAACATCGCGGTTCCAGCAGCCTCAATGACGCCCGACATGAAGCGCGTCGACGGCTCGAACTTACTCTCAACGGCTCGCGTCGCCGTCTCGCACGACACTCGCGACTCATCGTTCTTCCCGACGGAAGGACACTTCGCCGAACTCGCTTATGAGCAAGGCTTCGGTGAGTTCACTTATCCCCGGTTCGAACTGCAGGGCACTCAGCACTTCACGACCTACGAACGACTCGACGGGCAAGGCAAGCAAGTGCTGACCCTGCACGGAGAAGTCGGATGGTCTGACACCGGCACGCCGATGTTCGAGCACTTCTTCGCGGGCGGCTATCAGTCCTTCCGAGGCTTTGCATTCCGAGGCGTCAGCCCGATTGATGCCGGCATCCGAGTCGGCGGTGATGCGTCCTATCTCGGCAGCATCGAGTACTCAGTCCCGCTCTCAGCGGACGACATGATCAAAGCCGTCGCCTTCACGGACTTCGGTGCGGTTGAGAGATCGCACCGCGACATCTCGATGAACTCGTTCCGCTTGTCAGCCGGCTTCGGCTTGAGGCTCGTGATCCCAATGATGGGCCCGGCACCACTGGCGTTCGACTTCGGCTTCCCACTGTTGTCTGAGGACTACGACAAAGAGCGCATCTTCAGCTTCTACGTCGGCCTGCAGCGCTAGCCTCAGTCGCGAGGCCGTAGCATGGACTTCCAGTCCGTGCAGAAACGAAGAACCGGACTAACGCGTCGGCAGCACGAAGAAGACGAGTCACTCCGCCACTCTCCGTTGCGAAGATCAGGCAAGACGTTGCCGAGCCCTCGAATTCTTCTCGTCGCCCTCAGAGCAGAAGCAGGTGTCCTTCATGAGATGCATGGGCCGCATGTTGTTCTTGGTTGCGATGCTTCCCTTTTGGTTGATGGGATGTTCGCGATTCCTTCCGCCCAGCACGCTCTCGCAACGAGAACTTCAAGACGAAGGAATTCTCTTCGGCAGCTTTCCGCACGAAAGCAAATGGGTCTTCAAGATCCGCCCCGACGATCCTTCAAAGTCCGAGTTCCTTCTTCCGGTCTACAACTGCCTGATCTGCGATCGCCCGCCACCGAAGTCGGTCGGTGATTGGCTCGGTGTCTCGCGACTCAATGAACCGCTTCGCTTCTGCGTCAAGTTGCCGCCCGGAAATTACGAGTTCTTCTCCGCCACACAGGACGTTGGTAACGGCGAACAGCGTCTCACTTTCCGACGCACGTTTTCGCTGGCAGCGGGCGAGTTGAAGTATGTCGGCGAGCTCCAAATCGGAGATCCCTTCACCCAACCGAGCGACAAGCTGATCGACAAGCTCTTCGCTCAGCAGAAAGTCGTCGTATCGAGCCGCAATCAAATCGCGCGCGATGCCGAAGCGATGTCGCTTCGCTATCCCGGCATTCAATGGAATCACGCAAACTACGACGCGAGCATTTTCGGAATCGAGAACCCCGCGTCGCAGCAAAGTTTGAGTGCTGCCTCTGACGAACATCGCCTCTCGATAGCTCGCTCAGTCAACGACGACGTAACGACGAAGAGCCGCAGCCCATTGGCCTCGAACTATCGGCGCGCCCCGGAAGCGGCGTTCGACAACTTCTTCCCCACTGCAGAATGAAGGACCGGCTTGATGATCTATGTGATTGCGACTGTTGAAGTGCGCGACGGCCAGCGCGACGCGTTCTTGGCCGAGTTCCGCAAAGTCATGCCGCACGTGCATGCCGAGCAGGGCTGCCTCGAATATGGCCCGACGATCGACATCGAGACCGGCATCCCGGTGCAGATCGCTCAGCGTCCGGACGTCGTCACGATCATCGAACGTTGGGAGAGCGTTGACGCGTTGAAAGCACATCTCGTCGCCCCGCACATGCACGAGTACCGCGCCCGCGTGAAGGACTTTGTGAAGGGCGTGACGCTGCAAGTCACTCAGCCGTGCGCTTAAGTCGAACGGCAGATGAGTTTGTCCGGGTACGACGGACTTGTAGTCCGTCGAAAACGAGGCGCAACGGACTGCAAGTCCGTCGTACATGAATTCGCCAGTAGAGGATTGTCGGTCAATTACTTCCCGATTCGGTGATTGCTTTCCGTCCGGGCGAGCCGGACGGAGAGTGAAACCGGGAAGTTATTTCCCGACTATCCCTGAGTCAGCATGGCGGGGTTACTCGGCGAGGCCCAGTAGGCGGCGGATTCCGCGCCATGGTTGGCTGTAGGTCAGAAACGGAAGGCCGTCGACAGTGGCTTCGTGTCGGCGAGTGACTCCGTCAACCGCACTTGCTTCGGTGACGATCGTTGTCAGCAGCGCGTGCTGAGCTTCGGCGGTATGCGAGGCGAGCACGTCGACTCGATTGCGGAGCAGGGCGGTTGCTGCGGCGAGCGCGTATGCGCCCCAATTGCTTGTCCCGGCGACGATCGTGTGTCGCGCGGCAATGCGGCAGGGGATCTTCGCGCCGATCGGGCCGCTGAGTCGTTGTCGCAAGAGTTCCCAGTCGAAGCGTCCCATTCCGATCTCGTTGCCGCCGTCGCCGACTCCGAGTATTGGAGCTTCGGGACGTCGGGCCGCGAGTTCGTCGAAGAGTTGATGCAGGTCACCGGTAAAGCGGTCGATCGCCACTCCGCGCATGTTGAAGCAGTGACCGCGCTCGTCTGTCGGAACGAGTGCTTCAAAGTCCGCGAGCGTTGCTGCCGATGCTCCGCGTGCCGCGAGTGATTCGACGGTGTGACTCGGCCCGACTCGTTCGATGGCGACTAAGTGGCTGAGCGAACGACCGAAGTCGCTGCTCCAAAAGTCTTCGCGGAAGTCGGCTGAGTGCAGCGGGGCGATC
>CAZNMS010000164.1:0-16594 GCA_964573505.1 uncultured Planctomycetaceae bacterium | reverse complement strand
CGAACGTACCGCTCGAAGCTGCGGCTGCGGGCTTGCCTGTTGTCGGGTTCTCGGCGACCGGAACGATCGACGCCGTGCAAGACGGCGAGACCGGATTGCTCGTCCCCGTAGGCGATGTCGAGCGATTGACGACCGCGCTGCGGACTTATCTGACCGACGATCTGCTGAGACTGCAGCACGGTGACAACGGGCGTCAGCGAGTGGCCCGTGAGTTCCGCAACGAGACCATTTGGAACGCGCTCTACGACGTGCATTGCGAACTCTTGTCGCCGCAATGTCGCGCGGTGCTTGAAGGGCAGACGATCCCGTTGCCGCAGTCGATGTCGCTGACGAAGCACTCGCGAACTGAGTACAGCTCGCGGTATCGACTCGCCGCAGAGACGCGCTCCTCGCTGTATCGAGCGTTCGGCAAACGGTTGCTCGATCTTGTCATCAGTATTCCATTCGCGATCGCAGTCGCTCCCGTGCTGGCGTTGGCGGCGGTGCTCGTAAAGCTCGATTCGCCCGGCCCGATCTTCTTCGTGCAAGAGCGACTGGGGCGCTACGGCTCGACGTTCCGCACTTACAAGTTTCGAACGATGACCGATCGTCAGCGGACGACTCACTCCGAAGTGCTGCCCGGTCACAGCGAGATCACGCGCGTCGGTCATTGGCTGCGACGCTTCAAGATCGACGAGCTTCCGCAACTCCTCAACGTGCTGAATGGCGACATGTCGTGCATCGGTCCGCGTCCCGCGTTACCCGATGCGATCGCGAGCTACGACGAGAACGGACTGCGACGACTCCTCGAACGCCCCGGTCTTACGGGTCTCGCGCAGGTCAACGGCAACATCTATCTGAGTTGGCCCGAGCGCTGGGTCTATGACGCGCAGTACGTCGAGCAACTGTCGCTTGTCGGTGATGTCGGCATCGTGCTCAAGACGCTCGCCGTCGTGCTGATGGGCGAAGAGCGATTTCTCAAGCAGCCCGCTGTCACCGCGACGCCGAGCGAAGCTGCGGCAGAAGAGACGCGCCGTGCCGCTTAGCGGTCTGCGATGAGGGAACTCGTAGCACGATGGCGTTCGGCGCCCCGGCATCAGCCGGTCATTCGTCGCCTTTCGCTTTGCGAAAGGGATTTTCTCTCGGGGCCTTTGCTCCGCAAAAGCTTCCTTTCGCGGAGCGAAAGGCGACTATCGAACGCCGCTTCGCGGCTGAGTGTGATGCGCGTTGTTCATGGAGGATTCATGGTTCGGCTCTGTTTGTTGTGTTGCTGGCTGCTGAGCGGCGTTGCTTCTGCGTTTGCTGACGACGAAGGCGCGGCGGCGATGCTGAAGGTGGCTCGCAGTCGGTTTGAGCTGACTGCGGATGAAGTCGCTGTCGTGCAGCGTGTGGGTGACGAGCAGCGGGTCGAGGGTTCTCAGCACCGACTGACGATTCGCGCCGATGTCATC
The DNA here is from genome assembly GCA_964573505.1 of uncultured Planctomycetaceae bacterium. Lineage (GTDB taxonomy): Bacteria > Planctomycetota > Planctomycetia > Planctomycetales > Planctomycetaceae > AM-0621. The sequence continues at coordinate 15,164 of CAZNMS010000164.1, read as the reverse complement.
GCCTTTCTGTGTAAGAATCGCGACACACTCGCGCTCGTGCCAACTCGCGGGCTGCGGTTTGAGGATCTTGTCATCTCCGGCACGCTAGACCTGAGCTTTGCGAAGCTCGGTGTGCCGCTGTCGTTCGAGAACTGCCAGTTCGATCGGCAAGCCGGTCGGCTCTCGTTGCGGCAGGGTAATTTTCTTTCCCTCTCGCTCAGCCAATGCACCGATCTGCCGGGCATCAACGGCCGCGGAGTGAGTGTCGAGCACAGCTTTATCTTTGAGTCAGAATGCCTCGCTGAGATCGACTTGAAGAACGCCGACATCGGAAACGATCTCTACTTCGAAGGCGCGGTGCTCAACGTTTCTGATCCGGAGACTCGCAGTTGTCTTTACGGGCGCAACGCGCGGATCAGCGGCGATGTCATTCTGGATCGCGCGACAACGAATGGGCGGATTGACCTGCAAGGCGTTTCGATTGGCGGGATGTTCTCGGCACAAGACGCCCGCTTCGAAATGCCGGCGAGCGATCCGACGAAGGATCCGGTGCTTCTCGATCTCTCGGGCGCGACGGTCGGGCGCGAAGTTGATTTTGATGGATCGTTGATCGGCGGATTGGTGCGTCTGTCGGATGCCGACGTCACGAAGGCGGTGAAGTTGCATCAGAACAAAGGCGGGAGTCGTCCGGCTCTCGATTTGTCCGGACTGAGTTGCAGCCGCTTAGTACTCGATGCCACTGCGAGACCTCAGTGGGGGCATTTGAAACTACATGGGTGCAATTTCGGTGACATCAACATCGTCGAAGCCGGAGAGAAAGAAACCGAGACCTATCTCAATTGGGTGCGGTCAGCGACGTCCGTTCGATTTTCCGAGCAACCTTACGAGCACTTAGCGAGCGTCTTGAAGAAGCAGGGTAAGGACGACATTGCTCGGGCGCTGTTGATCGCAAAGGTGGAAGACTCGCCGACTCGCTCAACGGTCGATGTGCTGCTGCGCGATTTGTCATGGATGGTCGGCTACGGGTACTCGCCCCTGCGGGCCGTTTGGCTCGCGCTGGCTGTCATCGTGATGGGCTTCGCCGTTTTCCGAACGGCGTATCAGCGCGGCATGCTCGTTGTGAAAGCGAATAACGCACCAGCAAAGCTGAAGACGCCGAACCTGACATTGTTGATGTACTCGGTCGATGTGTTCGTGCCGCTCGTCGACTTCGGAGTCGGCCCGACCTATGTGCCGGGCAAAGTCGATACGGGAATGGAAGCCCGCGAGGTGACGCTGTTCCGAGTCTATTACTGGTTTCACGTCGCCGCCGGTTGGCTGATCTGCACGGTGGCCGTCGCGGGTTTGACGGGACTGCTGCGAGTGTGATTTAGGTTACAGAGTCGGGGCGTTTGACCTCTCCGACTGACGCTGGGTCAGTGGAGAGTGATGCCGTGCAATCCGCTGAGACAGATTCCTCAATCTGCCGTTAGGGATAGTCGGCGAATAACTTCCGATTTTGCGTCGCGTAGGTTGGACGCCTACGTCCGACAGCGACGCAGCACGGACGTAGGCGTCCATGCTACGAATACGGGAAGCTATTTCCCGACTATCCCTTAGAGCGGGTCGAGCCAGTTCGGGAGCGTTGCGAAGAGATTGTCGAGCACGGTTTCGGCGGAGCCGTCGATCAGCGTGTCTTGAGCGTCGAGTTGGAAGGTGTCGACGCCGGCTCCTCCGTCGAGCGAGTCGATGCCGCCGAAGCGGTCGGCGCGATGACCTCCGATGAGAACGTCGGCTTGAGTGCTGCCGAGCAAGGTGTCGTTGCCTTTGCCGCCGAGCAGGATCGCCGGGACGCTCGATAGCCGCGCGTCGAAGCGGTTGTTGCCGATGCCGCCGACGAGCGCGATGCGTTCGACTTCGAGCGGAGTTTCATCGCCGGTCACCGTCGAGACGATGCGCAAGCCGGTGATCGTGACGTTGGCGTTCGCTTGCTCGTAGACCGTGTCGAAGCCCGTGCCGCCGATGAAGGCATCGAGTCCCGCTCCGCCGGATAAGACGTCGTCTCCCGCACCGCCGTCGAGTCGGTCGGCGATGGCCGTGCCGTAAAGCGTGTCGGCGCCGTCCATCCCGAAGAGGTAGACCTTCACCGTTCCCCGTCGCGCGTCGAGCACGTTCGCTCCGGGACCGCCGACGATGTTGAAGCGTTCGATGTTGCGGCCAGTTTCTGTGCCGAGCGCGGGGGATGAGAGTTGCGCTCCGATCAACACGAAGTTCGTATCCGCTTCTTCGAAGATGCGATCGCTGCCCAGTCCGCCGTCGATGTCGTCAACGCCGAGGGAGCCGCGCAGTTGATCGTCGCCCGCGCCGCCGTCGAGCGAGTCATCGCCCGCGTCTCCATACATGACGTCGGCATCATCGCCACCGAACAGTCGATCGTTCTGATTGCCGCCCATGAGCCGATCAGCACCGACTCCGCCGAGCAGCGAATCGTTGCCGTCGTCGCCGCGCACGTTGTCATCGCCCGCTCCGCCGTCAGCGGTGTCGTTGCCGAGAGCTCCGTTGATGAAGTCGTTGCCGTCACCGCCGAGCAGCGAGTCGTCACCGTCTTGTCCGTTGAGATTGTCGTTACCGAGACCGCCATCAATGAAGTCGTTGCCGGTGCCGCCATAGACGAGATCAATGTCATTACCGCCGAAGATCGAATCGTTGCCCTGCGCTCCGGTGATCGAGTCCGCTCCGGCTTCACCCGAAAGACGATCGGCTCCGCGCCCGCCTCGAATGGTGTCCGCTCCATCGCCGCCATTGATCGTCGTCGCGATACCGAGCGCGACAACATCGAGCACGTCATTGCCGGCGCTGCCATTGAGCGTCAGCCGCGGAGTCGTCAGTCCGGTGCTCAGCAGCGTGAGCGAGTCATTGCCCAATCCGCCGTCGAGCGTCAGTTCGGTTGTTGGCGACGAGAAGATCAACTCGGCATGCGTCGGCGTTGCAGTGCTCTTCAAGCGATTGCGCGTCACGTTTTGATCGAGCACGGTCGCAAGCGAGCTACCGTCGTTTCCGTCCGGCAAGCTGATGAGGCGCGTTGTCACCGGCAGTCGATCAACGAGCCGCTCGATGCCAGTGAAGCTCGCAACGGGGACATCGCCGAAACGCAGTTGCCCGTCAGCCGGACCAGTGAAGGCCGTCACAATGCGGGCTTGAGTCGTCCCGCCGCTCAATGCGAACTCGTCAACTCCGGTCGCTCCTTGAGTCCCGCCGTTGAAGTTGAGTGAGGCGACGAGCACTGCTCCGCCACTGAGATCGACAAGCAACGAGTCTGCTGCGTCGTTGCGTCCAATCGCATCAATGCCGAGCAAGCCACTGGCGGGCACTCGATCAATCAGCACGTTCGAACTGAGGACTCGCGCGACGATGTTGTCGGTCTCGCGCTTCAGCACGACGGGACCGGCGGAGAACTCATTGGGGTCAATGAGCAGTCGTTCGTTGAGCACGTCGGAGATGTTGACGGTGATCGTGCCAGTGCCGACTTCATTGCCGGCGTTCGTTGCACTGATCGTCAACGCGACCGACTGGCGAAGTTCAAAGTTCAAGCGGCGCGGATTGGCGACGGTCAATTCGCCGGTCGTCGAGTTCAGCGCGAACGCTCCGTCTTCGTTGCCGCCTGAGATCGCGAAGGAGACGACTTCGTCTTGCGGCACTGTCGCGCTGATGACGCCGACAGCCGTTCCATTCGGCGAGTTCTCGGGAACAGTGAATGTCGCGGCGGGAACGATCGGCACGTCAGAAGCGCTCGTGACAGAGAGCACGAACGAGGTTGCTCGCGAAGCGCTACCGTCACTCACGGAGACGTAGATCGTTGCCGTGCCGAAGCGATTCGCAGCGGGGGTCACGACGAGCGATCGCGTTGCTGATGTTCCTGAAAGCACGAGACCGGATTGCGGAACGAGTTCCGCATTCGACGATGTCGCCGTCACAACGAGTTGCGTTGAAGGCGTTTCGATGTCGCTGATCGTGAAGTTGATCGGCGGCGTTGAAGTGTCTTCAGCGATCGTGCGATTGGTGAGACTCGTGATCGTTGGCACGTCGTTCACCGAGTTGACCGTCAGCACGAACGTGTCGGTCGCTGTTGCAACGCCATCGCTGACAGTCAGTGTGATCGTCGTTGAGCCGAAGCGATTGGCGATTGGTCTCAGCGTGACAGTCCGCTCTTCGCCGCTGCCGCCGAGTGTGATGCCGGAGTCGAGCAGCACGTTCTGATTGGAGCTTGTCGCCGTCACGACGAGCGACGTTGCTGCGGTTTCGATATCACGCACTGTAAGAGCGATTGCACCCGAAACGCCGTCTTCATCAATCGACTGATTCACGACATCAGAGATCGTCGGCAGGTCGTTGATCGCAGTGACCGTGACGCGGAACGACGTTGATGTCGTCGCGATGCCGTCGCTGACGGTGAGCGTGATGTCGGCAGTTCCCGAAGCATTCGCTGCCGGAGTGACCTGCACCGCGCGATGCGTCGCGTCGATCTGGGAGAGGACGATGCTGCCGTTCGGAATGAGCTGCTGATTCGACGACGTCGCGGTGACGACGAGTGAGTTCGGCGTTTCTGCGTCGCCGATCGTGAATGGCAGAGAATTCGTCTGCGGCGCGTCTTCATTGAGCGAGACAGCGTTGATGCTCGTGATCGTCGGCGCGTGATTCACATTGCGGGTTGTGACGATCACGGTTTGATCGGCGAGTGGGTCAAAGGTGTTGTCGCTCTGCGCATCAACGACTGAGATCGTGAGCGTCGATTGCTGATCGCCGTCCGCGAGCGAGTCGTCGACTCCGTTGACTGTCACTGTTTGAGCGACGCTCCAATTCGACGTCGTGAAAGTCAGCGTTACTGGAGTGACAGTCGCTTCCGTCGGATCGCTACTAGAGATCGTGAGCACGACATTCGAAGTCGGCTTAGCGGTGAGGAAGACCGTGAATGAATCGGTCGCGCCGGCTTCTGTAACAATCGTTGCACTGTCGGACTGAGTCACGACAAAGCCCGATGCGTCGTTATCGGTCGTTGTGATTGACACCGTTTTGTCGGCAAGCGGATCGAAAGTGTTGTCGCTCTGCGCATCGACGACCGAGATCGTGATCAGCGACGAGATGTCGCCGTCATCGAGATCGTCATTCACTCCAGTGACGGTCACGGCCTGCGCGACGTTCCAATTCGCGGCCGTGAAGGTCAGCGTCGCAGCACTGACACTCACTTCGGTTGTGTTGCCGCTGACAACCGACAGCACGACGTTCGAAGTCGGCTGCGCGGTCAGCACGACAGTGAAGCTATCCGTCGAGCCTGCTTCAGTGACGCTCGTTGAACCGTCGCTTTGAGTGACGACAAAGCCGGAAGCGTCGTCGTCGGTCGTTGTCACTGCGGCCGTTTGATCGAGCATTGCGTCATAGGCATCGTCGCTCTGCGCATCGATCACGCTCAGAGTGACGGTCGAAATGATGTCGCCGTCATCGAGCAGATCGTCGACTCCGGTGACGGTCACCGATTGCGGCACGTTCCAATTGGCCGTTGTGAAGACGAGCGTTGCCGAGCCGACTGTCGTTTCGCTCGGGGCATTGCTGACGACCGAGAGCACGACATCGCTTGCCGGTTGTGCCTTGAGAGCGACGGTGAAGGAGTCGCTCGAACCCGCTTCGGTCACGCTCGTGCTGCCGTTCGAGTGCGCGATCGTCACTCCGGGAGCGTCGTCATCGTCGAGCGTTGTGACGTTGACGAGTTGATCGGGCACGAGGTCGTAGATGTCGTCGCTGCTGTCATCGACAACGCGCACGGTCACCGTCGAGACGACATCGCCGTCGTCTAAGAGGTCATCGACGCCCCGCACATAGACGTTCTGCGGCACGTTCCAATTTGCGGTCGTAAAGGTCAGCGTCGACGGTGAAACATCGGGCTCAATCGCATTCGTGCGACTCGCCGAGATCACAACATCGCTCGTCGGTTGCGCGGTCAGCACGACGGTGAACGAGTCGAGCGATCCGGCCTCTGTCACGGTCGTTGAGCCGTTGCTTTCGACAATCGTGAAGCTCGCTCCGTCGTTGTCGGTCGTCGTGACGTTGAGCGTCTGATTGGGCAGCGGGTCGTAAGCGTCGTCGCTCTGCGCATCGACAACGATGAGCGTGATCGTCGACGACTGATCGTTGTCATCGAGATCGTCGTCGACTCCAGTGACGGTTACGGTCTGAGCGACGTTCCAATTCAGCGGCGTAAAGGTCAGCAAGATCGGACTGACGGTCGCTTCGGTCGCGTCGCTGCTGACGACATACAGCAAGACATCCGACGTCAGTTGCGATGTCAGCACGACGGTGAAGGTGTCCGTCGTGCCGGACTCGCTGACGATCGTCGAACCGCCGGACTGAGTGACGATGAAGCCGGCCGAATCATTATCCGTCGTCGCGACTGAAACCGTTTGATCGGCGAGCGGATCGAAGACGTCATCGCTCGAAGCATCAACGACCGACAGCGTGATCGTTGAATGCTGCTCGCCGTCAGTAAGGTCGTCGTTCACGCCGGTGACGGTCACGACTTGAGCGACGTTCCAATTGGCCGAAGTGAAAGTCAGCGATGAGCTGCTGACGGTCGCTTCGGTCGTACCGCTACTCACAACCGAGAGCACGACATTCGATGTCGGCTGCGACGTCAGCACGACCGTGAATGAGTCGATTGAGCCCGCTTCGGTCACGCTCGTGAATCCGCCCGATTGAGTGATTGTGAAACCCGCGCCGTCGTCGTCGCTTGTTGTCACCGGGACGAGCTGATCGGTGAGCGGGTCGTAGGCATCGTCGCTCGATGCATCGACGATGCTGAGCGTCACGTTCGAAACGATGTCGCCGTCGTCGAGTGCGTCGTTCACTCCGGTCACAGTCACGCTTTGAGCAATGTTCCAATTGGCCGCAGTGAAGGTCAGCGTTGCGGGACTGACTGTCGTTTCTGTTCCATCGCCGCTCGTTATTGAGACGACGACGTTCGAACTCGGCTGCGACGTCAGCGCAACGTTGATGAGATCGCTCGATCCGGCCTCTGTAACAATCGTTGCACCTTCCGTCTGAGTGATCGCGAATCCCGCATTGATGTCGTTGTCGAGCGTCAGCACGTTGACGCTCTGATTGGGCAAGGAGTCGAAAGCATTGTCGCTCGCCGCGTCATCGACCGAGATCGTCAGCGCGGAATAGGTGTCGCCGTCGTCGAGCAGATCATCGACGCCGCGCACATAGACCGTTTGCGGAGTGCTCCAATTGGCCGATGTGAAAGTCAGCGTTGACGGAGAGAAGTCGGGTTCGGGCACCGTCGCATGAGTGACCTTGATCACAACATTCGAGGTCGGTTGTGCGGTCAGCGCGACCGTGAACGAGTCGAGCGTCTTTGCTTCGCTCACGACGGTCGAACCGCCGCTCTCGACGATCACAAAGCCCGCTCCGTCATTGTCGATCGTCGTCACGGCGGCGGTTTGATCGGGCAGCGGATCGAACGAATTATCGCTCGACGCATCGACGACCGAGACCGTCACGTTCGACGCGACGTCGCCGTCGTCGAGTCCGTCATCAACGCCAGTCACAGTGACGGTCTGAGCGACGTTCCAATTCGCCGGAGTGAAAGTCAGCGACGGCGCGCTGACCGTTGCTTCGGTCGTATCGCCGCTCGTTACCGAGAGCACGACGTTCGAAGTCGGCTGCGCATTCAGCACGACGGTGAAGGAGTCGGTCGAACCCGCTTCAGTCACGCTCGTCGCACCGTCGGTGAGCACGAGCGTGAAGCCCGACTGATCGTTGTCGGTCGTCGTGACGGCCACTGTCTTGTCAGCCGCCGGATCAAAAGCGTCATCGCTCTGCGCGTCGATCACCGCGACAACGACATTCGAAACAATGTCGCCGTCGTCGAGTGCATCATTCACTCCGGTCACCGTCACGGTCTGAGCGACGTTCCAATTACCCGGAGTAAAGGTCAGCGTCGCCGGGCCGACGGTCGCTTCAGTCGTATCACCGCTCGTCACTGAGAGGACGACGTTCGATGTCGGTTGCGAGTTCAGCACCGCCGTAAAGGTCTCCGTCGAACCCGCCTCTGTAACAGTCACTCCACTCTTATTGAGTGTGAAGCTGCCGACGGCTCCGACGATGACATTCCCGAAAGCTTTGCTCGTATCGGGAATGATCGACGAGCCATTGGCGGAGAGTTCGACTTCGAAATGTCCGGTCGCGGTACTGCCCGAAGCGGGCATGAAACGCAGTCCCGCCGCGCCTTCCGGGAGCGTGATGAACGCGCCGTTATTCACCGGCGTCGTACCGTCGCTCTTGAAGAGCAAGCCGTTCGCAATGCCGCCGATGCGGAACGACGTCGCTCCGAGATTGGCCGGCGGAGTGATGAAGATCGGCGGCGACATCGTGTCTTGCAGCGTCGCTACTTGAGAGACGTTCGCGAGGGCTCGCAGTCCGAAGTCTTGATCAACGGCGGACTGACCATTGACGATGACGACATCGCGCAGCCCGTTCGCCGGAGCCGTCTGAGTGAAGCCGGTCGGCACAACATCGCGGACATGATGTGTCGCGTTCGGAAGCCCGAAGAAGGTGTAATCGCCGTTACCGTCCGTGATCGTGACGGGGTCCGCATTGCCCGCAGAGATCTGCAACGACCAACTGACGAGCGTGCCCGTATTCCCTGCGGCGCGGTCGTCGAATCTCAACGTCCATGTTCCATTCGGATCGCGGCCATCGAGTTGCGAGAGGTTGAAGTACGGCTTGAACGAACCGGTGAAAGGCGCGGTTCCTTGCGAGATGAAGATCGGAGCTTCGTCGTCGAACGTTGTGTTCGTGAAGTTGTCGCCGGTGTCGCCGAGATAGTTCGACAAGATCACCGGAGTTCCTGCCGGCGAGATCAGAGTGATGTAGAGATCCCCGTCCTGCGGGTGCGTGACGTTGACCGTCAGATTGACGTCGGTGATGACGCCTGACAGTCCCGAGATCGTCTTCGTGAACTTGATGTTTGGCGCATCGGGCAACGGTCCATTGGGAGTCTGCGTGAACGTCGTCGTTGTCGGGACGTCTTGCACGCCGTTGTTGTTCTTATCGAGATAGACCGATCGCCCCGCGAGTCCCGGTTCATTGCCGCTCTGCGTGCCGTTGCCGTCATCGTCTCGAAACACCGTCCCGCGAATCGTTGCCGGAACATCGAACGCTTCGACGACCGTCGTCGCTCCTGCACCGCCGCCATCGCTCGCACTGAGCCCCATTCCGCGCCGCGCGAACGCTTGCCAAATCTCGGCCTGATTCGCACCGCCGGTCAGCGCGACATCCGCTGCGAGAATGGCATCGCGTCCCGCCAGAAACGACGGATTCGTGCCCTGCAACTTCAAGCCATCCATCACCAATTGCAGCGCGAGATTGTTGCCGCCATTGCCGTGCAACATGTCGGCACTGAAGCCGTGCTTGTCGATCAGCAGCCAGTTCATGTCCCACAACGCCGAAGCCCAAATCGTGCCCGCTTTGTGTTCCTCATTGTTGACCGTGCCGCCGTTGAAGTTGGCGTAGGTCAGCGGATCAATCGCCTTATTGAAGCTATAGGGATATGGCCGAATGCCGGGACCGTCCGGAGCAAAGCCAGCCGCATAGTTGCCGAGTGGGTACGCATCGAGCTTCGCGTCGGTCGGCACTTGAGTGAGCATCAACGCCCACCAATCGCCCCATCCTTCGCCCATCGCTTTGCTTTGAATGGCATTGAGCGCGGTCGTATTGCCCGGTCCTCCGGTCAATCGTCCTGAGATCCCGTGACCGAACTCGTGAATGATGATGTCGCTGTCGTAAGCGCGATCTCGATACGGGTTGTCGCGCTTATACAACGACATACGCGGGCTCTGACCATCAGGCAGCGTTGAGAAGCCGTCCGTCCCGCCGTCGCCATCTTGAATGTCGACAATCACCGGATCGTTGCCGATTCCCCCTCGGCCATAGTTGTTGACCTGAAAGTTTCCGGCCGCTTCGGTGAAGCCGTACTGGTAATGAATGTCGTGCAGCAGATTGACCCAGTAGTAGGCGTTGGTAATCGCGGCTGACTGATACAGCGCCGGGTCTTGAGCGGTATCGAGCGGGAAGTCGAAGTTGAGATTCGCGCCGCCATCCGGTCGGAAGCCGCCGACATTGTCGTGATTGCCATCTTCTTGCACGGAGGCGTTGTTGCCGCGCGTGTCTGTGAACTCGGCCCCGGCGACTCCATTGGAGTCATGCCAACCATAAGGCGAAGCGAGCGTGTCGTGCGGATCGACGACATTCGATCGCGATCCTGTAATCGGCGATACAGTCGGAAACGCGAAGACGTTGTACGTCGCGAACTCGACGTTGCTGTTGGTGTAGAGCGAGTCCCCGTCCGTCGCGCTGACATAAGCCGTGACCCAATGCCGGTAGTCCGCATCATGCACATCAAGCTGCCATGCTCGCTCGAGCCCATTCGCCGTCGGCACATAGACGAGCTTCGCCGCGACATCATCCAAAGCCGTGCCGTCGAGCGCGAGCAACGTCTCTGAGTCTGCTGCCGTTTCATCCGCACTGACAACGCGCGGGGCAACCGGCACGTCGAGGCCTTTGTCGTCGCTCCATTCCTGAAACGCTGCGGCAGCATTCACAACGAAGGGCGCGAGCAAGTCGTCCGTCGGCTGAGCATCCCGCACAAAGCTGCTCGCGACATGAATGACTTCATTGCGTGCCGTCAGCGAGATGCTGATATCGGCATGCATGACTTCGAGCCCCTCGAAGGTCTGCCGCAGGTAGATGTGAGTCGTGCCCGAACCTTCGTCGGTGTATTGCGACGAGACGACGAACTCATCGAGGTCACTCGTCGAAAGCCCGAGCTGCGTTGCGCGATCGCGGATGAACCCAATCGCGACGTCAAACGGTTCACCGGCGACCGGTCCCGACAGCAACGAGCCCGCACCGCCGAGTCGCAGCTGAGGCGGCAGATAGAACGACTCGGTCGTATGTGCATGCTCGTGCTCTCCCGTCTCGGCATTGAGACTGATCGACGACAGCAACTGCCGAGTCTCCAACAACTCGCATTGAGCAACCCGAGAGCAAGCATCCGTTCGACGAGCGCTGCGTCCGATTGTTCGATCCAACGATCGACCAATCGCTCGGCGGGCATCTCGACGGGGAACAATTCGCAACGGCTTCAACCAGTCAATGGCTCGCATGATGTATCTCGATGAGGCAAGAGGAGCGCGACGCTCGCTGCCGAGAGATCCTTCGAAGGACCAATTTGACCGACAGCCAGCACTCACCGAAGAAAGTGCGAGCGAGCCCGTTTGTGACTCGCAATCTGCCTCATTTCGAGCGACGTAAGTCGATAATTGCCAGTTCGTTGCAAGATGCCGCGTGCATCCCGACGGCAACCGAATCGCGCTGCGCAAAGTGCAACAAATCGGGGCGCGAAAAGTAGATTGGGATTCCATCCCGATCCGCAGCGGAGGCCCGGCCTCGTCAACAATGCGAGTCATCGTCACGAGTGAGTGGGCGGCAGTGATCTCTAACTTGAAACGTGACCGCGACGAGTTTTCCGCTCGATAGGTCGTGCTTGAGAGCCGCGCCCGTTACTCCAACATCCCCTTCACATACTTCAGCAGATCAAGGTCGCGTAATTCTTCTTCCAGCAACTGCGGCGTCACATCGTTGATCGTGCGCGAGACTTCTTGAATCAGCAGTTCGCCGAACTTGCGGCGGGCTCGACTGAGCTGCTTGCGAAACGCGTCGGGAGAAAGTTCTTGCCCGCTTGATGCAGAGACGCGCGCTGCCTGCGATACCGAGTCTTCTTCGGGATGATCGACCGCGACTTTCAGCACCGCGTGAAACTGATTGCCGGTCGTTCGCTTCTGATGATCGCGCAACGCGTGCCATGTATTTTGAAGCACACACTCGCGCCATGATTGCTGCCACTCGCGAGCAGCATCCGATTCCGCAGCCATCTGAGCGAAGTCCGCTGAGGGAAGCGTCTGCTTTGTTTGTCGCTTCAGATGCCCCATCGCCGCGTTGCGAACGACCGCGATCAAGTAGTGCCGAAAGTATCCTCGACCCGGCACGACGGTCGGAAAGCCGCGCTCGACAACTTGTAATAAGAACTCCTGCTCAACGTCGTCAGCGTCATGTCGAGTCGGCAAGAGCGCGCGGAGATATGTCCTCACGGCGGCACCGTAGCGCGTCACAAACCGCGACGGATTGGAGACCATCGTCCAATGCGTCGAGATCAGCTTCAGCTCGCGCGGCCGTTCAATCACTTCCGATGAGGATTCCGCATCTGTCATCAACGTGCCTTTCATGGGATGTAGCAATTGTTTCTGGCGGCTGTTTTGTGGTCGCCTTTCGCTCCGCGAAAGAGCGTCTTCAAACGCGTCGGCTGCTAATGCGGCGTCGATCTATGACGACGCCTCGGAAGACGCTCTTTCGCGGAGCGAAAGGCGACCATAAAGCCAAAGCACACTTTTGCGCCCCTTCATGACCGAAGTGCGAATGGACTGTCACTCAATTCGAGCGAGTCATCCCGCGAGAGATCATCAATCGTCCGTCAGCGGTCACGACAACCAGTCCGCTGCCGTCGGGCAGATACGCAATCGACACCACTGGCTCAACAAACCCGCGCAAGTTCGCGATCGACTGCTGAGTATCGGTCGCGACCACTCGCACCCACCTGCCAATCGCCAATGCCACTTGCTCACCGCGCGGCGAGTACGCGATGCACGTCGTCTTCGCGTCGGGGACTCCGAACTGAGTGCGACGAATCAATCCGTCGGGCTTCCAAAAGCTGACAGTCTGACCGTTGCGAATGGCGAGCAGATTGTGCTCGGGACCAAACGCCAATGACTGCACCGCCGGCCAAACGCGTGAGCTTTGCGATTCCGGATGCTCGGGCAGTCCGGTCCAAATTCGGAGCATGCCGCCATCGCCGCCTGTCGCGACCATCAACTCCGCACCCGAAGCAAACCCGAGCGATCGGATCGGCCCTCGTTCCTCAACTGCAATGCGCTGAGTCGCATGCTCGCCCGAAAGATCCGTGAGCACCCATTGAGCATGCGACGCGCGCGAGGTTGCGTGCGCCAACCAGCGAGCATCATCCGACAGCGCGACGGTCATCACGGCATCGTCGGCGAGATCGGTAAGCGGCAGTCGTTCCCAATTGCTTGAATCGAAGACGGCGACTCCGCGCGCGGTCTCACTGCCAATCGCGACGCGGCGGCTATCTGCCGAGACCGCCAAACTCGTCGGCCTTCCCGGCAGCACGGTCGATAGCAGCGACTCACCCGAGCGACTCCAAACATCGACGCGACTTTGCAGCCCGGCTTGAGGTGCATCGACGCGCGAGAGTCCGACCATAAACCCGCCGGAATGAGCGACCGCGACATGAGCCAGTCCCGGAACAACGCACTCCCAAACATCGCGGCCATCGTCTTTCGCCGCTTGATTGATCTTCATGTCCGGCAAGCGAAACGCATCTGCCGGAAGCTCGACGACCGGCAATGCCAATCGCCGCTTCTGAGGTGCAGCGACGTCTTGCGGCGGATCATCCATCGGCATCAGCTCGGCGTTGTCATCGTCATCGCTAGAGACAATTGGCACCGCCACTGTCGGCATCGCATCGTGCTGAGACGCGAGGTGCATTCGGGAAAAGTTGGCCGCATCTCGGTCTAAGTATTCGCCATAGAGATAGAGGAGCAACAAGCCGCCAAAGAAGCTCGCGATTGCGATCGTGACGAGTCGATCCCCGGAGAATGAGCCCGCAGCAGCACGTTGCTTCTTCGACTCTGCTGCCTTCGGCCCCTCTGTCGCACCATCAATCGAAGGCGATTGCGTCTGCGGCTGAGTCCCGCGCCCCCATGACAAATCCGTCATCGAGCCTTCAGGCACGGACTCATCCGCCCGACTCTGCGATTGGCGCTCGCCGCCGCTGACGGCGTCGCCGTTCCTCTCGACAATGGTCTGCTCGGCACTCGACTTTCGGCCGATCTGCCGCGATCCAATGAGTCTCGCATCAGTGCTCGTCGACGACGGACCGAGCGTGCTCCGCAAGTCCTGCAGCGCCGCCAACATCTCGCTCGCCGTTGAGAAACGATCGTCGGGATCTTTCGCCATCGCGCGTTGGATGATCGCCGAGCACCCTTCGGGGATGCGTGCATCAAGCGTGCGCGGATCAGGAACGGGATCGAGCAAATGCGCATTCATCACGAGCAGCGGTGCCGGTCCGCCGTAAGGGGGCACCCCCGTGAGCAGCGCGAAGTAAGTCGCACCGAGCGCATAAAGGTCGCTGCGTTCGTCGGCTCGTTCTGAGCGGCATTGCTCGGGGCTCATGTATTGAGGAGTCCCCAGCACGCTGCCGCTGCTCGTCAGAGTTGTGCCCGATGGCGCATGAGGTCGAGCCAATCCAAAATCCGACAGCTTCACAGTTCCATCTGCCGAGAGCAGCAAGTTCGACGGCTTGATGTCGCGATGAATGATGCCCGCTCGATGAGCCGCTTCGAGCCCACTGCAAGCCTGCGTGACAGCCTCAGTCGCCTCGCGGCAAGAGAGCGGCCCGTGCTGTAATAACTCTTGCAGACTGCCGCCGCTCATCAGTTCGAGCACGATCAAATACTGCTCATCAACAACATCGGCCTCGAACGCCGCGACGACATTGGGATGCTGCAAACTTGCCAGCGCCCGCGACTCGCGCAAGAACCGCTCGACGTCTTGAGCATCCTCACCGACCGACTTTGACTTCAGCTTGATTGCGACTTTGCGCTTCAGCAGCGAGTCCCATGCTTCAAAAACAACCCCCATTCCGCCGCGTCCGATCTGCCGGATCAGCTCGTACTTCCCGAGTCGCCGCCCGCTCCACTTGTCGTGCTCAACCGACCGCTCGCCCGAACCAACAAGTGGCGTTCGCTGCTGCTCCACAGAGGAAATCGGTTCGGGCATTTGAGAGTCACACAGAAGGAGACATCGGATGGCGAGAGTTCACAACCAGCGCCTCTCGTCGAAGGTCGATTCTCTGCGGAAGGCGTGACGCGTCTCTGGCTTGAGGCTCATCGCACGATGCCGACTGAAGTAGTCGAACTCGTCGTTGTCAATTCGATGGTGACGAGTCCTCATGATTCACTACAGCGAGGCGCGTTGCTCTGCTCCCCAATCTTCTCGTTATTGCCGTTGAGCATGGCGGC
>CAZNMS010000163.1:0-16710 GCA_964573505.1 uncultured Planctomycetaceae bacterium | reverse complement strand
ACGAAGAAATTCTGCCGGTCAATCGTCATCTTGGATTGAACGGTATTGCGTTTAACGGCAAGCCGAAGGCGACGGAGAAGAACGGGGTGCGATCAAGGCAAACGCCGACGCCTTCGGCTTGCCGTCAAACAACTCAGCCTCCCCGCAAGCGGTATCGTCGGTCTTTGGCCGAAACTCGTCGTACATTCCGAAGTAACGAAACATCCCGGATTGGGCGCGTTGTCTTCTCTGCCTTTCTTCCTCTGCGGCCTCTGCGATCTTCTGTTCAATGTCTTGTTTGTCTTCCGTCAGTCGGCATCGAGGTCAGGCGAGCCCCGAGCGCAACGACGGTGTAAGAATTGAAACAGGAGCCCGCTGAGAGCGCAGAGGAAGAAAGACCGAGAAGCAGTCTTGAAGGACGGACATGTTGTCGGTCCTACAAAGTGTCGGGCTGATGCGCCGCGTCCCTAAACCTGAACGTCGCCGCCGAGCTTAGAGGTAGCGGCGTAGCGGGTTCGGATTGGGTTGATGATCTCGCGGACGAACGAGTCGACTTGCTCGGCGGCTCGGCCCGTGAAGCGGCGCGAGTCGAGGGCTCGACCGAGATCGACGCTCGCAAATGCTGAGTCGGACTTCAGTCGTTCGAGCAGGTCGTTGTTGCCGCCGTGAACTTTGACTTGCTGACCCGCAGCCTGACTGTGAACGCGAATCAGTTCGTGCAACTCCTGCCGATCTCCGCCCGCCTGCACTCCGGCCATCAAGATCTCTTCGGTCGCCATGAAGGGTAATTCTTCTTGCAGGTGCTTCTCGATGACCTTCGGATAAACGACGAGCCCGCGCGTGATGTTGCGATAGAGAATCAGCACAGCATCAATCGCCAGAAACGCCTGCGGGATTGTGAGACGCCGATTCGCGCTGTCATCGAGCGTTCGTTCGAGCCACTGCGTTGCGATCGTTTGATCGGCACTGCTTTGCAGGCTGATGGCGAATCGGGCGAGCGAACACATCCGCTCGGAGCGCATTGGGTTCCGCTTGTAGGCCATTGCTGACGAGCCGATCTGCTTCTCTTCAAACGGCTCTTCAATCTCTTTGCGGCTTTGCAGAATGCGCAGGTCCGAGCCCGCCTTATGCGCCGACTGCCCGATGCCCGAGAGCGTCTGCAAGACATGCGCGTCGACCTTGCGCGAATAGGTCTGACCGGTCACGGCATAAGGCCGACTGAAACCCATTCGCTGAGTCACGAGACGATCAAGCTCTTCGACCTTTGCATGATCACCGTTGAAGAGCGTGAGAAAGGTCGCTTGCGTGCCGGTCGTCCCTTTGACGCCTCGGAAGAGCAGCGACTCAATGCGGTGCTCGATTTCTTCGAGATCAAGCACGAGGTCATAGCACCACAATGTCGCGCGCTTGCCGACGGTTGTCGGTTGAGCCGGCTGCAAGTGGGTGAAGCCGAGGCACGGCAAGTCGCGGTACTCGGTCGCGAACTTCGCAAGCTCGTCGATGACTTCAACGAGTCGTGCTCGCAACATCTGCAAGCCTTCTCGCATGAGGAGCAAGTCCGCGTTGTCCGTGACGTAACAGCTCGTTGCCCCGAGATGGATGATGGGGCGCGCGGCCGGGCAGACGTCTCCGTAAGCATGCACGTGAGCCATCACATCGTGACGCAACTTTCGCTCGTATTGGTTCGCCGCATCGAAGTCGATGTCGTGAATGTGAGCCCGCAGTTCGGCAACTTGCTCAGCAGAGATGTCGAGCCCGAGTTCACGTTCGCACTCGGCCAACGTGACCCACAATTGGCGCCATGTCGAATGCCGACGCTGAGGCGACCATAACTCAGCCATTTCGCGCGAGGCATATCGGGAGATCAGCGGGTTGTCGTAGATGTCGTGACTCAAGTTGCAGCACTCCGAAACGAAAGCAATGAGGAAGAAAGACGGTTCAACGCGACGATGATCGCGACGAATTGCTTGTAGTCAGTTTCGCGCGTGCCGTCTTGCGAAGCGCGCTTCGAGCGTTCGACCGAGACTGCGATGAAATTCGTACGACGGACTTGCAGTCCGTCGTACATCCGAGGAGTTGCCGCCTTACAAAAGATCACAGCCTCTTCGCGAACCAACTCTGATGTTGAGAACCGTCGTCGTTCACAAAGAGTGAAAGCGTTGGTTCGCGGAGCGAACCACGACTATCGACGGCACGGACAGACTCCTAACGAAGGTCAAGGTCAGACCGTCGAGATACCCGTCCTACGAAACGTGACACAGAACTCGCGAACTCGAATATCAAGCAACCGAGACCGATCAGCGAACTGATGCTCGCAGGTGTTTTCTGTTGCTGCTTCGCGGATCATCAGAAACACCTTCAACTGTGTTCGACGGACTTCCGGTCCGTCGCGTTCACAGTGCTTTTCACTCCAACGAAATCGAGGGCCCATCATGACTGGCACGACTGCCGCCGCGTTGAGTTCGCAAGTTGATGACTCGGCGTTTCGCGCTCTTGTCGAAGGCTCGTTGCAGGGCATCCTCATTCATCGCGATCAGAAGCCCGTCTTTCTCAATGATGCATGGGCTCGCATTCACGGGCTGACGATCGACGAAGTGCTGCAACTCAATTCGGTGCTTGAAGTCATTCATCCCGAAGATCGGGACCGCTTGCTCGGCTACATGACTGCGCGGCTAAAGGGCGAGTCGGCGCCGAGTCACTACGAGTATCGCGGATTACACAAAGACGGCTCGATCTTGTGGCTCGAGAACACCGTGCGGCAGGTCGACTGGGGCGGAGCACCGGCCATTCAAGCGGTGATCATCGACGTCACTCAGCGGAAGCGCGCTGAGCAAGCTTTGCGCGAAAGCGAAGAACGATTTCGTCGCGGCTTCGAGCACGGGCCGATCGGGCTCTACTTGCTCGACACAACACTGCGCTTCGTCAAAGCCAATCGGGCCTTCTGCGAGATGACGGGTTACTCGGAAGACGAACTGCAGCAGATGCAGTTGATCGATCTCACGTTGTTGGAAGACACCGTCGCGCCGGATGTCTCTGCCGACATCGCGCTCGGTGAGTTTCAGGACTTCACGATTCGTAAGCGCTACCTCAAACGCGATGGCTCCGTTGTTTGGTGCCGCATCTCAGCCCATTGGGTACATGACGATGATGGCGTGCCGCAGCATCGTCTGACGTTTGTCGAGAACATCTCGGAACGCATGCAAGCTCGACAACAACTTGAAGCGAGCGAACGCCGCTTCCGGCATTTGGTCGAGGGCTCGATTCAAGGCATCGTCGTGCATCGCGACGAGAAGCCGTTGTTCGTGAATGAAAGCTGGGCACGCATGCTCGGCTATCGCGTCGAGGAAGTCTTAGCAGCCGCTTCGGTCACTCAGTTTCTGGCCCCGCATGAGCGAGATCGTCTCTCCGCCTTTCGCAAAGCACGCATGGCCGGTGAAGCCGCGCCATGGCACTACGAGTATCAAGGACTCTGCAAAGATGGCTCGTTGATATGGCTTGAGAACAACGTGCGGCTCGTCGAATGGGACGGTCGCCCGGCGATTCAATCGACGATCATCGACATCACCGAACGCAAGCTGAGAGAGCACGAACTGCGCTCCTTCAGTGCCGAGCTTGAACGTCGCGTTGAAGGGCGAACGATGGAACTCGCCGCGACGAACGCGCGATTGCAGCACGAGATTGGCGAGCGAGAACGCATCGCCGTGCAACTGCGTCAGCAACGCGCGTTGTATGAGTCGCTTGTAGAAACGATTCCACTGTGCGTGGCGCGAAAGGATCTCGACGGCAACTTTGTGTTTGTGAATCGAGCGCTGCGCACGCTCTTCGGCAAGACGCTCGAAGAGATCGTAGGTAAGAACGATTACGCCTTCTCGCTCCCGGATCTGGCGGCGAAGTACCGCGAAGACGACTTGCTCGTCATCTCGACCGGTCAGCAACTCGAGTTTCAAGAGACGATCAACTTCGGCACGGACGGCGAGCGGCACATTCATACGCTCAAGGATCCGATCCGCGATCCCGATGGCAACATCATCGGCACGCAGCTCATCTTTTGGGACGTCACAAAGGAAGTGGTCGCCGACCGTGCGCGCAAAGTCGCTGAAGACGAACTGCACTTAAAGAACCGCGATCTCTCATCGTTGCTGTATGTCATCTCGCACGATCTGAAGGAGCCGGTGCGTGCCATTCAAAGCTTCTCGATGCTGATTGCGGACAAGTATTCGACGGGCCTCGAAGAGAAAGCACGGGGCTTCTTGACCCGAGTGATCGACGCGTCGCGCCGCATGCAGCAACTGCTCGACGACGTCTTGATGCTCTCGCGAGCACAACGCACCGTCGAACCGACGGGCTTAGTCGACCTGCAACAACTCGCACAGGATGTCATCGCTCAAACTCAAGCGCGCATCGACGAGACTCAAGCCGTCGTGCGCATTGCCGGTCCTCTGCCAGTGATTCGCGGAGATAAGCGCTGGCTGAATCAAGCACTGCTGAATCTCGTTGTGAACGCGCTCAAGTTCACTCCGCCGGGGCAAGCACCCGACATCGAGATCGCGCCGTTCATCCCGGAAGAAGGTTCGAAAGCAACAGCGGGACTGATCGTGAAAGATCGCGGGCCCGGAGTTGAAAAAGCTCATCGCGAACGCATCTTCGAACTCTTTCAACGAGCGGTGTCGCGTAATGTCGAAGGGACCGGAGCGGGACTGGCGATCGTGCGACAAGTTGCCGAGCGGCACGGCGGCACGGCCTATGTTCAACCGCGCACCGGCGGCGGCTCAGAGTTCGTCATGACCTTCGGCACAACCCGCCCCGACGGGCCATCGAACGGAGTGCAATCACCCTGAAGTTCAATCGTCGCCCGGGGCAGTTGCCCCATTCCCGAAAGAGCAACGCCGAGTGTGATCGTCGATCAAGAAACATCCCTGTTTGAGACGCTCAACATTTCACAGACAGGTCGAGCACCTCACAGCTTCATCCGTCAGACATCAAACAAACGCCGAAACCAATCCACAAACGGCCGAGCAGCTTCCGTCTTCGGATCAAACAGCGACTCAAAATCGCGGTCCTTAAAATTGCGTCCAGGTTCATCCTGCCATGCAAGCCAATTGAAGATCTCTGCCTTCTCCCGATGCACGTCTTTAAACGGCGCCGCATGCTCAATCTTCGCTTGAGCCGTGGCTTCAACTGCATGCTCGAGGAGTGCCTGCGACTGAGGTCGCACCATCAACTTGAGCAACGACTCCAAAGTGCCCTTCGAATGGCAATCCGGCATGATCCAAACACCGAAGCGACGTCCCTCTGCGTCGTCATTAGAAATGAAACCCGTCGCCGGTATCTCATTTGGAAGATTGGGAACATGCAGATGAAGCCATTGAGCAATCTGCTGCCATGTTCCTTCAGGATCTCGGTCCGCATCCAAAATGATCCCGAATCGCTTGAAGGATTGATCCTTTAGGTGACCTCCGACTGTGCCTTCAACGGGCGTTTTCGTGCCGAGGATTTTGATGTCGACCGGCTCGTGCCCTCTGCGCCAAGGGACGCCACTTGCCTCAATGACTTCTGCGATCACACAGAGATCCGTCTCGCCTTCAACCAGCAAGATCTTGCTCTTGTCTTTGGCCATTATCGCACCTCGATGTCATCGGTTGCGGCAACAGCAGCAAGCTCATTCGGCTCGTACCCGACAGTGACGATTTCGCCCGACTGACGTCGTTGAAGTCGCAGATATCGCAAGTCAAACGGAGGTCCAACTTCATTGGCATCCTGGGCAGCGCGAATGACTTCTAGACTGTGAGTCGTCGCGAAGATCTGTGTGTCGTTGGCTTCAGCAGCAGCAGAGATCGCTCTCCAGATCTCAGTCAGAACGCTGTGATGAAAACCGTTCTCGATCTCATCAATCACGACATAGCCATTCGGTGCGGTCGCGATCCGCAGCAGAATTGAAGTGAGTCTCGCGAGACCATCTCCGAGCATTCCCAGTGGCTGCATCCGGGAGAGCCCAACGTCACCGTACAAGATCAGCCCAGTGGGACTCGGAAAGACATCAAGGCTTCGAAGTCGAGGCTCCAAGATCTGCAGGACAGGCAGTAGGTCGAACGTCGATTTCTCGATCCTCAAGTTCCCGAAGAGTTGCCCATCTTCTTCTAATGGATTCGGGGCTCGCGCGGCCAAAAAGTAACTCGGATGCTTCGCAGTAAATGCGGCAGGCGTATTGCGAACCTCTCCGTTCGCTTCGACTGACATCACAAATTCAATCTGGCTGCGAGAGTGATTGAGCACGAGTTCATAAGAAGCGAGCCCCGCGCTCCCAGCGTTGATGTCGACGCGATTCCCCGACGAACCGTCATGAACCTGCACCGCCATCGAAGAACGCGGACGCAGTGAGATCCCCAAACGAGCTTCGACACCAGCTTGATCGGTGCTCTCGATGGAGACGGATCGAGCTACATCGAAGTCATGAAACAGCGGTCGCCATATCCACTCGGCTTTCTGATGCGGAGTGCCGGTCACTCGACCGAGTCCGCGAAAGCCAAGAATTCGATAGACCCAATTGGGATTGCCATCACTCGTCAACAAGCTGATGGCTTCTAGCAAAGCTGTCTTGCCGACGTTGTTATGTCCGCCAAATAGATTAATTCGCCCCAAGTTTTGAACATTGAGTTCGCGGAAGCACCGGAAGTTTTGAGCGCGAAACGAACTGAGCATGGCGGTGACCTAATTCAAACATTCGCACGAACGAAGCAAACTCGTTCCGAGGTCGTGTTGCGACCTCGGAGCGCATCGCAACGATCGAGACAGCGAACCAACTACTTCTTCTTCAGCGTCGCTAAGTACTCGACGACGTCGACGAGTTCTTCTTGCGACAACTGCTTGGCGACGTCAGCCGGCATGATCGAGATCTTTTGCTTGACCAGTGGCTCTTCGAGGTCCGACTTCTTGATCGTTTTGGTGATCGACTCGGCGTTACGCAGGGTCACGCTGTCGTCGGTCGAGCTGATCATGATGCCGTTGAAGATCGTGCCGTCTTTCAAGATCGCTGAGTACATCTCGTAGTTATGGCTGATGCCGGCGCTCGGGAAGATGATCGACTCGAAGAACGCCTGACGGCTTAGCTTGCTGCCGATCTCGGACAAGTTCGGGCCGACTTCTTTGCCTTGACCATTCACCACATGGCATGAGCTGCACTTCGCAATCGCGCTCGCAAAGACTTTCCCCCCGTTGTCTTTGTTGCCCTTGAGCTTTGCTAATTCGCTGATCGACGGTAGTGGCTTTGAGTCCTTGCCAGCCGGAGCGGGGAATAATTTTGACACCGTCGCTTGCTGAGTGGCATCGAGCGGAGCCGTCGACAGCGCGGCGGCTAGTGCGGGAGCAAAGCTGTCGTCGAATGCTTTTGCTTCGGCCATCTTCAAAACCGCCGTTGCTCCGGGCTTCGTGCGAGTCGCGCCTTTGATCGCTTGTCGGCGCTGATCGGCAGGGGCTTTGTCGTCTTGCACTATCGGCAAGAGCACCGCGGCGGCGGCACCGTCGCCAGTGTTCGACAACGCGGTCGTCAGGCCGGTCGCGGCTCGGCCAAAGTCAGCGGTCGACTTCAGGCCAGCTTCGAGCACGTCCTTCGCGCCTTTGCCCAACAGCGCGCGTGCGGCGTCGATGCCGAGTTGCTCGTCACCCTTCGATGACGCCAAGGCGACGAGATCCGCATAGCGATCGCTCGCGCTGAACTTGTCGACCAACGAGACGAACTGCGACGTGCCCTTCAAACCATCGAGCACTCGATTGAGAGCAACCTTCTGTTGCGGGTTCTTCGAGACATCAAAGCCCTTCAAGCGGCTGATGGCTTCGGCATTGATCAACTTCGTCTTCGCATCGTCACCGAAAGATCCGAACGCGAGCTGAATCAGCGCGTCGTCCTTTTGCTGCGTTGCTGGTTGGAAGTCGAAGGCTCGCAAATAGCGAGGAGCGTCAGCGGCTCCGACGTGCTCGGACGACAGCAACATTGCCAATGCTTTTGCTGTGTTCGTTCCCTCTGCTGTTCCGCGAGCACGCCAAATCAAATCACGCGCGGCGGGGTTGCCGAACGCACCACTCGGATTGGCATTGGGCGGAGACAACTTCTTGAGCGCGGCAATGCAGGCGTCCCAATCGTTACCCGCACCGATACCGAGCGCTTCGAGATACCAACGATCCTTACCGTCGTGCAGCATCGCGAGCCTCGCCCAGAGTTCGGCCTTTTGCGGTGCTTGCAAATGACGCAAGGCGACGAGGCATTCACGGCGGACTTCCGGCGACGGATCGTTCGACAGTTTGCCGATCAGACCCACGAGCGCGACGGTGTTCTTAGTCCCTTCGACGGGGCGATAAACCTGACGAGCCAATCGCAAACCGGCACAACGAATGTCGGGATTGCTGTCAGTGATCGCGGCGGCGATGGCCGTGTGACCGATCGCCGGGTTCTTCGCGAGTACCCCCAAGGCTCGAGCACGAACGCGCGGGTTCGAGTCGCTCGACCAGACTTTCGTCAAAGCGGCTTCGGCGTCGGCTCGCTTCGAATTGAGGAACTCAGCCAGTGCCGTCCATCCGAGATATCGCGCGGCTTCGTTCGGGCTCTTGAGCGCGGCGATTGCACCTTCGACCGTGCTGACATCGACCTTCGGCGTCTTGTAGGGAACCTTCGGCGGAGCGACTCGGAAGAGGCGGCCTCGATCGGCGTCGCCCATGCGGTGCCCTCCGACACCGGGGTCGTACCAGTCCGCGACGAACAACGATCCGTCCGGAGCCACACAAACGTCCGACGGTCGGAACCAATTGTCGCGCGCTCCCGAGACAACGTTGACGATCTCGGCGCTATAGCCCGCTCCCGACTTCTTCACGGGATAAGCACGCACAACATTCGGGCCGGCGTCGCAGTGAATGACTTGATTGCGGAAGACCTCGGGCAAGAGGTCGCCTTCGTAGACGAGGATGCCGGTCGGAGAACCCGCTCCGGTTTGCAACAGGTTCGGCACAACGCCCGGATCATTCAGATGCCAGTGACGCAACGGGATCTCTTGTTCGAGATTGGTGCGAGGAGTGTTCCAACCGGCTCCGGTGAACTCGTCCTTGTAACCATAATTACCGAACTCCATCACGAAGTTGATGCGCACGCCTTTGTTGCCGTCGTCGTCGTTGTCTGATTGCCACAACGATCCGAAGCTGTCGACCGCGATCTCCCAGTTGTTGCGGAAATCCCAACCGAGCGTTTCAAACTCGCTGCCATCCATGTTGCAGCGGAAGACCATTCCTTCTTGATAGGGCTTGCGGCTCGCGTTCACTTCGTTGCCCGAGAGGTCAACGATCTGCTTGCCGTCTTTGTCTTTGATCTGATTGCCGCTGTTGCCGAAGTTGAAATACAGCTTGCCATCGGGACCGAAGTGGAAGGCATGAATGCCGTGATCGTGCTGAGTCCCCGCGATGCCCGTGAATAACAACTCTTTGCGATCGGACTTCAGATCGCCGTCGTCGTCGTGCAAGAAGAAGACCTCAGAACCGCACGACACGATGATCTTCGTGCCTTTGCCCGACGGAGTGGGCAGCACGCAAATGCCATGCGCCGAATCAACGTCTTTACCTTGATAGAAGACGGTCTGCTTATCGCCGACTCCATCACCGTCAGTGTCTTCGAGAACGAGAATGCGATCGCCTTCTTTGCGTTCGCCGTTGCGATGTCGGTAGTTGACGACTTCGCAAACCCAAATGCGTCCGAGATGGTCGATGTCGATGCTCGTCGGATTGAGCATCGGCGGCTTGCTGGCTTCCGACGAGAAGAGCGTTGCTTCGAGTCCTTCCGCAACTTCGAGCCCTTTCACAGCATCCGCAGCGTCTCGACTGCCCGCTGCAACAGGAGCGGCTGCGTTTGAGGATGCCTTCAAGAACTTCGCATCGGGCTTATCGGTGAAGACCAGAAACTGCACCGTCGACCCGCAGCCTTGAGCCAGTCCTTGATCATCAAGAGCCGCCGTCGCCGTGAACTTCTCGAACGAGTGTCCTGCCGGCAGATCGAACTCAACGACCGAGTTTGCATGCGTGCCGATGCCAAACTCCGGAGTCTTCCCCGCAACTTTGAGCGCGTTGCCGCCGCAGTTCTTATTGATGCCGACATTGCCAAAGCCGCTCGCCGCCGACTTCCACTTCATCTCAGTCAGCTTCTGCTCGCCTTTTGGTCCAACGAGTTTCGGTTCAATCCAATCGGCCCAATCGCAGCCGAAGCCATCGCCGCCATCGGTCGCAACGAGAAACAACTTTTGAGCGCCCTTAATGTCGACGCTCACCGGAACCGACTGCCCTTTGGTGTTGGCGTTGACGACCTTGCTATCAAACTTCGGCTCGGCGCTGTGAACGACACCGATCGAACCAGCAACCAACAAAGCGAAGCCAGCAAACACACTGCGACGTAACGGCATTCGAAAGTCTCCTAAGAAGAGTGACAGCAGCAGAGGTCAAACGACGAATCGGAGTTTGGGGAGCGACCCACTGAGCAGCAACCGATGCTAACTTGCTGTCCTCGTCTGTGACTTCGGAGCCGAGCACGGATTGAAGAAACATCGCCGTAATGCTTCGTGTGATGCGATCTTGTTTTCGCGGTGCATAGAAGGCGTCGGCTTATGCTGAGATCGCACTCCGATCTTCGGCTCGGTCACTTGATGACGGTACTTCCCGCGCTGTGTGTCAAGTTTGCTTGGGCGGACATCCTGTCCGTCCCGCATTGAATGCGACCCTCTCGTATCCGACCGGGCGAGAAGTGTTCGGCATGCTGTTAGCGGGGCAAGCACCGGAGTTCCGCCGCGCGAAAGAACCCCCGCCAGTCCTGAAGGAACCGCTTGCGTTGCGAGGCGGCAACGCGCTGATCGCTACTTCAATCCGAGTAGCGCATACATTGGGACAAAGAACACTCCGTCTTCTTCATCAACCCGGTCCTGAGTGATGACGACTCCAAATGGGGCGTTGAATTGTGGCTGCTGTAGGAATTGGCGGATCGCGATGCAGTCGGAATTAGTGACCTGCTTTCGATACTTCACTTCCAATGGAATTCGACGCAGACCAATTGTCAGAACGAAATCAATCTCCGACTCCTCTGAAGCCGTCGGGAGCCATGACAAGTCGAGCCCCGACACTTGCGAGAGATAAGCTCCAACAACGCTCTCGGCGAGATGCCCAACTTGAGAGACGATCGCTTCGGGTGTCGTTGCGAGTGTCTCTGCATCAAGGGGTAATTGTTCTTGCAGCCATGCTTCCCGGACAAAGTGATCGGCCAAGCAATACTTCGAAGGATGCGCCGCGCGTTTGCCGAGTCCTTCAAAGGGCGGAACAGCAACGACCAACAAAGAGTCCTTCAGGAATGAAATCGCATCCTCAATGGCCGCGTGCGTAATGCCTTCGATCCCTAACTTCGAAAACTCCGTCGCGAGCGTCTTCGTCGTCACGGGCTGCCCGGCATATCGGCAGAGCTGTCGGAAAACGGCTGTGACAGTCTCCTCGGAGCGACGCTTACCGCCGCCACCTGCTGTGATGTCATGCTGAATCGTGCGTTCGACGACCATGTTTTGAATCTGGCGACGCAACTCGCCGCGTTCAATTTCTGCGTCTGCACTGAGACGATGACAAATCGGATAGCCGCCGAATTCAGAGTACGCTTTGAATGACTTTTTCAGGGCCTCGCGATGCGAACCAGCAAACACAACGACGGAGCGCCAGAACTCGGGAGTTGCCCATTTCTCGATGTCGTTCTCGCCAACGACGACCGGTAGCGCTTCATGAAACCGAATCATGGCGATCTCACGCAGCCTCAACGTCCCGAGATGAATCAGATTAATGCGCCCGGCGAGACTGTCTTGCCCCTGTGCAATTCTTAATGCAGAGCTGCCCGTCGCGAGCACTTTGACCGTGCGATGATCGACCAGTGACTTCAGTTGGTTCTCCCAACCGATGAGATTCTGCAGCTCATCGAACAAGAGATAGACCGGTTGCTCACGGGCTGCTGCTGCGTTGATGGACTCACCGAGCACGAATTCTTCAAACCAGCGGACAATTTCGAGAATCAGTGACTCAAAGCGTTCGATGCTCGGCACTTCATCAAACTGCACGCGCAGAATGTGAGTTGGCGGGACGTGCCGATAGAGCAGCAGTTCGTCAATGAATTGCAATTGCAGCTCTGACTTGCCGACTTGCCGAGTCCCTCTCACTGCGATGATCGACGCGATGCCCGAATCGAGGCGCCGCACCATCTGGCGATAGGCCCAACGCCGGAAAGGCGCCGTTCGTTTTCTTGCGCCAGCGTGCCACCACGGGTTTTGTTCTTGCAACCGATGTACGAGTTCCGCGGGCAATGCACCGAGCTGTAATTCTCCTGACATTGGCTGCGGTTTCTTTGACTTCTTCGCGACGTTCGTCATTGCTCGCCAAAACTCATGTTTGGAGAGCGGTCGTTGAGTCAGCCAAATGAACCGCTGATAGAGATCATCAAACTTTTTCGTGTAGGGCAGCCGATCGCGTCCGCCGATGCCGTCGGGAAACAATCGCAACACTTCAAGTTCTTCGTCTGGAGTCAGCGCGACCCTTAGCAGGTCCTTGACTCGCCCGTTGCCCTTTGAGAGCCCGCCCTTCTTGCCTTCTTTGGCCAAGAGCAACCAGAACGCATTGTCCGAGATGTCTGCCTTGAATCGCTCTAAGAACTGAGTCTTGAGATGCTCAAACTCGGCTGTGTACGGCAACTGATCCCGAGGCGGTGCTACTTCCAGCAACTGCCTGACGAATTCTCGTTCCGCCCCGTATGACTCGTCGTTCGCTGCACTCATGAGCGACCTCTTCCATTCGATCTCAAGCCATATCCTCACGCGGGCTAAGCGATCTTTTTTGAGAAACGCGACGACTGTCCTTACCCAATCACAGGTAACTCTAATTGCATCCCGTGCGTCTTGTGTCGGGTGACGATCGAGCCGATGAGCGTTGTTTGCGTGCAGTCGAAGACGTCGATTTCGACGATTGAGCCGGCCAGTCGCGGGTTGCCTTCGAAGACAACGATGCGGTCGCAGGTCGTGCGTCCGACGAGCTGCCGCTTCAGTCCGTCCGAGGATTCGATCTTGCCCTTCTCTTCGCTCTTACTCGGGCCTTCGACGAGTACTTCAACCGACGTACCGATGAACTCGGCGTTGTCCTCTTCGCTGATCTCGTTTTGCAGATCGAGCATCTCGTTGTTGCGGCGGCGTTTGACGTCTTCAGGAATGTCGTCTTCCCATAACTCGTTCGCCTTCGTGAACGGTCGCGGGCTGTATTTGAAGATGAAGCTGTTCTTGAAACGGAACTCGCGGATCAAGTCCATGCTCTTTTGGAACGACTCTTCAGACTCGCCGCAGAAGCCGACGATGAAGTCGCTCGAGACCGCGCACTTCGGCATCGTCGCGCGGATGCGATGCATCATCTCGCGATAGTCGTCGACGGTGTAGCCGCGCTTCATGCGTTTGAGCATCTCGTCGCAACCCGACTGCGCGGGGACATGTAAGTATCGGCACACCTTCGGCAGATCGCGCACGGCTTGCAGCAAGTCGTCCGTCATGTCCTTCGGGAAGTTCGTCACGAACTTGATGCGCTCGATGCCCTCAACGTCGTGAATGAACGCCAGCAAGTCCGAGAGGCGATAGGTCCGACCGTTCTCAGTGACTTTGTAGCTGTTGACCGTCTGCCCCAAGAGCGTGACTTCTTTGACTCCCTGCCGAGCGAGCGTCTGCACTTCGGTGCGAATATGGCTCGGCGGACGAGACTGCTCGGGCCCGCGCGTCATCGGCACGACGCAGTAGGTACAGAACTTGTCGCAGCCAATCATGATGCGGACGAAAGCTTGATACGGAGACGGTCGCATCTCGGGATCGCGCAGCGGGTCGTAGCTTTCGAAGCTCGACGCCACTTCGTCGCGGCTGCCTTCTTTGCGTCCGAGACTCACAGCAATCGCGCGAGCACGAGTTGCGCGCGCTTCAGTGATCATCTTCGGGATCTCGCCGAGCTGCCCCGTGCCGACGATCAAGTCAACGTGTGGCGCCTTCTGGAAGATGAGTTCTTGATCCTTCTGCGCCATGCAGCCAATCACGCCGATGACCTGCTGAGGATGCTTGCGTTTGTTGAACTTCAACCGTCCGAGCTGGCTGTAGATCTTGTGCTCGGCATGCTCGCGCACGCTGCACGTATTGAAGAGCACGGTGTCGGCTTCATACATGTCGTCCGTTAGTTCGAGCTGTTGCTGCCGCAGCGCGGCAACGACGAGTTCGCTGTCGAGCATATTCATCTGACAGCCGACAGTTTCGATGTAGAGCTTGCCGTTGTGTTCGGTCGATCGAGTTTCAGCAGACATGTTGGGGCTTTGAGTTCTTGAAACGCGGCAAGGCGTTCGTG
Source organism: uncultured Planctomycetaceae bacterium (assembly GCA_964573505.1). Taxonomy (GTDB): domain Bacteria; phylum Planctomycetota; class Planctomycetia; order Planctomycetales; family Planctomycetaceae; genus AM-0621. The sequence goes on along the minus strand of CAZNMS010000163.1, from coordinate 2,322 downwards.
CGATTGGAAGTGGTCGAGCTACGGAGCAGAGGACGGGAAGACGGGTTGAGCCACGGATGGAACACAGACGAAACACAGATAAGACCGAGCGGTCATAAAACTGACACTAACGAATTGCAGGTGTTTGCTCTCCACCGACCCCGCGTCGGTGGGAGCACGACTGGTCGGCTAGCAACGTCATGCTGCGCCGAATCATTCGCTCTCCACTGACCCCGCGTCAGTGGGAGCACGACTGGGTTGCTAAGGATCGTTCGAGTGACTCCGTCGCCAACGAACGACGAATGTTGGCCGCTTCGCAAGAACTCTGACTTCGAGAGCGTTAGCGAATCAGTCGTTGCTCCCACCGACACGGGGTCGGTGGAGAGCGAGAAAAACGCGGTTTGTGAACTGCGTTGTTAGCTCGCCAGTCGTTGCTTCCACTGACGCGGGGTCAGTGGAGAGCGGGCTTCTGCAAATCGATTGAGTCAGCAAATTGAGATCGCTTCGTGCTGCACCCAATCTGTGTTCGATCTGCGTTTCATCTGTGGCCCAATCGTCCCTCCGTGTTCGAGGGCCGAGTACGTTAGAGCGACTGCTCGCAACTTCGAAGGCGCGCGACGAGCTACTTCTTCGCGTTCTTCCCGGCTTTCTTCTTTGCTGCCGGTTTGTCGGACTTTTCGGCATCGCGTCGAGCCGGCATCGGAGCGTTGATCGACTTTCGCCACTCGGTCAGCCGTGCGTGCAGTTCGGCGGCGCGTTCGGGCTGCTCTTGGGAGAGGTCGCGTTTCTGAGCGACATCTGTTTTCACGTCGTAAAGCTCGATGCGGTTGTCCTCGAAGAATTCGAGCAGCTTGAGATGCCCGACTTGCACGGCTCCTGCCGGAGTCGTTCGCCACTCGCCGGGGCCAGCGCCGAGATAGCCGGGGAAGTGCCAATAGATCGCTCGCTTCTGCCACTGGTCGGCGCGATTGGTCAGCAAGCTGAGATAGCTCTGCCCGTCGAACGTTTGCGTCTCCGGCAGCTTGCCTCCGACAACTTCAACGAGCGTCGGATAAAGGTCGACACTCAAGATCGGCTCGTCAGTCGTCGTGCCCGCTGCGATGCGACCGGGCCACTTAAAGAGGTACGGCACGCGCACGCCGCCTTCGTAGAGCATGCCTTTGCCGCCTCGCAGTGGAGCGTTGTCAGTGATCGCTCCGGCCTTACCGATGCCTGCCGCTTCGTAGCCGCCGACTCCGCCGTTATCGCTCGAAAAGATGACGAGCGTATTGTCGCTTAGCTTCAGTTCGTCGAGCTTCGCAATGACGCGCCCGACGCTCTCATCAACGCTCGCGAGCATCGCCGCATAGACCGCGCTGTTGTGTCCGCCCGCAGCCGGCTTGCCTTTGAACTTCTCGATGAGTTCCTTTTTCGCTTCGAACGGCGAGTGAACTCCGAAGTGCGGCAAGTAGAGGAAGAAGGGTTCGTCTTTGTGCTGCGTGATGAACTCGACCGCGCGGTTCGTGAGGAAGTCTGCGAGATATGTTCCTTCGGGATACTTCACCTTCGGCTGCGTCGCGAAGTCGAAGTGCCTGCCCATGCTGACGATCGCTTCGTCAAAGCCTTGCTTCGACGGGTGATGCTCGTCGTCTTGCCCGAGATGCCACTTGCCGAACATGCCCGTTGCATAGCCGCGCTGCTTGAGAGCTTCGGCAACGGTGACCGTTCCGAGACTCAACTTCTGCACGTTGTCGACGGGGATGAGCGGCCGCTTGCTCGAATCGAACCGATCAATAGCGCCGACGGTATAGATGCCGGTGCGAGGCCCATATTGGCCGCTCATCAACGCTGCTCGAGTCGGCTGACAGTTCGGCCCGCAGGTGTAGCCGTAGTTGAACTTCATGCCGCTCGCCGCGAGCCGATCAAGATTCGGCGTCTCGTAGAACTTGCTGCCGTAGCACGCGAGATCGGTCCATCCGAGATCGTCCGCGAGAATGAAGACGATATTGGGACCGCGCTCCGCTGCGGTGAGCGATGTCACATTCGTTACACCAAACAACGCCACGATCAGCAGCAGCCAATGACGAGCCATTAGGGGAGTTCCTTTTCTACTTCAGGTGCAGTGAGACATTTCATCGCGTGCCGGGCACCGACACTGATTTTTCTGAGCACTCAACCCGCGATTGAACGAAGCGCGTCGAATGGAGTGACTGCTGATCTCAGCAGAAATGAAGCTGCGGGTTATCGAGATGCCGCCGCTTGACGCGCTCGCCTGAGGCTCGCGGTTACACGGTCGACGCGTCAAATCATCTGCTCTGCAAACGGTGAAAAGCTTGTTGGAACGAGAAGATTCTTGCGGCCCTT
>CAZNMS010000162.1:9134-16777 GCA_964573505.1 uncultured Planctomycetaceae bacterium | reverse complement strand
CGGCCGGCTCGACAGCGTGTCGATGCTGCTGCCGATGACGATGTCTTCGATGCCCGGATCGCCGCCGCGCGTGATGGTCGTTGTCGTCGCCGTTGTCTTGACGGCGAGCTCATCGGCGGCGGCGGTCCCGTTGACGATCAAGGCGTCGGTGCCGCCGAGATCGCTGATGGTCACCTTGCCGGAGTTCGTCGCCGGGAGATCCGGGTAAGTGATGATGAAGGTGTCATTATCGTTACCGCTGCTGATCGTCGTGCCGGTGCCGGAATCGAGTTCAGCGGCGATCGTCAATCGCGAGCCGTTCGCGTCGGTGTCGCCGCTGTCGGCAGTCAACGTGATCGCTTTGCCCGCGACGATGTGCGAGGTGCTCGTCAGCGTGATGTCGTCACCGGCTTCGAGCGTCACGTTGCCGGCGGCTGAGCTAATCGTCGTCGCGGCGTTGAGCGTGATGTTGTTGGTGCCGGATGACTCATTGGCCTTGAGCAAGATGTTGCCGGTCGCGAGCGTCGTCGTGATGTCCTGAGCGATGACGAGCGAGCCGGTTGTCGTGCGGCCGTCGATATCGCCGGAGGTCGTCATCAGTCCCGAGGTCAGGCCGAGTTGCGTGATCGTCAGGTCCTTTGAGTTGACGACAAAGATGCCGCCCGTGCCGCCGATACCAGCGAGGCTGTTGATCGCCGTTTCGATTGGATCTGCACTCGTGCCGACTCCGGCGAGTGCTCGCAGCAAGGCGCTGCCGGACGTGATGTTGTTCGCGGCTCCGTTGCCGTCGGTGATCGCTCCGGCGTTGGCGTCGATTGAGACTCGGCCATTCGTCGTGCCGGTTGAGATCGTTTGCAGCAAGGCGCTGCCCGCTCCGCCCAGCAACGAGTTCACGTTGATGACGACGGCCGAACTGGTGTCGTTTGTCGTGACGATCGACGAGCCCGCTTGCATCGTGAAGTTGTTGTTCGCGCTGAGGGCAGACTCTTGATTCACGTTGAGCGTGACCGTGCCTGCGCCGGCATCGAGCTTGCCGGTCAACGTCAGGCTGTCGTTCGTTGTGACGGTTGCTTGAGTACTGGTGATGCTCGCGAGCGTGAGATCGTTCTCGTCGACGATCGCGACGTTGCCGCCGGTCAGTGAGACCTCGCCGGTGACGTCGTTCTTTGTGCTTGTAAGATTGATTGCACCAGTGCCGGAGTTGATCGACGTCGTGCCGGTGATCTTCAGCGTTGAAGCTCCGGCTTGAGTGACGGCTCCGCTGAGCGTCGCGTTCAAGGCTCCCGACAACGTGAGGTCGCCATTGAGGGCGAGCGTGTCGGTGCCCGTGCCCGTTCCGGCGTTGAGCGTGAGATTCGTGATCGCGGCATTCGGGCCGTTGAACGACGAGAGCGTGAGACTGTCGGTCCCGGCAGTGCTGCTGGTGTCGATCGTCACCGTCGTGATGTTCCAGACGGCGACGGTTTCGAAGGCGATGCCGCCCGTCGTGCCGGAGATCACAATGGCCGGAGTCGTGCCGGTGCCCGTGAGGTCGAATCCGTTGGCGATGTCGATCACGTTGTTGTTGTTCGGCACGACGAGCGTGAAGGAACTCATGTTGAAGATGTCGACCGGTTCGAGATTCGCGAAGCGAATCAGCGTCTCGCCGACTTGAATCGTGCCGTTGCCGTAGATGCTTGTGTCCGGTGTGTAGATGGACGTGCCGCCGTTGCCGATGACTCGCAGCATGTCGTCGTCGCCGCTGCCTTCTGCTCCGTCGAAGAAGATGCCGCCGCTCGGGATTGGGTCTCCGTTGGAGTATTCGACGATGAAGAGGTCGTCAGTTCCGGGCGTGCCTTGCACGTGAATCGGACCGGCTCCGGCAACGGGGATTTGTTGGAGGACGAGGCCGTCTTGAGTGAGGACGATGTTGCTGCCGACGACTTGCACCGTGATCGGGCCGCCGCCTGAAGGAGGTGCGACGTTCGAGTTCTGACCGGCAGCGATCAACGTGATGGCGTGATCTTCGACTTCGCCGTTCTGCGCGAGTCCTCGCGGAGTGAGGCCGCCCGCAATGCTGATGCGGAAGCGGGCGAACGTGTCGCCGACTGATGATCCGGCGGGAATTGTGAAGTTCAGCGCGACGGGACCGGCGGTCGTGCCGAGATCGGCTGAAGTGAGGATCTGCTCGCCGAGATCGTCCCAATCGCCGTCGCGGTTGAAGTCGATCCAAGCATCGAGCTTGTTGCTCGTCGCGTCCGGTGTTTGCAGATCAATGATGATGCTGGCGATGGTGTCGATGGTCGCGGAACGGATCAGTGTTGAGAGCGAGAGGATGCCGTCTTCGTCATCGACGGTGCCGTTCGTGTCGTCGCCGAGAGCACCGACGCTGTTGGCTCCATTGAACTCCGAGGAGACGTAAGTGCCCAATCGCGGGCCGACGACTTTGTGACGGGCTCCGTCATTGGCGGCGCTGACGGGATAGGTGTTTGCAAAGCCGGATTGAGCGGCACTCGGGGCATCGCCGTAGTCGAGCGATGTCGCGGTGAGCACGACGTCGTTGCCGTCGATGCCCGCGTGATAGTTGATGCGATACGCGACCGTGCCGCCGTCGACGAACGAGCCTTCGGGGTAACCGGCGAACTCGCCGACGACCGTGCTGTTCGAGGCAACGTTGTTGATGATCGTGAACTTCGTGCCGTCGGGGATCTCGACGCCAGTCGTGAGAACGATCTTCGAGCCGGTCAGCGTGACGACTCGGTTTGAGCCCGTGACTTCGATCTGATCGAAGTCGGTTCCGGCGACGAGGCCGTTGATTTGCAGGACGAGATTGGAACCCGCTTGCTGGGTGTAAGGGCCGTCGATCGTGAGCTTGCCGGGGAGCGAGTTGTTGCTCGGGCTCGGGGAAGACGCACTTTCGCGGAGCGAAAGGCGACTATCGCCGGGCACGAATTCGGCACCGCTCTGAGCCAGCAACGCTCCGCCGATCTTGCCGGTGCCGATCAGCACCGCATCGTTGGCGAGAGTGACGTTGCCGCTGTTGATCGAACCTTTGAGCGTCAGTGTCGAGCCGGTTTTCACGACGAAGCTGCTGCCGGTGACTGAGCCGCTCAGCAGCAGGTCGCTGTCGGTGATGGTCGTTGTGCCGGAGTAAGTTTGGTGACCCGGAATAGTCAGCGTGCCGCCGCCGATCAGCGTGAGTCCGCCGGTCGTGTGCAGGAGGCCGATCAGTTCGCTGTCGGTGTCGTTGGCGTTGATGGTCAACGTGCCGGTGCCCGCGTTGATCGCGCTGTTGATGAATACGGTGCCGCCGACTCGGACGTTGTTGGCATCGAGCACGCCGAGCGAAGTCAGCGTGATCGGACCGTTTGAAGTGAGGTCGGGCGTGACGATGCCGCTGCGAGTGAGATGCGCTTCGAGAGATAGATCAGCAGTCGAAGTCAGCGAGATCGAGCTACCCGTGCCGACGACGGTCATGACGGGGATCTCGATGAACGAGTCTCCGGCATTCATGTCGATGCTGAAGAAGTTGCTCGGAGCTTTACTAATCGTGATGTCGTCGCGCGTTGTCAGCGTGAGGTCGTGACCGGTCAGCGTGACGGGCACAGCCGGTTCATCTTCTTGAACGACGAAGGTCAGCGGGATTGTGGCCGAGCCTGTAACGATCGCTCCATCGGCATCGACGAGGCCGGTGACCGTCGCGTCGATGCTGTGAGCGTTCCAATTGCCGGTCGTCAGATCGTCGGCAGACTGAACCGTCAGCGAACCGGTCGATGAGGTGACATGCAGGTTCGGAGCGATGATCTGTCCGTGACCTTGCAGCGTGATGAAGTTCGCGACGTTGCCGATCGAGGCTTCGTTGAGCGCGATCGTTGTTCCTGAAGGTTGCCCGCCGCTGAAGTCCTTCATCGTCAGTGGCTGCAACCGCGCGATGATGTCCGCGTCGGTGACGGCGATGAAGACACGCTCGAAGAACGAGTGCTCGCTAAGCAACGCCGGAGTTGTTTGATCGTCCTTGAAGAGCGTGCCGGTCGTCGGGTCGTCGGTCGTTGAATAGATCGTGACGAACGAACGAGTGACGTCGTTGTAGGCCGAGAACGGATAGAGGTTCGTGACGGGATCGGTGCGTTCGGAGAACTCGTCGCCGTGCGGCCCGACGTGTCGGAAGTAATGCCGCTCGGTCAGTGTGTCGCGGAAGACATCGAGCCCCGAAGCCGGATCTTTGACGATCGAACTGCTCGTTGTGGTGAACGGCACGAGGTCGAGGAACTCGATGCTGGCAACCGGTGCTCCGTTCGCGTCGAGGACGTGACTGGTCGCATCGAGTTCGGGCGTGTCGGCGTAGTAGGTCTGCTCGTTGAGCAACGATTGAAAGCGGAACAGTCCTTCGAACTCGCCGGATGTGACCAAGTTGCCGCGAGCGATGATCGTCAGCGATTCGAGGTCGTGACCGTTGCGGCCTCGGATGTTGCCGTTGACCGAGACGTCGCCGTGCTCGGAGATCAGCTTGATGCCGTGATCGGATTCGAGTGTGCCGTTGAAGCGGATCGAACTCTCGGAGTGAATGAGGATCGGATCGACGGTGCTCAGCGTGAACGTCGCGCCGGAGATTTTGACGTCGGCGTCGGATGTGAACGCGACCGACTGCGGGGCGGTGAAGCCGCTGTTGAGATAGAGAGTGCCGGTCGAATGCAGACTGAGATTGCGGCCGGCGGTGACGGTGTTCGGCACTCCGATAACGGGCAGCAGATTGAAGATGCCATCGGAGTTCAGATCGACGTCCGACGCGCTGCCGTTCGCGGCGAGTTGATAGACATCAAGGTCGCTCGGCACGTTGACGGTGACGGAGCCGTTGTCGTTCGTGAGCAAGACGATGACGAGTCCCGGAGCGGGATCGCCGATGCTGTCGACGTCGGTGAGATCGACACTGCCGCTGACGTTGTGCAGCGAGGCGATCGTGTTGAAGGCGGTGTCGACTCCGCTGAAACCGGCGCCGCTGATGATCGTGATGCTGTCGGCGACGAGATCGACGGCAGCGTCAGATGGACCGGCCTCGGTGATCGAGCCACCGGCGTTGATCGCGATGTCTCCGTAGGCGTGTAACGGTTGTTGCAGGTTGAGTTGCTGGTCGGCTTCGGCAGCGGCCTTCGTCGCGGCGTCGGGGTCGCCGAGATAGTTCGTGGCGCTGAGCCAGTTGATGAGGGCGGTTCGGGCGGAGGCTTTGTCGAGAACTTGATAGGACTCATAGGACAGAGAGGACGAATGAGTCGGATCGGAGTAGGCGAAGCCGGCGGCGTCGAGCGCGGCGGCGAGATAGCTCAAGCGGATCGTTCGCGCTTCGGCTTCAGTGCCCGCGAAGACTCCGGCGTTCAAGTTGCCGATCGCGATGTTGCCGTCGGCTTGCAGCGCGATGTCGTTGCTGTCGGAGTTCGTGAGGCTGACCGCTTGAGTGACGAGCAAGTTGCCGTTCGTGTCGACGCTCATGCTGCCGTTCGTCACGACGAGGAACAGTTCAAGCGGCGCGGTGCCGGTGTTGTGAATGACGACATCGCCGGTCTTATGCGTCGTCAGCGTGAGGGTGCTGACCGCCGTGTTAAGCGTGAAGGCGGGCGTTCCCGGATCAGCGCTGTCCGGGGCGATGATCGTCAACTGGCCGCCGCCGATCGTTGTGCCGCTGCTCTGCGAGAGTTCGGACGACGAACGCAACGTGATCGCGTCGCTGCCATTCATCGAACCGACGGTCAGCGTGCCGATGACCGTGACGAGAATGTTGCCGTCGATGTTGGTCAGCGTGCCGACCGTTTTCAGATCGCCGTTGTTGAGCAGCGTGACGTTGCCGGTTCCGAAGTTCTGCGCGTCGAGTTCAACAACGACGGTGTTCGTGGTGATGCCCGTTTGAGCGCGGGCTTTGAGTTGATGACCGCTTGCCGTGCCTCCGGTTTGTGAGATCGCTCCTCCGAGCGCGCTGAGGCTGATGAAGCCGGTGCTCATCGAACTGGTGAGCGTCGAGTCGGTCAGCGTGATGTCGCCCGACGTGCTGCCCGAGGTGAGGATGATCTGACTGCCGAACGTCGTGAGTTCGGTGTTGATGTCGCCCGTGATCGAGCCGCTGCCGTCGGTGCCGGCATGGCCTTCAATGAGATGCGTGGCCGTGATCGCGCCGCCGAGTGCGATGTCTCCACTCGCGTTGACCGTGATCGCATTCAGCGTTGTGACCGTGCCGCCGATGCGTGCGTCTCGCCCCGATGTGATGTTGATTTCGCTGAGCGTGTCGAGCACTGCGTCGGCATCGGTTTGCACGCTGCTCGAAGGACCGAGCAGCGCATCGCGACCGGCGTTGATGTTGATCTTGCCGTCAGACAGCAGTTGCGCGACGGCAGGCAGCGTGCCGGGTGCGGCTCCTTCTGGCACCAGTCCGTTGATGATCGCGTCGCGACCGGCGGTGAGACTGACGGTCTCTTCGCTGCCCGTCGATTGGACGATGCCGCGAATGGCAATGTCTTGTCCGGCAGCGATCGTGACGGTTGAGGTCGCAGTGAGTGACGGCGAATCGAACGAACCTCGTTGCACCGACGGACCATTCACGAATTGCCGCTCGGTCGTTTGAACGGCTTGCTGCTCGATGATCTGTTGAGCTTGCCATTGCGTGACCGACTTCTCGGTCACCACTTTGGTTTCGGACGTGCCGGTTTCGAACTTCGGTCGCAGGTCGTAGATGTCGGTCGGCTGAGTCACGAGCTGGAAGAAGAGTTCCTTGCGCAACATTTTCACGTCGGAGTAGAAGGACTCCCAATTGAAGAAGTCGTCTTGGAAGGTCTCGTTGATGTCGCTGACGTGACCCCAGTAGTACGGGCCGAGTCGCGCGGGAACGACATCTACAAACACCGACGTCCCGGCAGAGGTCGAGTAGCCGCCGGTCGCTGCGTCTCGCGTCTGAGCGTCGGCGTTGAAGTGCTTCACCGTCGCGGCCGCGCTGGTCTCGGAGAACGTCGTTGTGCCGGTGTAATTTGAATGACGCGGGACTCCGGTCACTGTCAGAAAGCTGCTGTCGATCCACTGGCCAGTCAGAGGCGCGAGGCCCGCACCGGTCTGAGAATGTGAGTTCGAGTGGCCCGCGATGCTGAGATCAAATTGGAAGCCATAGGCTTCCGGTAGACCGGTCGGACTGCCCGCCAGCGAAAAGCGCACGGAAGCCGAGAAGACGTAGTCGCCGAAGTAGTTTTCGACGTCGCCCGCGTGAACGACATGCGAGCCGGCAAAGCGCTGATTGTTGATGAGGCGTGTGGTGTGCGTGTAACCGGCTTGCACGTTGATGAAGCGCGAGTTGATGTCGTTCGCGGTGTTCTTGTCGCCTTGAGCCCACAACGGATATTGGAACTCGCCGACCTTGTTGGGGCCGGTGCGACCGTCGTTGATCAGGTACCAGCGCGTGCCGGAATCGTGATAAGCGACGTCCCAGCGAATCGGTGAGTTGTCGAAGTCGGTCTCGCGGTAGTCGATGACCTCAGGCACTTCGAGATGAGCCGACTTGTCTTGCGTGTAGAGCACGTTCGCTTGGTCGTAGTACTCGCCGACATCTTCAGTGACGCCGCGCGTGCCGGGCTTCGAGACGACCTTGAGGAAGTCGGCATCGGCTCCGGTCGGGATGATGACGTACTTGTCGCGCCGGCCGTCCATCGCCAATC
>CAZNMS010000162.1:0-9124 GCA_964573505.1 uncultured Planctomycetaceae bacterium | reverse complement strand
TGCTGATAGGTGACGACTCCCGCCGGGTCCGATCCGCCGTTGAATTCGTAAGTCGTGTCGAGGACTTGAGTCGTGTATTGGCCTTCCCAACTGGGGTGCCAAGCATCGGTCGTCGGGATGCCGTTAATCGTGCGATGCACGGCGAGGTCCGTGAGGCTCATGTTGTAGAGCGGTCGGAAGCCGAGCTTGATGAGGACCGCGTTGCGCTGCTCGTCGGTCAGTTGTTGGAAGTCGGTGTTGCCGATCGGTCGCACCGAGCCGACGTTGATGATGTCGCCCGTCGCTTCGTCGTAGGACTTCGCCCATTCGGCATCGGTCAGTCCGGCGTTCGTGTAGTCGATGCCTTCAATGAAGGTCTTACGAGTCACTCCGGTCGTCGCGTTGTAGTAGCCCAGTTGCAGCAAGCTGATTTCGGCAGTGTTGAACGCGCTGCCGACTCGCACGCTTTCGGTGCCGACTTGCTGAGTCGACGTCGTCGTGACGAAGGTGACTTCTGGCACCAGTACCGTGCCGACCGCGACTTGCCGCGTGCCCGTGACGATGTCGATGAACTTCGTCGTCGTGTTGATGACGGGACGCTGCACGGTGACGAGATCGGAACCGACCGACGTCGAGCCGACCACTTCGACGTTGCCGCCCGCGATGATTTCGGCAGTGCCTTCGCTGCTGAGCAGACCGCCGTTGATCGTGATGTTGCCGCCGTTGAGATCCGCGATCGTGACGGCTCCGAAGAGTTGCGCGTCAGTCCAATTCGGGCTGACTCCGGCATGCACGGCGAGCGACGTCGACGACGTCACCGTGCCGTAGAAGACGGCAGAGGACTTTGCGTCGATGAGGATGCCGACGGGTAGTGTGGCCCGTCGCTCCGCGACGGCTTCTCGACGCGGAGCGTCGAGCCACTCTGCATCGGTCGGAATCCGGCTGACGATCAGGCCGTCCAGACTGAGGTCTCCGCCCATGATGTGCACGAAGACGTCGGACTCGATGAGCGCGGGGCTCGTTCCGGGAGTCGCTGCCCCCATCATGAAGAGACCGGTCGCTCGCAGGTCGACTTCGCCGCCGACGTTGACCGTCTGCACGACGCCGTTCGGGGCAATCATCACTCCATCAACGCGGAAGTCGATGCGGTCTCCGGCGATGACCGAAGAGTCGACGATGACGTAGCCGTCGGTGATGTGAATGGTCGCAACGTCGGCGGTCGTGATGTCGGTGCCGCTGCTGTTGTCGGTATGCGTCTCGCCAATGACGCCGCTGAGAGCGAGCTGTTGCTGAGCCGACAACGTGAGCGTGCCGCCCGGATTGGTCGTCACCGTGCCGCCGTGCAGGCGGATCAATTGGCCGTTGCTATCGAGTAGCTCGTCGCCATTCGCGTCGGTCGCGAAGACGAATTTTTGAATGATGAGTCCGTAGCCGGTTTCGTCGCTGCCGCCATTCACTGACAGTTGATCGTCGGCTTTGACGAGCCCGTCGATGAGCAGCAGTTCGCTCGACGTGATGCTGATGTCAGCTCCGGTTTGCAGAGCTTGAATCGAGCCGACAACTCGGACGTCTTGAGCCGCGTTGATCGTGATGCTGTGCGGCAAGTTCGCGGGTTCGTTGTCAGCAGTCTGAGTGAAGAACGCACTCAGTTCATTCATCGTGAAGCTGATGTCTGACGTGCCGCCTGCGACTGTAATGTTGATGTCACCCGTCGCCTTGAGCGTGCCGCCGACGGTTTGCGAGACGCCATTGATGATGCCCGTTCCGCCGAGCGCGACGGTGACTTTCGCGTTGATGACGATGTCGGCTCCGGTTCCGCTGAAGACGGTGTCGGTGCCCGTTCCGCTGTCGGTAATTGTCGCTCCGGCAAGCAACGATCCGGCGATCGTGACGCTGCCGGCGATGAGGTTGATCTGTGAGTTCGCGGCACTCGTCGCGATGACGGAGCCCGAGCCAAAGTCGACGTTGCCCGTAGTGTTGAACTCGATGCGATCAACGGAGGTCACGAGCGCGCCGAGTTGCACCGGCTGACCGAGCATGTCGGTCGAGGCTTTACCGAAGCGCACATCGCCGCCGCTGAAGAGCACTCTTTGGTTCGGCTCGCTGATGTCGATCGTTGTGTTAAACACTTCGACGAGGTTGTCGGCGTCGATGTGCAACGAGCCGGTCAGTTCAAACTGGCCGTTGATGATCGCGGTGTCGCTGGCATCGACGGTGATTTCGAAGTCGCTCGTTGATGCCGTTGTGAGCGTGCTGCGGACGACGCCTTGCACGTCGACGACTTGCCCCTTCAACGCGATGAGGGCGTCGGACTCGATGTAGCCGGACGTCTTCGGAATGGTGAGATTGCCGTGCTCGGCATTGAGTTCGAGGCGACTGAGTCTGTTGCTGCCGGTGCCGAGCACTCCGTCGAAGACGATGTCGTTGAAGCCCGTGATGACGATCTCGCCGTCACCGCCGCCGCCTGCGGAGTTGAGCGTGCTGGTGCCTTCAATCTGCACGCTGATTTGATGAGCGACGATCTGCGTCCCGGCACTCAAGAGGATGTCGTCGTCCGCCGTCAGACTGCCGCGAATTCGCAATGACTCGGCGGAGTTGAGAACGATGTCCGAGCCTGTGCCGCCTGCGATGATCGAGCCGCGAATGTCTCCGCGCTGACCGGCGTTGAACTCGATCGAGCCGTTGATCGTTTCGAGCTGACCGGTCGGGCCGAGATCAATGTCGACTCCGTCAGGTGACGTGCCGCTGTAGAGGTTGATGGCTTTGTCGGCTCGAACTTTTCCTTCAATCGTCAGCTTGCCGTTCGGACCGGCGGGAGCGCCGATGTTGACGACCGAGCCGGGTTGCGAGGCGTCGATCGTGTAGAGCTGCGAGGACGTCAACGGGCCGCTGGATGTGTCGAAGCCGAGTGCTGCAAGTAGCTCTTCGGCTCCGGTGACAGACAGCAGCAGCTCGATCGGATTGAGGATGATCTCATAGGGCGCGGTCAGCACGAGTTTGCCGTCGCGGAGCTTGACGAGCAGATCGGGATCGACCGACGGAGTGCTCGGATCATCGGCCACTTCGGTGAAGGTCGAGCCGTCCGGGTAGTTCGCGTTGTGCGAGTCGAAGACGGTGTAAGTGGCATTACTCAGCGCGGCTTGCAGGTCACTGACGAGATCCGCGATGCCGGTGTTGTCGGCAGTGTCAGCGGCGGTGATCGTCACGTTGCCGCGATATTGAAAGTCGACTCGATTGACGCTGATCGGCAGCACGATGTCGCTCGTCAGCTTGCCGTCGTTCGTATGGATGAAGCCCGAGGCCATGATCTCTTGAACGTGCGCCGGAGCTTGAATGACGACTTCGCCCGGTGCGTTGAGATTGATGACTCCGTCCGGTCGCAGCGTTCGCAGCCGAGCGCTGCCTTGCAGCTTGAGGCCGGGTTCGGTGCCGACGCCCGCTCCGCCGATGAGATTGATCGTCTTGCCGGCAGTGATGTCTTGACCGATGACGAGCGCGCCATCGGCTTGAATGGTGACGGTCGAATTGCCGCCGAAGCTGACATAGTTGCGACCGAGATAGCCGCCATTCGCATCGCGCACAGTGTCGATGCGACCGCCTGCGATGAACGCTCCGAGAATGGTCGCGTCTTGATCGGACGTCAGAGTGAGCGAACCGTCGGGATCGTTGACGGTCAACTCGCTCGCGCCGGCAACGAGCAAGCCTTCGCGCGTCGGATAGCTGCCGCCGTTCACGGTCAGAGCATGTGCGGCTCGCAGGAACGTGCCGGTCTCAACGATGTCGCCCGCTTGATTGAGCGTGTGACCGCCGACGAATGCTCGACCCGTTGCTGTGATGGTCAGAGTGGTCGGCTCGTCGGAGTAGTTGAAGGACTCGCTCAGCAGCTTGCCGTTGCTGTCGAGGTTCTGCGTGACCGTCGCTCCGGCAGTGAGGTTGCCGAGCAATTCAATGTTCCCATTGGCGTTGATGACGATGCCGCCGCCCGAGTTGTCCGTCGTATCGCCCGTCGTGTTGATGCCGCCCGCCGTTGTGATGACGAGGCTCAGCAAGTCGTTCGGCGTATTGGCCGAAAGCGTCTTACCGGGGAAGAGCGCGGCGAGCGTGTCATCACTTCCGGGCGTGCCGGTCGTCACTGTCACCGTCCCGGACGCGAGCAAGCCGGTGTCGAGATAGGTCTGCTGACCGGAGACGAGATTGATCGAGGAACTCGGTCCCGTGAACGTGACGCCGCTCGTGCCAATCGTCCCGCCCGCGACGAAGACTCCGAAGAGATCAACGTCGGCCGCACCGCGAATGTCGATCGAGCTACCGGCATCGCGGGTTGTAATAACGGCTACCTCGCCGACGTAGACGCTGCTGCCGACTGTGCCGCCTTCGTTTGAAGAAGAGACGGGCAAGAGTACCCGTCCTACATCATCAAAGCCGCCGTAGATCCGCGCGTTGCGCTTCACATCCACAAAACCTTCGACGTAGGCAAAGCGATCGGACTGAATCAGCAAGTCCGAGTTCGCTCCGAGCACATTGATGTTGCCGGTGACGATGACGTCGGCGGGCGATTGCAGTTTGAGTTCCGTATTCGCGGCGAGCGATGTCAACGTGCCCGTCATGTAGATGCCGTACTGGCTATGCCCGAGCAGCGGATGATTCGGGTTCGTGCTCGCGAGTCCGTCGAACTGCGCGGTGTGATCGAACAACGGCGAGCCCGCATTGAGCTGCATTTGGTCCGAAGTCGTGACCGCTCCGCCGACGAAGATCTCGTGCGCGGAGTTGAGGATCGCGTCGGCACCGGCTCCCGTCTGAATGGCGACCGGCGAGTTATTGACGATCTCGAAACGCACTCCGGCAGTGACCGAACCACCGGGGCTGATGTTGATGATCTGCCCCGCGTTGAGCGTGACGAGCGCGTTGTCTGCTCGGCCTGCAACGTCGCCGCCTTCGAGAATGCGGATGTTCGTCGGCGTTGTGAGAGTGGCCTTTGAACCCGCGCCGAAGACTTCGATTTGACCGGCAAGACGAATGGTTTGGTTGGTGTCGATGTCGACCGTGCTGCCGGGATTCTTCGATTCGATGCGGCTGCCGAAGTCGGCTTGCACGCTGACCAATTCACCCGGAAGCGAGAAGAACGGAGCGTTGCCCGACGACGACATGACGTTGATGTCGACGTTGGTCGTACCGATCAGCCAACCGCCGTTAAGAAGTTGCTCGTCGACATTGAGCAGCAAAGTCTTCGCGGTGAGTCCCGAGTCCGCTCCGCCGAGCGGCAAGTGCAAGTTGGGGTACTCGGTCTTCAGCAACCGCGTCTGCACTTCGAGCACATCGTTGGGGACTCGGAAGTCGCCCTGCGTGTTGAACGAGTCGGTCAGCAACAGCAGCGGATCTTTGACCGTGCTATCGACGCCGAGCACGAGATTGCCGGTCTTGCTCGTCGGGTTCGGATACGCGTCGCCGACGGTCATCGTGTTGCCCGCCGCACTGCGACCGATCGTGATGGACGTGAAGCCGTCTTGCAGAGCTTCGATCTCGCGACGTCCGAACGTCAGCGTGCTGCCGTCGTTGAGATGCACTCCGAACGCGCTGTCGGCGGCGGAACCGAGTCGATAGTTCCAAACGGGCGAGACCGCTTGCACGAGCAACTTGCCGGTGCCGCTCACGGTGTTGCGACCGCCTGCGAAGTCGATGTCGTCAGCGATCAGCGTGAGATCTAAGTTCGCACCGCCGACTCGAATGGCCGCTCCTTCTTCGGTCGCCAATTGCGAGCCGACATTCTGCAGCTTGACGTCAACGAGTCCCGTCATGCTGATGAGACCGCTGCTGCTGACCGAGTCCGGGAAGAAGTCGCGCTCTTTGATTGTCAATGAGTCGACTTCATCAATGATGATGTTGGCGAGCGAACCGGTGCCGCGCGTCTCGATCGTTGCGGCAGCCACTTGCGAATGAATCGGCTCTTCAAGGATGTCGGTCGCGATCTGCAGCCAACTATCGGGAGCGTTGAAGGTGCGTCCGGCGTTGTGTGCTCGGCCCGTCTTGCTGACGAGTGCCACTTCGCGCGAGCCGTCGGTGGTGTCTTGCCCGCCCGCAGGAACGACGACCGCTCCTGTATCAATTGTGACAGCGTTCACGGCGGTCAAAGAGATGCCCGCGAGATTGAGTGCTCCTTGCAGCGTGATCGCGCCGTTGCTGGTAACGAGCAATGACTCGCCCTGCATCGGCAGAGTGCTTTGGCCTTCGGTGTTGCGGAGCAAGGTCGTGCCCGACGAGGCATCGTGAATCACTCGACCAGCGATGCCGTCATCGAAGGTGATGTCGTTCGTGCCGATGATCAGCTTGTTGTGATTGAGTTCGACCGTCTTGCCGCTCGTCGCGAGATCGAAGCCCACTTGATCGAAACTGCCGCTCGGGTTTGTGTTCGTCACCGAGACGTGCGTGTTCTGAGCAATGCCGATGGCGAATTGATAAGCGTCGTTGCCGCCCGCGTCGGTGAAGGTGAGCGTCTTCCCGCCAATGCCGGTGAACCGGAGATCGTCGTCGCCGCTGCCCATCAAATAGGTGTCGGGCAGACCGCTGATGACTCTGAGCGTCGACTTTGAATCGTCGGTCGTCAGCAGGCCGCCGCTCGTTGCATCGAGCGAACCACTGAGCCCGTTCGTCAGCGCGGACATGTCCCAAATATCGTCGATGTCGGTTGAGGTCAGCTCGATGTTGTTGAACTCATTCGTGAAGACGATGCGATCTCGGCCAGTCCCGGCGTTGATTCTGTCGTTGCCGACGCCCGAGCTGATGAAGTCGTCACCGTTGCCCGAGCGAATGGTGTCGTTGCCTCCGGCTGTGATAATCGTGTCGTTGCCGTTGTCGGTTTGAATGTCGTTCGCCCCGTTACCGCCGACGATGTAGGCGTTCGAGTCGCCGAAGTACGACAGGAAGTTGGGATGCACTTTGTCCGGCTCTTCCTGACCGCCGTAGATCTCGACGGGGACCGTGACGTCGTCGCCGACTCGCACGTAATCGAGGCCGTCGCCCATATCCGCGACGATCTTCGTTGCACCGGTATAGAGCTGAGTGCGACCGAGTCCCTTCACGCGCAGGATCTCTTGGCCGTCATCGGTGAAGCCGACGTGCGTGACTTCGAAGAACTCGTCAGTGACGTCGGTCTTCACGTTGCGGTACTCGGCTCGTTCACCGGCATTGAGCACGAGCACGCCGCCTTGAAATGGTGCGCCCGCAGTGTCGCCTTGATTGCCCGCGAGATAGACCGGCGGCGGCGGAGTGCCCTTCGTCAAGAAGCCGATGCTGAATTCGGCGGTCGTCGGAATGTCGAGCACAGTGACCGTCGCAACGACCGTCAGCTCACCGGTGCCGGAGCTGTAGCCAATCGTCGCATCGAACGACGCGAGCGTGATGCCGAAGAGACGCGCTCCGCCATGAATGTTCGCCGAGACATCGAGCACGAAGTTCTGATCGCCGAGCGGTGCTTCGCCGTTGTCATCGAGATTGCTGATATGGAATGCCGCTCCGCCGTAGATGCCGAAGTCATGACTGCCGATGACGACTTCGCCGGCGAGATCAATCGCGAACTCACCTTCGGAACTGAAGAAGCCGCGACACGAGATCGTCGCGATCTTGAAGAAGTCGCACGCAACGTCGACCTCCATGCGGAAGACGCCGTTCTTCATTTCGACGACCGCGCTGCCGGTCATCGTCAGCACCGAGAGCAGCTTCAGTTCGGCGTTGTTGATCGCGACGCGGAAGTCGCCGCGACCGATGCCGAGGTCGTAGTCATCTTGCCCCGAGCCGCTGCGCGTGTTGATCTGCAACTGGAAGTCGGCGGTCATCGAGAAGATGCCTTCAACGCCGAACGCGTCTGCATCGAGCGACGCGCCGAGATCAAGCACGAAGCCGGCATCCGAACCTTTGACGATGCTCGCCGTCCCGTTGACCGAGAGACGCAGCGTGCCGAAGAACTCCATCGAGGCATCGACATGCACCGTGAAAGCTTCGGGGCTATTGATGAGTTCGAAGCTGCCTTGCAGTTCGAAGCTGCCCTCAATGTTGAGCAAGCCCGCGACGAAGATGCGCGTCGTATTGGCCAGGATGACGACATCAACGCGCGTGTCCGAAACCCTGCGCTCGTCGAAGTTGTATTCGTAGCGCTGAATCGTCTTGCTGGCATCGGTCGTATTAATTTCGAGCTGCGCCGCACCGACGATGGTGAGCGGCCCGACTTCGAAATCACCGACGATCTGCAACGCTGTAATAAAACCGTCACCGTTGAACTCGATGAAGCCGTCGACAACGAACGTCGCAAACGGGTCGAGCGACATCTCGCCGTCGACTTGCAGCGAGAGACGATCCGGGCTGATCTCGAAGCGCACGTCGGCCGTGATCGTGAAGGTTTCAACGAGCGTCAGTTCGCCGTGCCCGGTGATGACGATGTACGAGCCGGGCGTGCCATACGTGCCGTCAACCTGAGGCGCTCCGGCATGGATAATAAAACTCTTGCCCTGCCCGTCGCTGCTGGGTTCGAGCTTGTCGATGAACTGCTGAGTGAGATAGCCGCCGCCAATGAACTCGGGCGGCACTTTGAATTCTTGGTCTTGCGCCGTGTCGTTCATGATGAAGCGGAAGTCGGCATCGAACGCGATGATCGACGGATCGCCGACATCGACACTGACTTCGAGATCCGCCGCCATGCCGGACTCATTCAAGAACAGCACGCCGGTCGCGGTCATGTCAAACAACTGCACGTCGGGCGGGCCGACTTCGAGATCGACATTGGCAAACACTTCGACGGTCGGCACATCGAGCGAAGCCTTCAGCGAGAACGCTCCGCTGAGCCGCACGACTTGCTCATCATTGTCGTCGGTGATGATCAGCTTGCCCGCCGCTTGAGCGAGTACCGTCGTCGTCGTGAAGTCGAGCGTGATGGACTGCGACGCGTTGCCCGTATCGACTTGATAGCCCGCCGGATCAGAGATGCCGTCGTTGTTGTGATCGCCCGCCGGGAAGCTCGCCTTCCAATTCACAGCAGCAATGCCGTCCGACAACGACGCGCCTGCATTCACTTCAACGTCGACGTGAGTGAGATCGGCCTGCAAGTTGTCGATGCCGACGAGTTCGACCGAATGCGCACTCAGCTTGCCTGCGAGAT
>CAZNMS010000161.1:0-16805 GCA_964573505.1 uncultured Planctomycetaceae bacterium | reverse complement strand
GTGATGCCAACTCAAAAGTTCGCGGGGCGATGATGCTCAATGTCGCCAGTCAGTCACAACGAGTCTCACGAAAGCTGCTTGAGACCTATTTGCACAACGCACATCGCGACTGGGCGAAAACGGATCGGGTCATAACGCCTTGCACTGAGGCTGTCAGCACGAGGTCGAAACCCGGCCTCACGAACCGCACCACTCAAAAAGGAAGGGGCAGGCTGAAAAGCCTGCCCCTTTGCATGACGTCTTGCGGCTGAGATCGAACTTCTAATAGCGGAAGCTTGTTTGCAGATAGAACTGCTCAGCATCACCGCGTTTTGAAGTGCGATCGATGAACTCGCCGTAGAAGAACTTCGAGTAACCCAATTGCACGTCGAAGTTCGCATTCACCGCGTAGTAGCCATAGATGTCCCAGCCGGTGCCAACTTCGGTGCCGTTGCCGGGAGTGCCGACGGGGGCTCCGGCGACGTTGTAAAGCTTGTCTCCGGACGTCGCTAAATCGAAGTAGTGCCATGCACTGACGATGGCAGTGTCCTTCGTCGGCTTCACATCAAGCTGCACGCTGTAGTCGTAGAGGTTTTGACCGGCGAGGTTGTCGCTGATCGCCCAATAGGCGTGCCCTAATGGGAACGGTGTCAGAAAAGTTCCATTCTTATTGTCGGTCGGACTGCGATCGCCTGAGCCGTAGTAGATCGTTCCTGAGACGCGCGGCGTCCACATGGCTTGCTTCCATGTGTGACCGACAACGCCCGTTAAGAACCCGGCGCGGACTCGTTGATTGTTGTCCTCGCCGAACTGCCATCCGCCTTCACCGTCGAGATCCCAAACTCCGACTTCTTGCCCGCAGCCGTCCGTCACGGGGATCAGGTGCGCGACTCGACCGCCGATCGTATGCCGCGATCCGTCGGGCCTTGGCGCAGCGTCAGTCTGCGTATCGAGCCAGAACCAGTACGGCTCGATGACAGTGTTCTCGATGCCGGTGTAGTTCAGATGAGCTCCGCTAAACCAAACGCCCGAGTTTGCTTGATCGAAGGCGTTGTCTTGCTTTGCGACTGTTCGAAAGCCGGTCGCGCTATTCACGGGATTGACCGCGAAGACATCGAACTTATGCGTGTCGCCTTTGTGCCAATAACGAACGCCTTCAAAGGTTCGCCGCGTGTTGCCCCAATCGAGCGGCGAGACGAATCGCTGCCGCCCGAACAGCAACTCCTGCCGACCGTAGCGGACGTTGTGCGTCCCGAAGTCGTCCTCCAAGAACGCAACGTCGACGAAGGCATTGAGCAGATCCCAGCGATTTACATCGATCGCTTGATCGGGCAGATCGTTGCCGAGGTTGTCGGCATGAATGCCTTCGACATATCCCCGCAGCCAATTGCTGTATTTGAGGTCGGCATAATGGCGCCAGCGAACAAGATGGTTCTCGCCTTCACGAGGCCCTCCGGGAACAACCGGACGCAAGCGATTGTCTTCGTGCATGTAGCGGTAGCGCAACTCACCGCCGGTCGAGAAGCTGAAGCACTCGTCGTCACACTCGCTGAAACCGAACTTAATGTCCTTCAGCTCTTCACCAATCAGGTGCGTGTGATTCGGGTCTTTCTTGTAGGAGAAGTCGTTGTCGTAATAGACCGGCTTCCATGGACCGGTCGGCGGCAGAATCTTCGCTCCAGGAAAGACGGGCGGAGCTTTCTTTTTCGGTGCCGCAGCAGGAACAGGAGCAGCCGCAGCCGGTTGCTGAGCCATTGCGGCAGCCTCAGCCAGCGTCGCTTCTGCGACCTGAGTTTGCTCGACGCCATCACTGACATAAGGAGCCGGGATCGCTCCCGGCGGATTGATCTCGAACTCATTCGCTCGCGCGGTCGAGATCCCTTGCACGGAAATCGCATGAGCAGCGATGCCCATCAAAGACGCGCGCCAGAAAGAAGACTTGAGAAGCATTGCACACTCCATCGCAACAAACCGGAGGTCGTTCATTCGACGCGTCATGCGCGACAAAGTCGAAGGCGGTCAGTGGAGCACCAGAACGTTTCCGACAGGTCCGTCGCTGAAGTCGTCAGACCTCAGAGGCTCGTGCGAAGGCGTCCAAATTCTGCTGATCACTGAATGCCGCTCTTCGATATCGCAGCAGACGCAGCCGAGTCGGCGTCTCACCTTCGAGGCTGTGAGAACGGTTTGAGAGGACTCGGCACAACGTCGATTCGGCAGGCGCGACCGCTGCACTCGAAGCAATGAGCAACTCAGCTCCAATTGGCATAACTGCTGCGAGGCCGCCTCCTGATGTCTTCGCCAACCGGCATAACCAAACGTGGCAAGCCACAATCGCCGCGTCGAAAAGTGTGCCAATAGCTGCCACTTCTGAGTCGCTTTGGGACGTCGTCAGCTTGAGCGTGCCTTGCCGACGACATCGCTGACTCGCAGCAACGACTAAGAGATAGGCGAAGAATTACGTCCCGGATTCGTAGTATGGACGCCTATGTCCGTGCTGCGTCGCTGTCGGACGTAGGCGTCCAACCTACGCGACGCAGAATCGGGAACTCATTCCTCGACAGTCCCTAAGCTCCGCGCGATCGCGATATTGCATGTAACGACACTTACAATCCGACGATCGCAACTCATCGCCGCGTTTCGACTCGGTCACCCCACTCTCTTCTCTGCGGGATCTCATGCCGACTCATGAAGTCATCACCGTTCGCCGCGACGTGCTCGCAGCAGTTCACGGGCAAGCGGAATCGTTTCGGCAGCAGATGGCGGCGCGCGGGACGCTCGTCGTCAACGTGCTTTCTTCGCCCGGTGCAGGAAAAACGTCGCTGCTATCGGCGACGGCAGATTGGCTTGCTCAAGCACGGACGGACGCGACGACGCACTCAATGGCCGTGCTCGTCGGCGATATCGCGACAGATCGCGATGCTCAGCGACTGGCAGAGCATGCTCCGGCGGTGCAGCTCACGACTGGCGGCGCATGTCATTTAGAGTACCCCCTGATCGAACGCGGATGGCAAGCGCTCGGCGAACCGACCGTCGATTTCTTATTCGTCGAGAACGTCGGGAATCTCGTTTGCCCAGCGTCGCATGATCTCGGAGAGCACTTGCGCGTCTTGCTGCTCAGCACGACCGAGGGCGATGACAAACCCGCGAAGTACCCGAAGGCGTTTCGCACGAGTCACGCTGTCGTCATCAGCAAGACCGACTTGCTGCCGTACGTGCCGTTCAATGTCGATGCCGCCATTGCCGATGCGCGGACTGTGCAGCCGGAGATCGCGGCGTTCCCGGTTAGCACTCGTCCGGCAAGTGGCCTCAATGAATGGTGCGACTACTTGATCGCTCAACGTCGTCGTCTGCTGAATGGTGAGCTATGTCGACCGAATCGCTGAGCGGCATGCGGCTGCTCGTGACCGGCCGCGTGCAGGGATTGGGAGTTCGACCGGCGGTCGCTCGTCTCGCGCGGCAACTCGGACTGTGCGGTCGGGTCGCGAACTCGCCGAGCGGTCTGATGATCGACATTGAGGGCTCGTCATCGGCCATCGAACGCTTTCAACGCGAGTGGCTCGCAGCAATGCCCGACGGAGTGCGCGTTGATCACATTCAATCCGCCGCTCTTGAGGTTGCTCAGCACCGATCGTTCGAGATCGTCTTGAGTCTCGATGTCGGTGTAATCAGTGCGACAGTCCCGGTTGATCTCGTCGCGTGCAGCACGTGTTTGCAGGAAGTGCTCGAAGGGCAGAACACTGCTGATGTCTCGGCGCTGCGCGGTGCAGATCGACGGCAGGGCTATGCCTTCGCGAGCTGCACGCACTGCGGCCCGCGCTACTCGATCATTCGTACGCTTCCGTATGACCGAGCGACGACGAGCATGTCGGCGTTCGCTGTTTGCTCGGACTGCGCGGGCGAGTACGGCAACGAGCACGATCGCCGCTATCACGCTCAAACAAATGCGTGCCGCGTCTGCGGACCGACTCTGATCGCGACCTCTGAATGCGGCATGCAACTCGACACTGATCGACCCGCCGTCGAGTCGGCAGCAGCAGCTCTGTTGGCCGGACAGATCGTCGCGCTGAAAGGACTCGGCGGATATCAGTTACTGGTCGATGCCACTTCGCAGCCGGCGGTCGCTCGACTGCGCGAGCGAAAGGGACGACGCACAAAGCCATTCGCGATCATGGTGCGCGATCTCGATGAGGCCGATCGCGTCGCTCACTTGAGTGACGACGAACGCAAGCTGCTAGCGAGTGCTGCCGGTCCGATCGTGATCGCGCAAGCGAACGCAAGCTCTGCCGTTCAACCGGAAGTCTTCGGCTGCTTGAACGTCGCGCCGCACGACTCCTCATTGAGCAGCACTCAGTTCCGCGAAGGCGTTCGACGAGACTCATTCACTGCGACGATCGGGCTGATGCTGCCGACGACTCCGCTGCATGCGCTCTTGCTTGCGCTCGTCGGTCGTCCGCTCGTTGTGACGAGTGGCAATCACGAAGGCAGCGTGCTCGCTTATCGCTCGGAAGAGGCAGAACGCAGTCTTAAATCTGTCGCGGAGTTTTTCTTACATCACGACCGCGAGATCGTCCGACCGATTGATGACTCCGTTATGCGAGTCATCGACCGCAAGCCGTGCGTTCTGAGGCTCGCACGCGGGCTTGCTCCGCTGAGTCTCCCGCCGCTGGCAGTGACGCAGCCCATCATCGCGCTCGGCGGTCAGATGAAGAACGCGATCGCTATTTGGAACGGCTCGCAAGCGGTGCTCGGTCCGCATGTTGGTGATCTTGAGAACGTCTCGGTTTGCGAGCGCTGGGAAGAGCAGCTTCGAGCACTCGTTGCTCTCTACGGAGTCGACCTGCGCGCTGCCGCGATCGTGCATGACGCTCATCCCGATTACTTCACGACGCATTGGGCGCGAGCTGCCAATCATCGGCTCACGCAGCCCGCCGACAGCACGCAACGCACTGACTCGACGACGTCCGTCGGCGAGTTGCATGCGGTCTTTCATCATCACGCGCATGTCGCGGCGGTGATGCTCGAGCAACAGCTTCAGACGCAGGTACTCGGCTTTGCATGGGACGGCACGGGCTACGGCGAAGACGGTTCGATTTGGGGCAGCGAAGCTTTGCTGGCGACTCGCACGGAGTTTCGACGAGTGGCCGCATTGCGATCATTCCCATTGCTCGGCGGTGAAGTCGCGATTCGCGAACCGTGGCGCGTTGCTGTCGCATTGGTCGCGGAGTCACTCGGAGTCGAAGCCGCTCGACAGCTTCATTGGCCGAGCGTTCGCAGCGATGAGATCGAAGCGATCATCCGACTGCTCGCTCGACCGCAGTTGTCGCCGCGCACGAGAAGCATGGGGCGACTCTTTGATGCCGTTGCCGCACTGACTCTCGGAGTGACGCACTGCGACGATGAAGGTCACGCGGCGCTCATTCTCGAACGGACTGCCGATCGTGAGACGAGCGGTTGCTATTCACTGCCTCACACAACGTCGGCTCGGCAAGCTTTCGTCACACTCAAATCCAACAACGAACTTCCCGACATTGAAACGCAGCAAGCCGATTGGCGACCGCTCATCGCTGCGTTGATGGCTGATCTCAAACGCGGTGCAACCGCAGGCGAAGTGGCAATGAAGTTTCATCGGTCGCTCGCCAATTGGGCTCAGGCAGTGGCGGGTGAGTATGAAAAATTACCTCTCATCATCTCGGGCGGATGCTTTCAGAACGGCGTGCTGCGAGAACTCTTCAACGAGCGTTTTCGCGAACGTGCTGCCGGGTACTTCGAGCCGATCAACGTCCCGCCCGGCGACGGAGGATTGGCCGCCGGGCAACTCGCGATCGCTGCGGCGCGCATTAGAGAACGAGATCGGGACGCTCGATGAGGTTTTCCGTTTCCGGAACGCAGCTCGAAAAGTTTTCGTCTCGGAGCGAAAGCCAACTCTCTCGCGAGTAAGTTCCGACCCGCTCTACGGCTCACGGTCTTCAGGTTGTGATTCGCGCAGCGTCGTAGGATGGCCGCCCTCGGCCGTCTGTGTTTTTCCCGGCAGAAGACGGCCGAGGGCGGCCATCCTACGCGCGATTTTCAATGTGACGATCAATAACGACCGAAAGCCTCATTCATGTCCGAGCGACGTCTAACTGCTAATTGCCGAGATGAACTCGGCCTCTCTCTCCGCGAAGCCTTTCGACGCGTCACCCAATTCCGATCGAGTCCTGCATGACGGCTGCTTTTACTCACACATGGATGTTGATTGGCGACTGGTCGATCGCTCGAACGGTCGAGTTGCAGCAGTTGTTGAAGTCGCAGCGTTGCTTGCCGCCGATGTCATTGCCGGACGCGATTGCGGCTGCCGAACTGCAAGCGGCGGTCGTCGACTCGGTGCTCGTCTTGCAGTCGGTCCCGGATGAGTTCGCTCCGACCGAGATTGATCGCATCATCGGCTTGCTGCCGTTGGCGCATTGGACTGTCTGCGTCGGTGAGTGGTGCGATTCCATTGGTCGAACGGAGCAGCATTGGCCTGTCGGATGGTGCGTGCCTCTCAGAGATGCTGAGTCGCGCATCTCACTAGTGCTCGACCGACTGCAATCCGACGCGGCACCGCTTCCGCCGACAGCATCGCGCGATGAAGCCTTTGCTTTTACCGCTCAACTCGCGCGGGCTTCGCAGCCTCATGAGAAGCCGCAGGCGTTCGTCGACGGCGACGATCGGCAAGTTGTCGAGACGGTGCGAGCGATGCTGAGTGCTGAGGGTTGTGTAATCTCGATGACACCGTGCGCCGGGCTGAATGTGCTCGCGGCGACATTGCCTGACTCGGCGACCGAAGAGCGAGTCGCACTCTTCCGAGAGCAGCAGCCGCAATCCGCGATTTGGGTTGCGACCGATCTCATCACTCCCGAGCAATGCAACGCACTGCGGCGAATCGGTGCTGATCGAGTCGTCTCGGCATTGAGATTCAGCGAAGCGCTTGCAGCGGCTGAGTGCCGGACTCATGCCAATTTTGGCGCGTAGGATGGCCGCCCTCGGCCGTCTTCTTCTTCTTCTTCTTCTTCTTCTTCTTCGGAAGAAATGCAGACGGCCGAGGGCGGCCATCCTACAGAGCACTGCGTGCTCGGGATCTGTGGTTCGAAAACGAAAGCGGGCGGAGATCTCATGATCCCCGCCCGCATTTTCGTAGCATGGGCTTCGAGCCCGTGCTCAATGGCAACTGTCATAAGAACGCGATCACCCCAAAGACGGCACGGACTAGAAGTCCATTCTACTTGGATTGGCTTCGAGCCCGTGCTGAGTATTGATTGTTACATCAGCGATCGAGAAGACGGCACGAACTGGAAGTCCATGCTACGAACGCTGTCTCTTAGACCGTCATCATGCCGGAGTAGATGAAGTAGGCGATCGAGCCGATGCAGATTGGAATGCCGTATGGCAGCAGTCGCATGGTCGGCTTTCGCTCGGCGGCGATGCGGGACAACTCACGCGGATCGCGGATTGTCATCCACTCGTTGACGATCATCCAAAACTGGCGGTAGTGGTGAGCCATGCTGCCGCTGCGCCATGCCATAAAGAGCCCCATTACTGCTCCGACAAAGACAGTGGCGATGAAGGCTTCCCATGTTTGATTGGCGTTCGCGAGCCATGCTCCCATTCCGGCCATCAGCTTGACGTCGCCGGCTCCCATTCCGCCCATCGCGTAGATCCACAACAGCGAGCCGAGGCCGACCCACATCGCGACAAAGGAACCGAGGAACCCGCCGTCGTTCCATTGACCCATTCCGCCGACGCACGAGTGATAGATCAGTCCGCTGAGAATCATCGGGAACGTGATCCAGTTCGGAACCTTGAGCTGCTTACCGTCGATCCATGCGGCGACGATTAGCATCAGCGCTACAAACTTGATTTCCCAATTCATGAAGAGGTTGTGCCATTCCATTTCTGTCGCACCTTGATTTGAAGAGGAGAGGAATCGAGCAAGGCGAGCGGCGGATGAGTTTGTGCCGGTACGACGGACTTGTAGTCCGTCGAAGACGAGGCCCGACGGACGACAAGTCCGTCGTACAAGAATTCGCCGGTAGGTTCTCAACTGCCGCTTGCCCAATGACAAAGTGGCGCGGCGAACTCATCAGAGTTTTCCCGCGACCATCACGCTCAAACGTAGGTTGCGATTGGCCAACGTGCGGTCGGAATTTGGGACAATCCGGCTGAAAGCGCCAGCGCCGCAGTCCGTCCTACCGAGTCGCAATTGGAA
The DNA here is from genome assembly GCA_964573505.1 of uncultured Planctomycetaceae bacterium. Classification (GTDB taxonomy): domain Bacteria; phylum Planctomycetota; class Planctomycetia; order Planctomycetales; family Planctomycetaceae; genus AM-0621. The sequence continues at coordinate 8,599 of CAZNMS010000161.1, read as the reverse complement.
CAAGAGTTACAATCCCGACGTCGCCGTCATTCGCATGCCGTCGTCAAAGAGGGCCAACCACTTTCGTCGACTCACGAGGATCGGCGATCGGAGTCGGCGGTTGTCTGTCTCACTCCGATGTTCGGTAGCCATGAGGCAGAGGACCATCGGGACGAGCCCGATGGGGACTTGTCTGCATTGCACACGAGCTTTGAGCGGCATCACGGTCGACACAAAAAAAGCGAGGCGACGTTGCCGTCGCCTCGCTCTCGATGAAACCGAATTCAAATCGGATTAGCGGTTGCCGTACTTCGAACCGCTGTTGTCGCCCGATTGGGCCTTGAGTCGCTTGCTCTTGGTAAAGAGTTCCGAGACGGATCCGGCTGAGGTGCGATCGCCGCCGCCTTCATCGACTCCTGCACTGGCAGCGCCGTTCTTCAGATTGAAGGGACGTTCAACGGTGCCGGGGATGAAGAGCCGCCGCTCCGGGATGTGTCCGATGTAGGACAAGAAGTCGGACATGCGGATCTCGTCGATGCCGATGCGACGTGCTTCGTCACGCATCGCCTTGAGCTTTCCATTGATCGCTTTCGCAGCTTCTTCTTTATCTTTGACGACTTCCTTCGAAGGATCGGGAATGTCGGCGATGATGAGATACTTCACTTGCGAATCGAGACTCGGGCCCGTCTCTTCGGACCACTCGATGAACTCTTCGGGGAAGCGTTGATAGACGAGGCGACGTCCGTCTTCGACGACTTCATGAGCGAGCGTCGCACCAGTGCTCGCGATGATGTCGCGGAAGCGATCGCGATCAGAGATGCCGTCACGATCGAGGTCGATGTTGCCGACGATCGCGAAGATCTCGGCACGGCCGGGGCTCCACAGAGGCGTATAGATCGGATCGCCCTTTGTGATCGGCGAGTAGATGTCATCTTCGAGGATGCGTGCTTCGGACTGATGCGTCCCGATGATCTTTGTGACTTCGATCTGCGCTTTGATGTCCTCTTTACCGCGTGCCATTCCGTTGTTGTCTTTGCGATAGACCGAGAACGTCGTGCGGACTCGCAAGCCATCTGCCGAGCCAATGTCGAGGGACACGGTGCGAGCGGTGTTGTCGACCCAGCGAATGTGACCGTCGGGAGTTTCGAAGCTGACCCGAGTGAGGTTCTTCAGCTTGTCACGCAAGCGGTCGATCGAAACGTTGTACTGCTCGGCTTCGGTTTCGAACTTCTTCTTCTCGTTGTCCCAGCCAGCCTTCGCTTCGTCGTACTCGGCTTGAATCGCCTTCAAGTCCTTATTGAGTTTGTCGATCTGAGCCTGCTTCGCTTTGACTTCTTCCGCCTTGCTCTTGAGGGCGTCTTCTTTGTCTTTGACGGCTTGATCACGCGCGGCGGTCATGCCGTCGACGCGCTTTTGATACTCGCCTTCGAGTGCGTTGATCTTCTTGTTTGTATCGTCGATCGCGGAGTCTTTCGTCTTCACGTCGCTCTCAAGCTGCGCGACCTTTGTGATGATGGCAGCGACGGCGTCTTTGTAAGTCGTCGACATACCGACGAGACCATTCAGCTTCGCGAGATCCTCTTTGATCGCGCCGATCGCAGTAGTGTTGTCGGCGGCCTGCTCGTAAGCGCCGGTCTGCGCAATGGTGTGACCAGTGACCTTCTTCAGGTCTTGCACCTGCAAGTCCAAAGCCGTCACAGCCTGCTTCTCCTTCGTCAGATCTTCGGACGCTTTCGCCCATGTGCGCTGTTGTTGGCGAGCTTCGTCGAAGGTCATGTACCAACCGGCGCCGCAGACGATCGCGATCAGCGCGAAGATCACGGTCGTGACGATCAAGCCAGTTGATTTGTTCGAAGCAGCCATAGCTCAACCTTCGGAATCAGCGGAAAAATAGGCACAAAATGACGTTCTTGACGGTCTAACGAAGTGCAAAGCAAGTCTATGAGTGAGGGTCAGCGAGTCAAGGTGCATCTCGCGAGTCTGCGGGACTAGAGGGCTCTTGCCGCTTGGGATGACGGTTGAAGCTTCTAATGTGGCGCGGGTTTGACCGGTCATTCGGGTTTCAGCAGTTGCTTCAGTCGCGGCAGTCGAACCGGTAATTGGTGTTACGCCTGCTATGCTGATCGCACTCGTTTAACCGCGACCCTCTGGGGAGCGCGGGCGCCACTGTCGAGCGTGCTATCTAAGGACGCGCTCCCCAGAGGGGCGCGGTTAAACGGCCCGCGTCGGCGACTACCGCCAATCGGCCACAAACTCGACTTCCCCAGTGAGACCCCATGAGCGATTCCTTGTATGTGGTTGATGTTTTCGGACTCGTCTTTCAGGTCTTTCACGCCATACCCCCGATGACGAGTCCAGCGGGTCAACCGACTAACGCGGTCTTCGGGTTCACGCGGGACTTGCTCACGATTCTGAAAGCGAAGCAGCCGACATACCTCGTCTGCGCAATGGACTCACCCGGCAAAGGCGTGCGCGACGACATCTATCCGGAATACAAAGCGCATCGCGAAGAGATGCCGGAAGAACTGCGTCCTCAGATCGCCGTCGTGAAGCAAGTCATCGAAGCGTTCGGCATTCCCGCGATTGGGCTTGATGGATGGGAAGCGGATGACGTGCTCGCAACGCTCGCGAAGCAGGGGCGCGAGCGAGGCATCGAAGTCGTGCTCGTCACCGCTGACAAAGACGCGCGGCAACTGCTGACGCCGCCTCAGCACACTCCGCCAACGAGGATGTACAACGTTCGGAAGGACTCGTACTTCGACGCCGAGAACCTGATGGCCGATTGGGGCGTGCGACCCGATCAAGTTGTCGACTTCCAATCGCTCGTCGGCGACGCCGTCGACAATGTGCCGGGAGTCCCGCAGATCGGGCCGAAGACCGCGACCTACTTGCTCACTCAGTTCGGGACGCTCGATGAAGTCCTGAAGCGAACCGACGAAGTCACCGCGAAGAAGGTCCGCGAGAACCTCAAGACCTATGCCGACAAAGCTCTCCTGAGCCGCGACCTCGTGCGACTGCGAGACGATCTGCAACTCGACTTCCATTGGAACTCGGCGCGTGCCGGGCAATTGAATGTGCCGCGTCTTGTCGAGTTGTTTCGCGAGTGCGGCTTCCGGCGGTTCATTGACGAGATTCGCGCGTTCTCGCCGCAGCCGATCGACATGCCGGAGTTGTTTGCAGAGGGCGAGCCGCTGCTCACTCCCTTGAAGTCATTAGGAGAAGTCGACGAGTGGCTCGCTCAGCACGCGGCCTCAACGCAAGTCGCCGTGCGCCTCGAAACAAGCGGACTCGATCCGCTGACGAGCAACGTGCTCGGACTGACGCTCGCAACGACTGATCGCGCAGCGGCGTTCGTGAACCTCAGCCCGACGCTCGGTGATGCTCCGCTCCCGGCAAGCGAAGTTGTGTCGCGATTGTTACAGCACCTGCGAACGAACAATGCGCGCATCGTCGGGCATGACCTCAAGCCGCTCGTCAATTGGTTGCTGCGCGCGGCGCCGCAGGAACTTACGAACGACGACATTCCGCTCGATCTCGACACGATGGTTGGCAGCTATCTGCTAGAGGCCGGTTCGCGCAGTCATCACTTCCCCGGTCTCGTCGAACGTTATTGCGATGCGCCGCTCGATCCGTTGTCGCGCGGATGGGCGACGGACGACGGCAGCATTCGGTCCATCAACCCGAAGCAACTCACTGCGGCTGCGGCGGAAGAGACGTGCCTTGCCTTGCGAGTCGCAGACAAGTTGCGAGGCGAGCTGACTCAGCATGATTTGTGGCCGTTGTACGAGCGGCTCGAACGGCCGCTGATCAATGTGCTCGCAGAGATTGAACGCACCGGAGTCAAAGTCGACGCGGAAGAACTCGCGCGGCAGAACGTCGACGTCACGCAGCGCATCAATGCGTTGATGACCGAGATTCATGAGGAAGCCGGTGAAGAGTTCAACGTTGAGTCGCCGAAGCAGCTGCGCGTCATCCTGTTTGAAAAATTACAGCTACCGGTCATCAAGAAGACGAAGACGGGGCCGAGCACCGATCAAGACGTGCTTGAGAAGCTGTCGGTCACTCATCGCTTGCCCGCGCTAATTATCGAGCATCGGCAGCTCGTGAAGTTGAAGGGCACGTATCTCGATGCGCTGCCGCTGATGATCAATCCGCGCACGGGGCGAATTCATGCGTCGTTCAATCAAGTCGTCGCAGCAACGGGGCGGCTCAGTTCGAGCAACCCGAACCTGCAAAACATCCCGGTGCGAACAACAGAAGGAGAGCGCGTGCGTCGCGCGTTCGTGCCCGGCGAGCCCGGATGGAAGCTGCTCTGCGCGGACTACTCGCAGATCGAATTGCGGATGCTGGCGCACTTCAGCGGAGATGCCGCGCTGCAAGCGGCTTTCAGCGCGGGCATCGACGTGCATGCGGCGGTTGCTTCCGAAGTGTTCGGCGTCCCGGCGACAGATGTCACCAGTGAGCAGCGGCGGATCGCGAAGGCCGTGAACTTCGGAGTGATCTACGGGCAAAGTCCGTTCGGTCTCTCGGAAGCACTCGGCATCACGCGCGAAGAAGCGAGCGCCTTCATTTCGAGTTACTTCGAGAAGTACTCGGGAGTGGCGGCCTTCATCGACGCGACTCTGAACGAGACCGCTCAGACCGGCTTTGCAAAAACGATTCTCGGTCGGCGACGAGCGATCTCCGGCATTCGAGCGGAACGCACGGGGCAACTCAGCATGCCCGAACGCACTGCCGTCAACACCGTGATTCAGGGATCGGCAGCGGACCTCATCAAGCAGGCAATGGTCAATCTCGCCGTGCGACTGAAACGCGAGCAGCATCCCGCGCGACTGCTGCTGCAGATTCACGACGAACTCGTCTTCGAAGCTCCCGAAGACTCACTCGACTCGCTGTCGTCGCTCGTGCGTGAAGAGATGGAATCCGCATTACCCGTCAGCGTGCCGATCAAGATTGATCTCGGCATCGGCGAGAACTGGCTGATCGCGAAGTCGTAGCTTGACTCTCTGAGTCGAGCGTCTTGCTTGAGCGATGCTCGACTCGAACGCGCTCCAAATTCGAGAACGCACCTTCACGTTTTCGTAGCCGAAATCGTCAGATTTCGGACGCTTGAAATGCCTGAAATCTCACGATTTCAGCTACGTGGTGCGCCATAGAACTAACCCAATATCCCCGTCGCGACTTCGCCGTGAATGTCGGTCAAACGGAAGTCTCGGCCGGCGCTGCGATAGGTCAGCTTCAAATGATCGAGCCCCAGTAAGTGCAGCAGCGTTGCATGCACGTCGTGAATATGGAGCTTGTTCTCGACGGCGTAGTAGCCGTAGTCGTCGGTCGCTCCGTACTTGAAGCCGCGCTTCACTCCGCCGCCCGCCATCCACATCGTGAAGCCCTCGGGATTGTGATCGCGCCCGTCGCGGCCGCCTTGAGCAACCGGCGTGCGACCGAACTCTCCGCCCCATAACACGAGCGTGTCTTCAAGCAGGCCGCGTGCTTTGAGGTCGCTCAGCAGTCCGGCGATCGGCAAGTCGACTTCTTTGGCGTTCTTCGTATGGCCTTTGAAGAGGTCGCCGTGCTGATCCCATTGCACGAAGGGATCGCTGTGAGTCACTTGAATGAAACGCACGCCGCGCTCGGCAAAGCGACGAGCCATTAAGCACTGTCGACCGAAGTTCGCCGTCACGGGATCGTCGATGCCGTAAAGCTGCTGAGTCGCTTTTGACTCCTGACTGAGATCTTCCACTTCGGGCATCTGCGACTGCATGCGAAACGCGAGTTCGAACGAGTTGATCCGCGCTTCCAATGCCGCGTGCTGACCGGTTTGTTCGAGATGCCCTCGATTCAGTTCGGCGAGCAAGTCCAATTCGAGTCGTTGCTGCTCGCGCGACGTGCGCTTGTTGGCGATGTACTTCACTTTGGCTTGATCAGCCGGAACGCTCGCATTGCCGATCGGCGTGCCTTCGTACTCGGCGGGCAGAAAGGCCGATCCCCAATTCTTCATGCCGCCGTGCGCCAATGTCGGGCAGATCGTGATGAAGGCCGGCAGGCTGCGGTTCTCGGTGCCGAGTCCGTATGCGACCCATGCTCCCATACTCGGCCGCGTGAAGTTGTCGCTGCCCGTATGCAGCTTGAGCAGTGCTCCGCCATGCGCGGCGTTCGTGCCGTGACACGACGCCAAAATGCAGAGGTCGTCGATGTGCTTCGCGACATTCGGGAACAACTCGCTGCACCATAAGCCGCTGTCGCCGTGCTGCTGAAACTTCCATGGAGACTTCAGCAAGTTGCCGGTCGGTGCGAATTGGACGCGCGGCTTATCGAATGGGCACGGCTTGCCGTCATCGGCCTGCAAGCGCGGCTTATAATCGAACGAGTCGACGGCCGACGGTCCTCCTTTCATAAACAGGAAGATGACCCGCTTCGCACGCGGTTCGAAGTGCGGCATCTTCGGAGCAAGCGGGTCGACGCTCGCTGCTCGTGCTTCGTCATCGAGCATCGAAGCGAGCGCCAAATAGCCGAACCCAACAGCGCTGTTCTGGAGAAGTTGGCGACGATTCCACATGAGCAATCAACCTCGAATTGGAAGAGCACGCGAGCCGTAGATTGGGATTACATCCCGATCCTTAGCGGAATTGGGCGTTGCAACGACACTGCGCGTGATCGTCAAAACGTGACTTGAGCAGCCCGCAATGCGGATTGAACGACTCCTGAGGAACACATTCAATTGGGACTCGAGCGACAGTGTTTGAACGACGGACTTCCAGTCCGTCGAGACAGGCCGACGGACTGGAAGTCCGTCGTACATCCCGTTGCGAGTTCCTCACCAATTGTGGCGGACCCCGGTGGGTAACTCCTGAGGAACACATCCGTCGTACCAGTGTTCCTCACCCATTGTGGCAGCCCGCCCACTGAGGAACTTTTGTGGGAAAAGTCCTCAAAGACATTCACACGGATGATGTGCATGTGGATGAAAACTGATGCCTCTCCGAGTCGAGCCGCTCTTGACGCATTCGTCGCACCGAATCGTGACGGCATTCTCGTGCTTTGTTTGAAAGCCGCATGCCGCTGAGGCTCGGGATGGAATCCCAAGCTACTTCTTCAACACCGGCCCGAGCACCTTTTGAAAAGCTTCTGCTTGGCGCATGAAGCCGAGATCCGTCGGATGCGAACTATCGACGGTGCCTTCCCAGTCGTCGCCGAGCAGATCTTCTCCCGCGATGTAGTGCAAGTTCGCGTCGTTCGGCTTGAGCTTGTCGTAAGCAGCTTTCAGTGCCTCGCGGCTCTTGAGATGGCGAGTGCGTTTCGTCGTCACGAAGTGCGAGTCGGCATAGCTGCGATCTTCGACGAGCACGATCGGAGTCGTCGGATGCGCCTTCCTCAAGATCGCAACGAGCGGCTCTGTCCGTTGAGCAACGGCAGTTGCTTCGAGGTTCGGCAAGCAGTCAACGACGTAGCACGACGCATCAATCTCTGAGATGAGTTGCGCGACTTCCGCTTCCATTTGTCCGTTGCCGGAGAAGCCGAGATTGATGACGGGCGCATCGAGCCATCGTCCCAAAATCGCCGTATGCACCATTCCCGGACGAGACGCACAAGCTCCGTGTGTAATTGAAGTTCCCCAGAAGACGATCGGCTTGAGTCCCGACTTGCGCGGATCGGCTTTCGCGAGAGTTGCCGTCTTCGCGAGGCCGAGTTCAACCGATGTGACTCCGTTGTAGAGCGGCATGTAGAGCAAGAACTCGCGCTTCCCCGGTGCGACTCCGCTGAAGAGTTTCGCATTCGACTCTTGCGCGGTCGGCTTGCCGTTCACGACCCAGCGCCATTTGCCGTCGTCGCCTTTCACATACAGATCGAGCCCACTGACTCCCGTCGCGGGCATATGCGGCATTTCGAGCTTCGCCTTCGTCAGCTTCCAGCACGCGGAAAGTTCCGTCGCGTCGGTGACGAATCTCACCGCGATACCGGCTGAGTCTCGGGACAAGCCCCAAACGGGCGGTCGCACGATCTTCTCAGCGCGCGCCGGCAGTCGATCAAACGGGGATACGGTGTCCGTGAAGCCTTGACCTTCAACGCCGAGCAAGCGGATGTCGAACCATGCAACGTCGTTCTCGATCTTCGCTTTCTCAACCGACAGCACTTCTCCGGCACGAACGGCCGAATGCTGAGAAAACGCGGCAACGCAGGCTCCGATGAGCAACCAAACAAAACGAACTCGCGTCATGAAGAGACTCCTTGAGGCATGACTTTCACCAATCAAGACGAAGGCTGCCGACGAATCTTCGCGCTTCGAGCATTGAGGCATTCGGCAGCGAGACCGTCGGAAACGTCAGAGCGCCGCTTGTAATGCGTTTGAAGGCTCCGATGCGACTTTGAGACGCGCCGCATCTGCAGAAGAGTTCCTCACCGGGCGGGCCGGCACAGCGGGTGAGGAACTCTGGTACGACGGACTTGTAGTCCGTCGAACGTCGTGAAAAGCGACAGACTGCATGTCCGCCGTACCCAAAACGGATGTGTTCCTCAGAAGTTCCTCACGGGGCGAGGCCGCACAGTGGGTGAGGAACACTGGTACGACGGACTTGTAGGCCGTCGAACGTCGTGAGAAGCGACGGACTGCAAGTCCGTCGTA
>CAZNMS010000160.1:4264-16823 GCA_964573505.1 uncultured Planctomycetaceae bacterium | reverse complement strand
GGCTCATCTATCGGGACGCGTTTGAAGACGCACTTTCGCGGAGCGAAAGGCGACCACAAAAGTTGACACAGAATTCAAGATGTGCGGACTCAAGTGCCGTAGCAATGGCGCCGCTCACAAGACGCTGCGTTCGGGCTTTTGTTACGCTCGCGGCGTGATGACCGGTCACGAGCTAAGGCGAGGGGCAGATGAGTTCTTACCGGTACGACGGACATCTTGTCCGTCGCGCTGTGCGATCGACGGACAAGATGTCCGTCGCACTGCCGCTCGCCTAAAAGGTGCAATCGAAATTGCACCCAATCCGCAGTGACCGGTCGCTCGAACTAAGTGGACCTCGAAATAACGGAGTAGCGTCTGATGAAGCAGTTCTGCTTGTCTCTCGTTGCGGGAGTGGGATTGACGGCACTCGCAGGTTGCGAGAAGGCCCCGCCGCCGCCGCAACCGGTGAAGCCGTATCCGACGGCGGCCTATAGCACCGACTACTCGTTCAAAGACGATGTCACTGCGAACGCTCAATTCGAAGACGGCGAGCTTGCTCTCAGCTTTAAGGATCTCGACGGGCAAGAAGTGGCGATCGAGAGCTATCGCGAGAAGAAGAATGTCGTGCTTGTGATGACGCGCGGATTCAACGGGATGTATTGCCCGTACTGCACGTCGCAGACATCTCGTTTGATGAGCAACATCGACAAGTTCAACGCACTCGATGCCGAGATCGTCGTCGTCTTTCCCGGCCCGTCGAAAGTAGCTGCCCCCTTTCGCGACACGATCTTGAAGCAGCTTTCGAAAGAGAAGCTGCCATTCCCGCTCGTTGTCGATGAAGACTTTGCTGTCGTCGACAAGCTCAAGCTGCGAGGCGATCTCGCTGCCCCGTCGACCTTCATCCTCGACAAGCAAGGCAAGCTGCGCTTCGCCTACGTCGGCAAAGACAACGGCGATCGGCCTTCGCTCAAAGCCGTCATCGATCAGCTTGAGCTCATTCAGAAGGGCTAAGCGATCCGCGACGAGCGCTTCGCAGCACGTCATGAAACGTGCCGTAAGATGGCCGCCCCCCGGCCGTCGCCTTCTTTCTTCTGGCTCTCCGCTATTCGTGTTAATGACTGTGAGCGGCAAGGCGCTAGCCGCCGGTTCTGGACGCATTCAGAACCCGCGGCTAGCGCCATGCGGCTCACTCAACACATCGATTCAACACGAATGGCGGAGAGCCTTTCTTCTGAAACGCATGCCCCTGCCTCAACGCGCTGCTCGCACCCCAACACTTCCATCAACCCGCTCACACCTCGGAGACCTCAATGGCGAAAGACTTCAATTTGGCGTCGCTGCATACCGTGCATCTCGTTCCGCTGACGGCCTACAAGCAAGACGGGACTTTGAACTTAGAGGCTCAAGCGGCGCTCACGCGGCGACTGTATGCAGCGGGCATTCGCTGCTTCTTGCCGGCAGCGGGGACGAGCGAGTTCCACTCACTCACCGCCGATGAAGTCGTTGCTCTGACGCGCGTCACGCGCGAGGCATCGGGACCGGATGCAGTGATCTTCGGGCCCGTCGGACTGCAACTCGCTCATGCGATCGACTGCGGCAAACGAGCCGTCGCAGCCGGTGCGAACGGGATCATGTTCATGCCGCTTTCGCATCCGTATCTCTGCGATGTCGGCATGCGCGACTACTACCAAACGGTGATCGACGCCGTTCGAGCACCGACGTTGATCTACAAGAAAGACCCGTTGCCGAGTAACGCCTTGCTGCTTGAACTCGCGAAGCATCCATTGGTTGTCGGCGTCAAATACGCATGGAATCAGATGCACGAATTCCGTTCGACAGTGCTTGCCGACCGCGAGGGCATCGAATGGCTTTGCGGTTCTGCCGAGCGGTTTGCGCCGTACTACATGCTCGCCGGTTCGCGCGGTTACACGAGCGGCGCGGGCAATGTTTGCCCGCATCTCACACTCGCAATGCATACGGCGCTAGCGGCCGGGGAATACGAAGAAGGCATGCGTTATCAGCAGATGATCTTGCCGATCGAAGACTTCCGAGCGCGGCAAGGAGACAGCTTCAACATCTCGATGCTGAAGCACGCGCTGAGCGTCACTGGTCTCGATTTCGGAGCAGCGCGTCCTCCGCAACGTCAGCTAACCGTCGCCGAGAAAGCTGAGATCGAAACACTGCTGCAACCAATCCTCGCCGCCGAAGCCGAACTCGCCGGCGAGAGTGCCTCTGTCGGTCTCTCAACGAAATGAGACGAGCCCGGTAGCAGTTACTACATCGCGCGATTTCAACGATGCGGCGGAACCGCGTCCGATAGTCGCCTTTCGCTCCGCGAAAGGATGCTCTTGCGGAGCAAAAGCCCCGAGCGAAAGGCGACTATCGACAGCGTTTTCCATTGCGCAGTCCGACAATAAATCGCGAAGACTTCAGCGAGGCTCCGCCTCGGACCGTAAGTCAGCCTCTCCGAGGCTGACTCTTCTGCAAGGCGATGCTGGTCACGAAGCGCCCGTTTGAATTCGAAACAGACTCCGATGGAACAATGCCTTTGCTCGATTCTTAGGCGAGCTCGAGTGGGCGTTGTTGCGGCGATCGCGTCTTGCGGAAGCGGCAGCCTCGGAGAGGCTGCCCTACACGATTGCGACTCGCAGCCGAAACTTGACTCGATGAGACGAGTTCCGATTTCTCAGAGTCTATTGCGATCGCATCTAGCATGAGACGATCCAGGTAGTAGTTAATACATCGCGTGCTTCATCGTCATCATGCATCCGCGCTGCATTTGTCTTGTCGGTGCTTCGCAGTTCTCTTCACCCGTCCCGAAAACTTGCGTGTCTGCGGGCGACTTTCTGCGGCGAACTTCCCTAGATTCCCGCCCCTCGGCATGAGCAGTTGAAATGACGGACTCTGACTCACGCCGGCTTCGTTCTTCATCCGAACTGACATCATGAATGCTGCTGACAACGCTCCCGTGCGATTGCTGACTCCCGAAGAAGTTGATCATGCGAAGTCCGGGATCACGCGGCTCATCAATGGTCTGCAGACCGCAATTCTTGGCCAGCAAGATCTCATCGAACGAGTGACAACGTGCCTCTTGGCACGCGGGCATCTGCTGCTCGAAGGCTTGCCCGGACTCGGCAAGACCGAATTGGTGAAGTCACTCTCGTCGCTGCTCGGGTTGCAGTTCCGCCGCGTGCAATTCACTCCCGATCTGTTGCCGAGCGACATTGTCGGTGCCCCGATCCTGCAAGAAGTGCAGGGGACTCGGCGCCTCGTGTTTCATCAAGGTCCGATCTTCGCGAACTTGCTGCTCGCCGACGAAATCAACCGCGCGACTCCGAAAACTCAAGCGGCTCTGCTTGAAGCAATGCAAGAACGGCGCGTCACCGTGATGGGCGAGTCGCACCCGTTGCCGTTCCCGTTCTTTGTGCTCGCGACTCAGAACCCGTTCGAATTCGAAGGCACGTATCCGCTGCCCGAAGCGCAAGTCGACCGCTTCATGTTCAAGATCAACGTGCAAAGCGTCGGCACTGATGTCTTGCAGCAGATCATCACGACTCGCAAGCAGGGCGTGCCGCCGGAACTGAAAGAGGCAATGACCGGTGCGGAGCTAAATCAGCTCTTCGATTTCACTGATCGAGTCCACTTGCCCGAAGCAGTCGGCAACTACATCGCGCGGCTCGTGACGGCGACGCACCCCGATCGGCCCGAAGCTCCCGAGCAAGTTCGCAAGTTCGTGCGTTACGGCTCGTCGCCCCGAGCGGCCATTTCACTCGCGTCATCCGCGCGAGCAGCAGCACTCATTGCGGGTAAGCCGAATGTCGGCTTTGCAGAGGTACGGCGAGTCGCTCTCAACGTGCTCGGGCACCGGTTGATTCTCGATTACTCAGCGCGCATGGACGGATGGACGACGACAAAGCTCGTCGAGTCGCTGCTGTCCTCAGTGCCCGAAGTAGGCCGCGCGATCCCGGAAGACATCGCGAAGGACTGAGAGCATTGAGTAGTTCGCAGTTCAGCGGCGGGTGCTTGTAATTCCGCCTACAGGCAGCTCTTCGAAGACCGGCTGTAGCCGAACTTACAAACCGCAGCATCGCGCAGCAGTGTTAAGTCACCGCACCGACTGCGGATATCAAACTGCACCTGTAGCCGAAATCGTGAGATTTCGGTCGCCACTGCCGAGCACCCGAGTTCCGACGAGTCCCGCAACGAGCATCTCGAAGCGTCAGCGAGAGCATCCTCTTGCCGCTCGCCCCTCACCTCTCGCCGCAACTCGCCGCTCGAACGAATTCACAAAGCAGACGTCTCACTCGCCTCACGGGCAGCGACTTCTACAATCCCGCCTCGATCGACGGATCGATCACGTTCTGAAGGGCAAAGGACATCATGATTGGGCAAGCATGGCCGACGATTCGTGCGGCCTCTTCACATCGAAATACTGAGCCGAGCGGATATGAACTGCTCGACGTTTTGGATTTGGCTGCGGTGAATGAATCGGAGACGGACGAGTGTCAGCTTTCGCTCGGCGAGAGTTCGAAAAATGGTCAGTTCGAGACTCTCACAGCCGCCCGCATTGGCGCGGTGAGCTATCTCAATTCGAAGCCGCTTGTCGAAGACCTCTCAGAGTTGTTGCCGCAATGCGACATCCGGCTCGACTATCCCAGTCGGCTCGCTGATGACCTCGCGGCCGGGCGGCTTGATGTCGCTTTAATTCCATCTGTCGAGTGCATGCGCAAGCCGGACTACGAGATCGTCTCGGACGCTTGCGTCGCGACGCGCGGACCGGTGCTGAGCGTGAAGCTCTATAGCCGAGTGCCAATGGGCTCGATCAAGACGCTGTCGCTCGATGAGGGCTCGCGCACCAGTGCGGCACTGACGAAGATCATGTTGCACGAGCGCTTCGGAGTGCGGCCTGCTTGTCGGCCTCTGCCACTGGAGCAATCCATTGAGCACTCGGATGCGGATGCCATTCTGCTGATCGGCGATCGCGCAATGCATACGCCGCACGAGCATTTTCACTCGGTATGGGATCTCGGCGAAGAGTGGACCAATTGGACCGGGCTGCCCTTTGTCTTCGCGATGTGGGTTGCACGAGCAGACTCAGTGCTCGGTGATGTCGAAAGCCGGTTGTGTGCCGCTCGTGATCGAGGAGTCGTCCGCATCCCCGAGATCGCGCGACGAGAAGCTCCGAAGATCGGCGTCTCGGTCGAGAAGGCCGAGAGCTATCTCAAACGCAACTTGCACTTCCGACTGGGCTCAGCAGAGAGAAACGGTCTGCGACTCTTTCACGAACTCGCCATGAAGATGGGCCTCGCGCCCGAAGGCATCGAATTGGTGTTCCGTTAACTTTTGGAGTGCGGTGATTCATCACCGCTTTCCAATTCGGCGGAGCCGTCTTTGTCTTTGTCTTCTCATCCCTATCGAGCCGCAGTCATCGGAGCGACTCAATCCCGCGAGGTCGCTCCGCGACGAATGCAAAAAAGAGTCGCTCCGCGACATACGAAAACGGTGATGAATCACCGCACTCCAAAGGTCATTTCGATATGCCCCGCTCATCTCCGCAGACGCCAGCAACGAAGCCGCACGTGTCGGTCGCAGATCAAGCGAGGCAGCGAGACTACTTACGAAACTGGCAGCGAACCGGCGCGGTGCTTGAAGGCATTCAATTTTGGGAACTGCGGTATCAGACCGAGGCTGAGCGAGCGGCGGAGTTTGAGCGCATTCTTGCTGTTTCAACGCCGGGGCCGGGCAATGGTCCTGAAGGTTGGATCGAGTGGCAGAAAGTGAAAGAGCGATGGCGGAAACAGCAGCAGCACTGACGCAAGCCATGATCGAGGCCGCCCAGTTTCTTGAGCGACAGCAATGGAAGTTCTGCCTCATAGGCGGAATCGCTGCCGGGCATTGGGGGCGATCTCGAAACACAGAAGACGTCGACTTTGTTTTGCTTGCGGGATTCGGTGACGAGCGAACCTTCATCAAGCCGCTCGTGAAATCGTTTCGGGGACGGCTCCCTGACACGGACTCGTTTGCGATTGAGAATCGAGTTGTCTTGTTGAAGGCAAGTAACGGCGTTGCCATCGACATTTCATTGGGGGCGCTGCCCTTTGAAGAAGAGATGCTCAATCGCGCGGTGAAGGCAGAAGTGTTACCCGGCGTCTTTGTCCCGATGGCGACGGCAGAAGACCTTGTTGTGATGAAGGCGATTGCATGGCGGCCTCGCGATATTGACGACATCGAGAGGATCATCGCCGCTCAAGATCGGAAACTGGACCTCATCTACATTCGCCGTTGGCTTGCTGAACTGTCGGCGATTGATCCGGAGTTCGATGTCAGCGATCGCTTCGAGCAACTTCTGCTCTCGGTTAATCAACGCATGCAAGCTGCACCTAAACCGTCGAAGGCGAGCAATAAAAAGTCCTCGAAGAGGCAGCCCCAAAAGAGAACTGAGTAGCTGACCTTCGCTCCGAGATTCAAAGTTTGGTGAGTCTCGAACTCCAACCTTCGCTTGAAGGACGAAGCGTTCGTCGCAGAGCGGGTAAGACATCGCCTTCATCGACGCCGTCTCATCGATCGTCTCGACTACCGACAACCCGAGACCCGTAAAACCTAAGGAAACGCATTGTGACTTCGCAGATTCAATCCATTCTCGATAAGGCGGTCGCCGGGGAGCGACTCGGCACTGACGACTGTCTCACGCTGATGCAGTCGCATGATCTCGTTGCGATCGGCAATGCGGCGAATGCGGTCACTCAGCGTCTGCATCCCGAGCCTTATCGCACCTACAACATCGACAGGAATATTAATTACTCCAATGTCTGCGCGGCGGTCTGCGACTTCTGTGCGTTCTATCGACCGCTCAAGCACTCAGAGGCTTACGTGCTGCCTCAAGACGTGCTGCATCAGAAGGTGCGCGAGACGGTTGAGCTCGGCGGCGATCAGATCCTCATTCAAGGCGGCCTGCATCCGACGCTGCCGCTCGAGTGGTACGAAGACATGCTGCGCGGGCTCAAAGCCGAGTTCCCGCAGGTCAACATTCACGGCTTCAGTCCGCCGGAGATCTTCCACTTCACGAAGATCGCAAAGCAGCCGCTTGAGACCGTGCTGCAACGACTGAAGGACGCAGGACTCGGCAGCTTGCCCGGCGGCGGCGGAGAGATTTTGGTTGATCGCGTCCGCAGCTTGATCACGCGCGGCAAAGTGCTGAGTGACGATTGGCTCAACGTCATGCGCGTCTGGCACAAGATGGGCGGCGTCTCGAGCGCGACGATGATGTTCGGGCACGTCGAGACACTCGAAGAACGCGTCGAGCACTTGCTGCGACTGCGCGACTTGCAAGACGAGACACACGGCTTCACGGCTTTCATTTGTTGGACGCATCAAGCACCGCACGAGGCACCATGGTTCGGCGGCGAGCGTGAGGGCGGCGTCGATATGTCGAAGCTGCCGGAAGTCGGTGCGTTCGAGTACTTAAAAGTGCAGGCCATCGCACGACTGTTTCTCGACAACATCCCGAACATCCAATCGTCATGGGTGACGCAGGGCGAGAAGATCGGGCAAGTCGCGCTCTACTTCGGCGCGAACGATATGGGCAGCTTGATGATTGAAGAGAACGTCGTCTCGAAAGCCGGGACCGTGCATCACCTCACGCTCGAATCAATCCGCCGCTGCATCCGCGAAGCGGGCTATATCCCTCGTCAACGCAACGTCTTCTACGAGTACATCGACGGCACCGAAGGCGAAGTCGCGCCGAGCAAAGCAGGACATGCAATGTCGCTGCCGATCGTGAATTAGTTTCAGCACAAGAGGCACTTCGATGTCAGGACGATCGGAACTCATCTTCTCGCTTCCTCTCGCCGGAATCAGTTGGCGAGATGGCGTCGAGCCGGATGCCGTTTTGCTGTTTGTGATCGACTTACCAACCGGACTAAGTACGTTCGAAGTCGGCGAGCGGGTTCACTGCGACATGTTGTATGGAGAAACCCCAGCAGCACCGACGGTGATGAGTTGCTCGAAGGGAGTCGAAGCAACATGGGACGGCAAGACGTTGCAGATCAGCGGCGAGATGATCGCTTTCAAAGTGGCCCTCGACCTGACGTCAAGAATCTCCGATTTCATCACCGAGATTGACCTCATCGGTTTCGGAGTCTTTGAAGCATCCGTCGCCCATTACGAATGCGATGAGAACGACTGCGAGATCGAGTGAGACGACTCCTCACTCGTTGAAAGTCTTGCCGCCGCAGACAGATTTCATTGCCCGTTGGACCTCTGCCCCAACTCCAACGGAGCTGTGTCTGATAACTCGGGGTTGCCGCGACTAGCGGCTACCCCGGGTAAGCAGAGTGATGTTTTTATTACACAAACGGAGTAACGCCAGTCCCGACTCGGTAATGACGCAGCACGGACGTAGGCGTCCATGCTACGACTCTAGAACGTCTTGCTCTGACTATGCCTCAGCCCATCAAGCCGGGGATCGGCTCGCCGAAGTGGCCGTAGTAGACCGGGCGATTTGTCGGCGTATAGAGCGGGACATCGCGGTTGATCCCGAGCTTCTCGTAGACCGTCGAGGCGTAGTCTTCGAACGTGAAAGGCTGCGACGTCACGTAGCCGCCTTCGGCATCCGTCGTCCCGATGACTTGCCCGCCCGGCACTCCGGCTCCAGCGAAGACCATTGAGAACGCATGCGTCCAATGGTCTCGGCCTTGATGCTTGTTGATCTTCGGAGTGCGTCCGAACTCGGTGACGAAACACACCAATGTTTCATCGAGCAAGCCGCGTTCGGCGAGATCCTCAATCAACGCCGCAAAGGCTTGATCGGTGCTGCCCATCATCACCCAATGGCCGAAGCCGTAGCGGCCCGCTCCGGCACCGCTTGCTCCGGGAAGCTCGCACGTGCCCGAGGCGTAGATGTGATCGTGATGGTCCCAATTGAGATTGCCGCCGCCCGGTTTGCCCGGCATCGACGGCCAGCGTGTATCAACTGTTACAAAGCGAACTCCAGCTTCGATGAGCTTTCGACCGACCAGATAGCACGCGCCGCGATGTCCCTCGCCGTAACGCTCGCGGACGGCAGCCGGCTCGGACTGCAAATCGAACGCGCGGGTGACGAGCGAGCTGCCGAGCATGCTGAAGGCTTGCTCGTAGAAGCGATCCATTCCGCGAGCGGACGGAGCATTCGGACCGGCTCCCACAAACCCGCCATCAAGCGACGAGAGCAACGAATGTCGGCCCGCCAATCGACCGTCTTCGTTCTCTTTGCGCGGCATCAAGTCCGACACCTTCCACTTCGCATCGCTGACGTCGCGGCCTCCGGTTTTGAAGACCTTGAAGCCTTCAGACAGAAACCCCGTGCGAGTCTCCGCCGCTTGTTCGTGATTGCCGGGCACCATGATGTAAGGCGGCAAGTCGCGGCATTCGGTACCGAGCAACTTTGAGACGATGCTGCCGATGTCCGGCATGACTTGCGGGCTCACAGGATGCGATCCCGACAGCATGTATTGAGTGCCTTGAGGATGCCCGTCGGCTCCGGCCTTCTTGTGATGAAACGACCGCACAACGGCGAGCCGATTCGCGATTCGCGCCGAGTGCTGCATGACCTCCGTGAAGTGCATGCCGGGCACGATTGTCGCCATTGGTTTGAATGGACTGCGGTGCTCACTCACGACATCCGGCTTTGGATCCCATGAGTCTGTATGAGAAACTCCACCTTGCTCCATGATGACCAAAACTTGCTTTGCCTTTGCGTAGTTCTTCGCAGTGCCTTGAGCGGCCAATGCAAGACTCTGAGGCAGCGAAGTTCCGAGCAGTCCGAACGCACCAGCTTGAATCCACTGACGCCGCGTCCAATCCGCAGCTTGCAAAGCATTGAGCATCATGAGGTCCGATTTCTGTCGGTGAGTGAGCGCGGCCAGAAGAGACGAGCCGGAAAGCGGGCGGGGGTTGAGGCGGGAGCGAAACGAAAACGCCGTCGCGTCTCCTCAGGGATAGTCGGAGATTAACGTTCTTGATTCGTAGCATGGACGCCTACGTCCGAGCTGCGTTGCTGTCAGGCTTAGTCGGCTGAACTACGCCACACAAGATTGGGAATCTCGTTCTACGCAGTGCGCCGCAGAGCTAATCAAATAACCGGCTGACTGACTCATTGCGATGGATGCGTCGAATCGCTTCGCCCAACAGCGGAGCGGCTGAGACGACTCGGATCTTGTCGATCATGCGATCGGGCGAGATCGGCAAGCTGTTCGTCACGACCACTTCTTTGATCGGAGCGGCCATTAGCTTTGCCATTGCGTCTCCGCACAAGACGGCGTGCGTCGCGCTGACGTAGACGGCTTTCGCTCCGTAAGCCGCGCACACTTTGGCGGCTCCGACGATTGAGCCTGCGGTCGAGATCATGTCGTCGAACAAGAGCGCCACTTTGCCTTCGATCGGTCCGCCAATCAGGTTCTCTTGCCGCGTCTCAAAGGCGTTCGACCGGCGCTTGTCGACGATGGCCAATTGGCCGCCGAGATTCTCAACGTGCTGCAAGCTGCGTTTGATGCTGCCTTCGTCCGGGCTGACGATCACGAGTTCTTCTCGCGGAATCTTGAGCGACTTGAAGTAGTCATCCAAAACCGGCGCTGCATACAGATGATCGACCGGCACATCGAAGAAGCCCTGAATCTGAGCCGCGTGCAGGTCCATCGTCAGCACGCGCGTCGCTCCGGCCTTCGTGATGAGGTTCGCGACGAGCTTCGCGGTAATCGGCACTCGACCGGCGTCTTTGCGATCCTGCCGCGCATAGCCGAAGTACGGGATGACGGCCGTGATGCGCTCGGCACTTGCCCGCACGCAGGCGTCGATCATCACGAGCAATTCCATCAAGTTGTCATTCACCGACGGCCCCGTCGGTTGAATCAAGAAGACGTCGCGACCGCGAATGTTCTCGTTGAGCTGACAACTGATCTCGCCGTCCGGGAAGTTGCCGAGCGTCACTGCTCCCAATGGCAATCCGAGGTACTCGGCAATGGATCGGGCCAACATCGGATGTGCTCGACCACTCAGAAGAACGAGTCCTTCATGCATGCCATTGTCTCGCTAGAAGAAGCAGGGAAGCAGATGCGATCACGCTGCGACGCGCGAAAACCGTAAGGCAGAGTCGCAGCCAATTCTCAGACGACAGTTCGGGCAGACCTCAATGGGGTCGAGCAGACCTCAATGGGGCGACGCTCTTTGCGAATCGTCGTCGGGCCCGTGCCGCCGCCGTCAGCCCGCTCGAACTTTGCCGAAATCATGAGATTTCGGGGTTCGCCGCAACTGAATCCGGCAACTCGCGCGGGACTGTCGTGAGTGCTAGATACGACTTCAAGCAACGTTCGCAGCCAATGCAGTCGCATTCCGAATGCTCATTGGAACGGCCACTTCAACCGGCACGCTTCCTCGGAAACTGGGGCGAGCAAGCTCGATCTCCGGCCTTCTTCGAGGCTGCAATCAGAGTGCGTTTGCAAGAGTCGCAAGTACCGCATCCCCGAGACGCATCGTGCATCTTCAAATCTTGACCGCCGGGCGGAGCGACTCGCTTACGTCGCTCAGCCGCTCCGCGACTGAGATCGCCGTTGCAAAAACGTGCGGGTTGCGCCGGTCGTAGCGATGTGAGGAAACACTTCGCGCTGCTGATTGGTGCGGGGCGATCCCATGTTGGTTCGGGATATTCACCTCACCCGATGTTTTGGAATGCGTTTGAGGCGAGTGCCTGACAATCCTCAGTTCCTTCGCGTGAGGAGTTTGTGGGTCACGAGGACTCTATGGGCTAACCCAAATGCAAATGGCGGCTCGATTCGGCGAGTTGAGCCCCGTTCATTTCGAAACGCTTGCTGGAGTGAATGTCTTGAGCAGTCCTCGTTCATCATTTTGGCACCAGATGAAATCTCGAAAGGCTCAACGCAGCCGTCAGTCAGTCGGCGGCTCGTCCTTCGCACTCAAGGTCGAGTGCATTGAGTCGCGATTGGTCCCGGTCGCGGCCGGATTGGACGGCGGATTATGGACGATCTCGCTCGATCAACCGGGGCTGCTCTCAGTGAGACCGAATGAAGCTGCTCCTGAGACGCTTGAGGTCGTGCTCAATGGAATGCCGGTTTCGGAGCTGATCGTCAGCGCGAGCGCGGTCACTCGCATTAGCGTGATCGGCAGCGACGGGGCGGACTCGATCAATCTGTCGGCATTGCAACGAGGTGTCTTCGGACGTTCGATCCCGATGCAGATCTCGGGACGAGGCGGGAACGATCTGCTTGTCGGTCCGACCGGACTGCCGACGTCGTTTGATGGCGGTGACGGAAATGACACTCTGAGTGCCTCATTCGCGAGCGACACTCTGAGTGGGGGTAATGGAAATGACATCCTCGATGGCGCCGGCGGGAACGATCTGCTGATCGGCGGCGCCGGCAACGATTCGATCAATGGCGGCAGTGGCAACGACATCCTCAATGGCGGAGCGGGACGAGATACGTTGCTCGGCAATACCGGCGACGATGTTGCGAATGGGCAAGGCGGATCGGGCGACGTTGTTGATGGCGGTGCCGGCAACGACTCGCTGACTGGCGGAGACGGCAACGAC
>CAZNMS010000160.1:0-4254 GCA_964573505.1 uncultured Planctomycetaceae bacterium | reverse complement strand
GACATCGTGCGCGGTTCAACGGGCGATGATGTGCTCGACGGGCAGCAGGGGGATGACTCGCTCAGCGGAGATAACGGAGCGGATCTCATTCTCGGCAGTGATGGCGCGGACTCACTCTCCGGCTTGAGCGGGCGAGACATCCTGATCGGCGGCAGCGGTCTCGATTCAGTGACTGGTGGAGACGATGAAGACATTCTCGTCGGTGCCGCAGCGACGCTCTTGCAAGCCGACTTGCTCGCAATACGAACTGCATGGCAGAGCCCGCAGGCGTATCGACTGCGAGTCGCCGAGCTCTTCAACCCCGCAGTGCCGCGATCGTTTCGCATCGGCTCGACCGTCACTGAAGACAACGTTGCCGACGTCCTCAATGGTGAAGCGGGACGCGATTGGTTCTTGCGTTCGGTCGATTCGACGGAAGTCGACGGCGCGTTTGTCGTGAAAGACATCGGCGATCGCACTCGGTCTGAAGCGTCGAACGCAGAGATCCCGATCGCAAAGGCGGAAGTGCAATCATCCGGGCATAGTCATGCGGCGCTCGATGAATTGTTGGGTGAAGCCACTCGACTAGCTGTCGCGAGCGGTAATTGGTCCGATCCCGCCGTTTGGGAGAATGGCACGTTGCCGATAGCCGACGATGTCATAGAAATTCCAGTCGGCGTTTCAGTGACGATCGACGGCGTCTTCACTGAGCGACTTGCGGGGCTGATGGTGGAGGGCGAATTACACTTCGCGACTGACCGCACTACACAACTGACAGTCGACACCTTAGTCGTGCATGAAGGCGGACTCTTTGAAATGGGCTCGGCGGCTCAGCCGATCGCTCAGAACGTAACGGCAACGCTGCTCGTTGCGGATCGCGGCAGCATTGATCGCGAGCACGATGTTTTCGCTCTCGGTCGCGGCGTGCTCGCGGAGTCGACGTTCTCCATTCATGGCGCTGCGAAGACGGCATTCTCAACAGTGCGCGGCGCCGCATGGGCGGGGCAGACGCGCATTCGACTCAATGGCGGAGTGCCGACCGATTGGCGTATCGGCGATGAACTCGTTCTCGCCGGTACGAACTTGAATGCGTCTGAAGATGAGCAACTCACGCTGCTCGGCATTGATGGCGATGCGGTGCTCGTGCGACCTCTGACTTACTCGCACTCGTTCCCGGCAACGACGCGCGCGGTTGATCGACCGCTCAACATTCATTTGGCGAACCTTACGCGCAACGCCGTCATTCGCTCGGAGAGCAAGGAGCTCGATCGGCGAGGGCATGTGATGCTGATGCATATGGACGACGTTGAGATCGAGTACGCCGCGTTCGTTGATCTCGGTCGCACCGACAAAAAGGTGCCGATCAACGATGTGCTCTTCGATGAGCACGGGCACGTCATTGAGGGGACCGGAACAAATCCTCGTGGACGCTACGCGCTGCATTTTCATCGCGGCGGCGTTGTGAATGACGGGCATGCAGCTCGCGTTCATGGTTCGGTCGTTGCGCATAGTCCCGGATGGGGCTTCACGAATCACAGCAGCTATGTGAACTTCACGGACAACGTGAGCTATGACGTCGACGGTGCCGGCTTCGCGACTGAGTCAGGGATTGAGATCGGCTCGTTCGTCGGCAATCTGGCCATTCGCGGGCATGGGTCCGGAGACGACTACAAGAGCCGACTCGACATTCAGGACTTCGGGCATTCGGGCGACGGATTTTGGATTCAAGGCCCGGGCGTCACCGTCACGAACAACGCAGCTTCTGGAATGACCGGCAATGGCCTCGCGCTCTATACGCGAGCCCTCACCGAGTGGGAGTTGCAAGACGACAACGCTCCCTTTGATCAAGGCACGCTCTTCTTGGCGTCAAACCTCGAATTCCCCGAGGTCGCAAAGGACGCTCTGTATGCCGAAGTCTACGACGTGCCGGTGCGGCACTTTCATGACAACGAGGCTTACGGTTCCGAGATCGCATTCAATCTCGACTACTTCAACTATCGTCCTGACGTCGACTTCGAACGTCCCCGTCATGCCGTGCAAAGCGTTGTTGAGAATCTCACTGCATGGAACTCGCGAACGGGAGTGGCGGTCGCTTACGTCTCGCAGACCGATCTTCGCAATCTGACGGTGATCGGCAGGATCACTCGACCGACGGGCTACGGCGTCAAAGCACATATCAAGAGCGCCGGAGTGAACTTCGAAAACCTGCACGTCGAAGGCTTCTTGTATGGGCTGACGATGCCGCGTCGCGGAGTGAACTCGGTTGTCGGCGGCTACTTCAACAACATCGACGGCATCACAAACTTGTCGATTCAGCAGACGCTGTCCGACGGCACTCCGGTCGGCTTCACGGAGCTGGCGAACACAATCCGCAACGTCACGTTCGGGACGCTGACTGCTGCGGCACTGCGCGGAGCCGTGCAACGCAATGTCGTGCTGACGAGCTTCAACGTTCCGAACAAAGGCTCGTTCGAGAATGTGTTCGAGCCGATGTCAGTGCTGCTCGACTTCGGTCCGTTCGAGAATCAGCGAGCGTATTTTGCATTACAGTCACCGGACGCCGTCGTCTTCCCGGTGCTTGAGCCGCAGCTCAATCCTGCATGGTTCGGCAAGACGAATCAGCAATTGCACGACGAGTTCGGGATCGCGTTCGGAGGAGCGATCGCTCCCGACGTCTTCGCAACATCGGATCAAGTCTTCGCCGACGTCGGCCCGCTAACCGACCGACTCGTGCGCCTCGCGAGCTCGCAAGCAGCTCGGATTGCTCGATAAGGAACCGAACGGTTTGCGGCTCATTGCCAATGGGCAGCGCACTCGTTCCGAAGCTCCGCTTGAGAACGCACCTTCGGGAAGCTCTTGCTTCCCGTCAGGTCCCGCCTGAGTCAGCGAATCAACCTGCGTAGGCCCGAAAGCAGAACATCACCGTGCCGAGCCCCCATCCCGTAGCTTGACTCGCCGAGTCGAGCGTTTTGTTGGTCGAGTGCCGGCCTGAGTTGAGTCATCTCTCATCCAAAGGTGTGTCAGTTGCATTACATCCTGCAGCGGGCGTCCGATAGAAGTTCCTCACCGGGCGGGCCGGCACAATGGGTGAGGAACACTGGTACGACGGACTTGTAGTCGGTCGAATGTTGTGAGACGCGACGGACTGCAAGTCCGTCGTA
This sequence comes from uncultured Planctomycetaceae bacterium, assembly GCA_964573505.1. Lineage (GTDB taxonomy): Bacteria > Planctomycetota > Planctomycetia > Planctomycetales > Planctomycetaceae > AM-0621. The sequence goes on along the minus strand of CAZNMS010000160.1, from coordinate 1,114 downwards.
CCCAAAAACGGATTTGTTCCTCAGGAGCGCTGAAACGGGGAACTCAAACTCTTCACTCCGTTGATGACGGACTGCAGCCGGCTTGAAGCTCGGCGCTCGGGCGAGCTGCCGAGTCGTCATTGAGGGCCGCGCATTGGTTTCGAGTCGGGTCACTCCATTCGGCGTTTCGACTTCACGTAGGATCGCTGCCGAAACCGATCGACCGAGTCTCGAGCGTTCGCTGAGTTACCGTCTTCAGATGACCGGCGACGACAAACGGACGTTGTGCTCTTCTCACGCCACTCCTGCTGAGGTCTCGCATGCAAGACGCTTCGGATTGCACTTTCATTGACTCGTTGCGCACGTGTTTGATGTGCTGCTCTTCGCTCGCCGATCGAGCTTTCGCGACTCGCGGTACGAGTTCGATCGAGCAGGTCACGCGACGTCTGATGTCGCTCGCGATGTTCTGCGGATTGAGTCTGCTGACGTCGCTCTCAATGGCTGCGGATGCGGTGACGCTTGCCGAGGGACGAAAAGCTGCATTGCCAATCGTCGTCTGCAACGAGGCGAGCAACTCGGTGCGCGGGCATGCGAAGACTCTCGCGAGCTTTCTCGAACGCATGACGGGAGCAACGTTCGAGGTGACAACTGGCACCGGCACGACCGGAATCGCGGTCGGAGTGGTGAGCGACTTTCCGCTGCTCAAACTCGATGGGCAGCTTGATGCTCGTGATGCAACGCGGCGCGAGGAGTACGTGCTGCAGTCGCATGCAAATGGACTGCGAATCGTCGGGGCAAGCGAGCTTGCTGTCCGGCATGCGGTTTGGGACGTGCTGTCGCGCTGCGGCTATCGACAGTTCTTTCCGGGACCGAAATGGGAAGTCATCCCTCAGCTTCACGATCAGAAGCTGACGCTCGCGGTCGAGGCCTTCGAAAAGCCGAGCTACCACTCGCGCCGCATTTGGTACGGCTTCGGAGCATGGGACTACGCGAAGGAGCCGTATCGCGATTGGTGCGAGAAGAACCGCGCGGTGCAGGGCATCGAGTTGCATACGGGGCATGCGTATGACGGCATCCTCAGCCGGAACAAGAAGGCGTTTGCTGAGCATCCCGAGTATCTCGGTCTCGTCGGTGG